>URCD01000049.1 GCA_900546215.1 uncultured Eubacteriales bacterium | reverse complement strand
CGGCATTTCCTCAAGACGTCCGCTCATTTCACGAAGAGCTTCTGCCCAGCGGGATGTTGAATCTGCCATAAGCGCTACGCTGTATCCCATATCTCTGAAATACTCCGCTATTGTTATACCAGTATAAATGGATGCCTCTCGTGCAGCAACTGGCATATCTGATGTGTTGGCTATAAGGACTGTTCTCTGCATAAGTGACTCGCCGGTTCTTGGGTCCTTAAGTTCAGGGAACTCATTAAGAACGTCTGTCATCTCATTGCCACGCTCGCCGCAGCCTATATAAACTACTATATCTGCGTCTGACCATTTAGCAAGCTGATGCTGAGTAACTGTTTTTCCGCTTCCGAACGGACCAGGAATTGCGGCGACACCACCTTTTGTTATGGGGAAAAATGTGTCAATTACACGCTGTCCCGTTACAAGGAGTGTATCCGGCGTTCTTTTTTCTTTATATGGTCTTTCTTTTCGAACGGGCCATCTCTGCATCATTGTTACAGGAACGTCATTACCGTTTTCATCAGTAATAACTGCAACTGTTTCTTCAATCGTAAAGCTTCCCTCTTTAATCTCCTTTATTGTTCCGTTAAGTCCCCATGGAACCATAATACGGCATTCAACAACAGGAGTCTCCTGTACAACGCCGAATATATCTCCGGCAACAACCTTATCGCCGACAGTCTTCTGGGGAACAAAGTCCCATTTCTTTTCTCTGTCAAGCGAAGGAACCTCTACGCCTCTTTGAATGTTATTTCCGCTTACTCTGTAAAGGCTCTCCAGCGGACGCTGGATACCATCATAAATAGTGGAAATAAGACCCGGTCCAAGCTCAACACTCATCGGCATTCCTGTAGATACTACAGTTTCGCCGGGACCCAATCCGCTTGTTTCCTCATATACCTGAATTGACGCTCTGTCTCCGTGCATCTCAATAATTTCGCCTATCAGATGCTTATTGGAAACACGTACAACGTCAAACATATTTGCATTTCTCATTCCCTCTGCAATAACAAGGGGGCCTGAGACTTTTACAACTGTACCTGTCTTCATTTTTATCTTCAACCTCACTCTCAGTCATTAAACAGAATATCCACGCCAACCGCACGTTTACTGGATTCTCTGATTTCATTCATGCCAAGCCCCATGCTGCCGCCTACACCGGGAATAACGATAATAGCCGGAAGCGGATTATCTTTATATCTCGCTATAAAGTCCTTTGCAAGAAGACTTGCCTGTTCGGTTATATATATGATAGCATAATCCTCTTCAACGAGCCTGTGGATTGTTTTTTTAATCTCATCAGCCTCATAGGCAGGGAATGTGTCTATACCGAGAGCAAGGAAACCCATTATGCTGTCTTTATCGCCTATAATTCCTACTTTAGACATACGCTTCCCTCACCCTCTCCTTTATTGTGTCTGCATCGATGTCATTAAGCTTACAGCTCATAATTATCCTTACGCACTTTACCTCTGTTTCCTTAGCAAGAATATATCCAACAATAGGTTCAGGCGTAAGAGATTTATATTTTGCGTCCTTAACATACGACATTAAATAATCGTCACAGTCCTTCTCAAACTTTGTAAAGCTTGATGTCATACAATTCTCGCAAACCTGACCATATCCTGTACCACTTAATACACCCGCAGGACTGTCGCTTTCGTCCGCTCTGCGAAATGCCTCAACATCTATGCTTCCGCCCGGAACATATGCTTCTTCAAATAGTTTAAAGCTTTTGCCAAGCCTCTTCACTCTTACAAATGTTTTAATATTTGTCACGTCGGCAAGCCTGATAACGTATCCGATAATATAATCGTTTTTAGTTTTTTCAGCAGCCTGAGACATACTGTTAAAGCATGCCTTATCAAGTATAAGGTCTATATATCTGCCGTCTCTAGTCTTAGCATAGGCTTCCATTGCCTCGTTAACGGCCTTTGGGTCTATCTCCTGAAAGTCTGTAAACTTTCTTTCAGAAAACGCTTCTTTCAGCCTCTCAAGAGGTATCGTACCTCCGTTAATGAGATACGCATCGCCGTTTACGCCTGACAGCTCCTGCTTTATAAGTACTTTTATATTATGGTAATCATTTTTATAAAGAAAAACATCTATAAGCTTTTCCTCTGGAGTAAGCCCCGCAAGAGATTTGTAAACTTCAGTTAAATGTGCGGACAAAAGCTCTTCAAAATTATGAATTTCGCCTGGAGCGAGTTCTCCGTATCCGCTGTCCGTCAATATTCTCAAAGCGTCCTCAGCCGTAGCTGCGTCAGCCATCTGCATCAGCCTATCCTTTGGTATAAGATTGTTTTCCATTGAACGAACCGCCGCAACAGCGAAAGGGTAAATCTTATGTTTTGACATATATACCCCTCCCTTACTCAAAAAGTATTTTTGCTGCGATTTGCTGTATGTCTTCTTTTTCAATAGTGATTATCGAACCGAATGAATAATTATATTCAATATCTCCGTTTCTGATGATTATGCCGCCTTTGATGTCCGCTGTTCGCTCGGAAAGTGTAAAGCCTTTTTCGGAAATCACCTCAGAAAGTCTTTCCTTATCCCTTTTGGCAACAATAACTTCTGTTCCCAAGCTCTTATCTATGCTGTTAAGCATGTTTCCTATAACCTTGACATATTCATCGTCAGGAAGGTTAATAAGTCTTTTTTCGGCTTCCTCTATTACCTCTTCCAGCAATAGCTGTTTCTGAGCAAGCACAGCCTTTTTTGCCTGCATTTCTGCTCCTGAAATCTGTTTAGCCGTTACTTTTTCCTTTTCCTCGGCAACTAGCTTGTCATTTTTGGCTTTCTCCCTAGCAGCTTTTTCCTCTGCTTCACTAATTATGGCGTCGGCTGCATTTCTTGCCTCCGATAAAATATTCTTAACGGACTCATCAGCATCGGCTATTATCTTATCAATAATAATTTTGCCATCATTCATAGGAGTATCCTCCTTTTCTTCTATTAATTATAACTGGATGCTGTTGATCATAAGGAATGAAACAAGGAGCGCAAGAACTGCGTATGTCTCAACCATAGCAGCGAAAAGCATACCCTTTGAAAGCTCATTAGGCTTTTTGCCTACAAGCATGATACCTGAAGCTGCTGCTCTGCCCTGATAAATTGCTGATATAAGGCCAACAATGCCCATAGGTATAGATGCTGCAAATATTGACGCACCCTGAGCGACTGTGAGGTCAACCATTCCGTCTCCTCCAAGAAGGCCTATTTTAACCATTATAATGAATGCAATAAGAAGTCCATAAATACCCTGTGTACCAGGAAGAACCTGAAGAACAAGTACCTTTGAAAACTTATTGGGGTCCTCCGAAACAACTCCTGCGGCAGCCTGACCGGCAATACCAACACCTACCGCACTGCCAATGCCCGCAAGTCCGGCTGCAAATGCAGCTCCCAAACATGCTAAAACTCCACCGCTTAATAATGTCTCTACCATATCATTTATCCTCCTTATTTATAATTTTAAAGAATTTGGTCTTTCCGGATAACGGGGAAAAGGCTCTTCCGCCTCCCGAATAAAATTTACCGAAAAACTCTACGTATTGAAGTCGGCAGGAATGAACGTATGCACCAAGTGCATTAATCGCCAAATTAAATACCGTGCCAAACAGGAATACGGCTATAAATACAATTATTCCAACAATACCGCTGCCCGCAAGCGAGCCAAGTATATTAACAACCTTAGCAACAACTCCGGTTGCAAGTCCAAGTGCAAGAAGCCTTGAATATGAAAGTACATCCGAGAGGTAGCTTGTTATACCATACAGACTTCCAAAGCCTCCTGTAATTTTTCCAAAGCCCTTTTTATTACGGCCTCCAGTTACAATTATTCCAACCGCTCCGATAATCGCCATCCATTTTCCTATAGATGAAAGAGCCGGTGTCATCATTGAGCCTACTCCAAAAAGCACAAGGCCAATAAGAAGCAGGTACCATAAACCTATGTCAAAGAGTGCGTCCCATGGCTTTTTGTCTTTAATAAGCATATATGCCTGCATACCCATTCCCACAAACATATGGATTGCTCCAAGTATTAACGAGAATATTAAAAGCGTCATAGGTTCTTTTAAAGGGTCAATCCATACAGGATTAATCGTAATCTCTCTGCCAAGGAATGTAGTCGAAAATACTGTCAATGCATCTCCAAACCAGCCTCCAAAAAGCACACCCCAGAAGAATGTAGAAATACCGCACCAGAAGAACATTGTTATCATTTTTTTCATTGTTCCTTCAAATTTAAACTTCTTAGAAAGAGCAAAACATGCTACCGACAGTATTATACCGTAGGCCGCATCTGAAAGCATAAGTCCGAAGAACAGGAAATAAAACGGAGCCATAATAGGCGTTGGGTCAACCTCTGTCGCTAACGGCATACTGTACATCTCTGTGACTGCCTCAAATGGAGATGCAAATTTATTATTTTTAAGTAGTATCGGCGTTTCCTCGTTTTTGATTGGTTCACTGATTTCGTAATAGCACTCATGCTTATCAAGAAGTTTTTTAACGGTTTCAGACGAACCGGTAGGAATCCATCCGTCAAAACAAAACACTTTTTTTGTATTTATCATATCGCCTATGGCCTTTGCCCTGTCTCTTTTCAGCAAAAGGTCATCATAAGCATATTCAATTTTTTCCTTATGCTTTACAAGTTCCTTCAAACGATCCTCATTAGCGCTGATTTCGTCCTTTAGAGCTGCTATTTTCTTTTCATAAGCTTGAATTGCCTCTTCAGCAGTCCCGTTATTTTCGCTTAATGAAACAGATGTAAAACTGAATTGTTTCAGTGATTCCAAAACCTTGGATTTCTCGTCTTTCAGACAGATAAGACAGAGATATGTCTGAGTTTTATCAGAGCTTACTTTCTGTACAACTGCCGACGGAGCTTCTTCCAAAACTGTGTTTAAAAGAACGTCATAGTTTGTTTTTACAGGAACAACCCCCATGAAAACAGCCGAAGTTTTCGTGCCTGTTTCATTTAATGGCAAATCCAGTTCCTTCCATGGTTCAAGCCCTTTAATAAGGAGAGCCAATCTATTTATCTCATTTTTAGCCTCAGCAACCCTTTTAACCAACGCACTTGCTTCTTCGGATATATGCTTTGCTGAGTCCTGATTGACGTCTACTTCCTTAATAAAGTCATCCACTGTGACTTCCTTCCTTGTTTTGAAAAGCGGTTTTTTCCCCTGGTCATAACTGTCAAGGGTTTCAAGCGCTGCTCCAAATGCGGCTATCTGTGCATCAAGGTGAGAAACCTCTGCACTGTTATTTGCTATAAAAGTACCCTCAGGTATGGGATTATCCAAAGAATTGCCCGATGGCTTGTTTATTTCTACAACACCCAAATCCATCAATTCTTTAATAAACCTCTTCTTCTGGCTGTTCAGACAAATAACAGAAAGCTTACTCATCTCAACTATTGCCATTGATTCCCACAACCTTTCCAATTACAGCTTTGACTGCTTCTTCTTTTTTCAGAGAAGCTTTTTCTTTAACTTTTCTGCAATCAAGTTCAGCTTGTTCGGCAATTTCAGCTACAGCCCCACTGCTTTCACTGACGGCCACATCTGCTGCAGCATTTAGCTCAGCCTTGGATTTTTGTCTGACCTCAGCAATAATTGCTGCGCCCTTCTTTTCTGCCTCCGCTTTGAGTGACGCCGCTTCAGCCTCAGCGTTTTTAATCATCTCGTCAGCCTTGGCTTCAGCCTCAACAATATCCTTTATAATGTCTAACGCCATTCTTTCCTCACCTCTTTTGCATTAACTTTTAATATATATTATCGGTGTACATACCGAATAATATCAAATATTATTACCTTCATCACTATGAAATTAATAGTAATTTACAGTATCACTAAAGTATAAACGCTACTTTTTAATACTAAATCTTCACACCAAATTATACGTAAAAAAATGTTAAATGTCAAATTCATTTATACGATGTACACAAATACTCCTTTGTGGAATTTGCTAAAAATGCACATTATATATACTGATATATTTTAATAATTTATAGTCTTTATATAAAACAAATTAGATTGTTTTTTTATTGATACACTTTTGACTAAATAGATTTATTGGTACTACCAGTAATTTTGTTAATAATCCCCTCAAACAATAATGTCAATGAAAATTTGGTTATAAAATTTTATTAATTTATTCTATTACTGAAAAATTTTATAAGTATATGTATATTCCTGAATTATCAAAAAAGGCCTGTGTAATAAATTACACAGGCCCAAGCTTGTCGTTGTGACAGTTATCTCATTGCTGTTTTATGAGCTATGAATCTAATTATGCCGAATATTCCAATAATCAGCAAAGTCATAACTACAAAGGCAAGATTTTGTATTGACGCTGCCATTGGAATAATCGCCATTCCTGTCACAATAAAAAGAAGAGAGATTATAAGTAACAATATATTTGAAATATTTTTCATATTTACCGCCTCCAAACACATCCATATATTAAACAAGTGTTTGTTTATTTGATACTGCTAGTATATCATTATCCCTTATATCATTCCATAGCATTATTAAACATATTTATTGATTAAACAGGTCTATATTTTATGCTTTTTTAAGCAAATATACCAGTAGTTACAAAAAACCGGCTATTTATATAATTTATTTTATGTCATTTTAACATAATCGTTAAATGTTTGTTTTGTAACAAACGACCAACTATTGTGTTAAAATATATACATAATCACTAAGCATCTCTCTAATATAAAACTTTTTGCCTTCATTTGCCTGACAAGACCATACTCCAAACCTCGTCCGCTGTAAGTCGCTTAAGCTTCCTTGGCTTATTGCCATTCTTTTTGTCAAAGCAGCATACTGTCTTGTAATCACAGAAGTCACATGGCGTTACGTTGCCATTTATGACAGGACTTATGCTTACATTTCCTTCAGAAATCTCTTTGCCAAGCTCACCGGCCTTCTGTGCGGCATACTCCATAAGCTTGTCATATTTATCACGTTCAACCGCAGAACCGCTTATACTTCCGTCCTTCTTTTTTGACACATTTAATATTTCGGATTTTCCGCTTTCTTCTATCGCTTCATCAAGAGCCTCTAAAACTTCAGGCTCATTGCATGCCAGGCCTGTCATGCAAAACTGTCTGAAAAGCACTGTTTCGGGATCGTTTCCCTTTAAATCAGCCGCTTTAATAACAGGGTCCATAATTCTGAAATAGAACGCACCACCTACCTGAGGCTCATCACGTGTTAAAATTTTTCCTGTTTTTATAAATGCATCCATATATAAAAGCAGCTGCAGCTGCAGTCCGTAATAAATGTCTGACAGGTTAAAATCCTTTCGCCCTGATTTATAATCTATTATTTTTATATATCCGCTTCCGTCCTTGCGATAGATATCAACCCTGTCAATTTTGCCTTTCAGAAGAAGTTCATTTCCGTCAGGCATTGTTATAGCTATAGCAGGCAATTCCCCGCTTCCAAAGGTAATCTCACTTCCAAGTGTTTCAAACTTTCCCCTGTTCATGTGCTTTTTTAAAACAGATACAGCTCTTTGCGTTATCCGCTTAATACGTTTAAGCATATAAGTATGGGCCGCTGTGCTCAAAAGTATTCGGCTTCCCATATCAGGCGCAAGCTCATCAACAGCATTTTCGGTCATTTCCTTTGCTTCCTCTTCAGTTATAGTCTGCCATGTAAGCCCTTTCGATTTCATATCTAAAGTGAATTTCTCGAGAACCTCATGAAAAAGAGAACCCAGGTCCGGAGTCTGAATTTCATATACCCTTCTTGGTTTAGCTCCTAAAGAATATCTTGCAAAGTAATAAAACGGACACTCCGCAAATGTTTCAAGACGTGATACGCTTGTATACAGCTTTCCTCCATAGAGCTTTCTCAAATTTGCTAAGCTTAGCCTGCATTCAATATTTTTAAGCTCAGTACCCTTTTTAATCATTAAAGCACGTCCACTGTATTCAGTACTGTTTATCAGCCATTCACCAGTCTCCTCCCAAAGAGCCTCTCCGTCAGCCAGTCCCTTTCCTAGCCTGTGAAGAACCGGAATTGGCCTGTCAATTGATTTTAGTGAATTATTATTGAATACTCTATGCTCAATGGCTGGAAATATATTTTCAAGCCGTGCTATAACAGATGACGGCCGTGTTTCTCTTCCGCTTCCGTCAGTCATATTTCTGCATATATAAAGCTGTTCCGAAGGTTTAGTTATACCCATATATATTAAATACTGTTCTTCAAAAGCAAGCCTTGCACCGGTATGTGAAAGCTCTGCACCGGCTTCCTCAAGCGCCTGAATTTCTCTGTCTGTAAAAACTCCCTTTGTTTCCGTATTATTAGACGGCAAAATGCCTTCGTTAGCTCCTACAACAAATAAAGCCTTAATATTAGGGAGTCTTGTTCTTTCTATGTCTCCAACCGTTACAGTATCAATACCTGCTGGAATAATTCCCATTTGCAGTCCTGAAAGTCCGGCCTCAAAAATTTCTCCATATTCTTTAATGGTCACGCTGTCATCTCCAAGGAGTGAAACCATGTTTTCCATTAGCTCTCCAATCAGTTCAAAGCATCTAATCTGTTCCTGGGAGCTTTCTATATCGCCTTCCGCCTCTGCATTTTCTGCTTTTTCTCCGAGACGCTCGGCGAGCTCAAGCTTTTCAAGTATTGAATATATGTCTAAAGTAATATCTTTGACAGAATGGGTTCCCTTTTTATATTTCTTATAAAACTCCAAAAAAGGAGCTATCGCCATATCCTTCAGAAGATTTATCTTATCCTCTTTTTCGGCGCTTTCTTCATGCTCAAAACCCCACTGCCAGCGTACGTTAATCCATGTCTCTCCCTTTATTCCATATCGTATAACATAGTTTTCCAGTAAGTCTCTGTCATCTCTGGTTATTGGGGTTAATTCAGTTTTAAGACATCTGAACATTGATTCATATGAAATATTGCATGAAACCAAATCAATAATAGATCGTACAAGCTCAGTGCATGGATGTCCCATAACAGAGCGCTTTGTATCCATAAAAAACGGTATGCCATAATGAGAAAATACAAGGCTGACCTGTTCTCTGTAGTCATCTAAAACTCTGGCTGTCAGCGCTATATCCCGGTATCTCATTCCTTTATCACGTACCAGGTGTATAATTTCCGAAGCGCACATATTAATCTCATCATCTATAGATACAGCAGAAAAAATCCTAATCCCTTCACTGTCTGATTTTTTATTTATATTCCAGCCGAGATACTCCTTTTCAAGTCTTTTCATACTATTAGCTACGTAGTAGCTCTTGTTTAGAAGCACAGGCTTTTCTACTGTATATCCATTGTCTGAACATATTTTTTTCAGCTTTCTCATGGTATCCCATGGTTCAAAAAAACTGTTTTCCATAGACAGTTTTTCACTATGCGCAAGCCTAGTATCCATGTTAAGCGTAATATTTACTTTGCTGCATGAAGCTAGAAGCCGGTTAATTATATTTAATTCCTGAAATGTAAATCCATAAAAACCGTCTAGCCATACCTCGGCTCCATCAGTATAACGGGCTCCTATCATTTTACCTGCCGCAATAGAGAGCATATCATCTGAGGAAACATATTCTGATTTAATAAAGCTGCAGTACTCAGAATAAATCAGTGATATATCATTTAGCTTTAAATTAATTGCGCTGTCCTCAGAGAAGCCCTCGGCGTATCTTTTTATATCATCAGGAGTGACACCGTATGCGAAAAACTCACTTACAGCATCTCCCAAGCGGCTTATAAATCCCTGTCTGCCGCATACGACTCCAAAATAAGCTAGTTTTTCCTTATTACGCATCAATATGCGTCTAAGCAGCACAAGCTTTCCAGTGTCGCTCAAATGCTTTCCAGGCAAGCCTCCCCGTTCAGAAAATATATTCTCAGCCAGTCTTCTGAAGCTTAAAACAACTGCGGACACAATTCCTCCGCTTACATCAACAAGCTCTCTTTCAGCCTGAAGTGAGTACTGTTCCGGAACGATATATATAAGCCTTTTCCCAAGCTTTTGTTTTTCTTTAATTTCATTTAAGCATAATGACGTCTTTCCGCTTCTGCTTCTTCCTATAATAAATCTTAATCCCATAACAAAAACCACCCGTCATGTAATAATATCCTGAAACACAAAATAAATATATAATAAAAACGCCCTTTGGAGGATTCGGCATGAGCAAAACAAAATTTATGGTAATAAAACTCAAGGAGCTGGTTAAGACAGTAATATTCGCTGTCATCGGCGCCGCAATTATAATAGCTCTTATTATAATGCTTGTACCAAAAGGTTCTGACGCGCAGTATAAATCAGGTACATATACTACAAATATTTCTATGGGTGATGAAACCGCCGCGGTCAGCCTCACATTTAGTGAAGACAAAATAACCGACGTGACCTTCATCCCCACTTCAAGCACTTTAACGGTATTTTATCCGCTTGCACAATCCACTGCAGATGAAATATGTGCTCAAATCTTGTCTGAACAATCCACTGACAATATTGAACTGGCATCGGATTATACAGTTACGGGCGAACTTATATTAGGCGCTGCCGATGCCTGTATTGAAAGAGCCAAAAGATGAAATTTAAGCCATGCAGTAATTGCATGGCTTTTAAAATTAGTTTAAATATCAAGCTGTATCTGGCCTGCATCACTGTCTTTAGGCGGAGTAAGTCCAAAATGCGCATATCCTCCGGCTGTTACTACCCTTCCTCTTGGTGTACGCTTTATATACCCAAGCTGAATCAGATAAGGCTCAATAACGTCCTCAATTGTTTCGGATTCCTCATTAACGGCAGCGGCTATTGTATCTAAACCGACAGGTCCTCCGCTAAACTTATCTATTATTGACAAAAGAATTTTTCTGTCAGTCATGTCAAGGCCGTTTTTATCCACCTCTAACAAATCCAAAGCTGCTGCAGCAACATCACATGTTATAATACCGTCATACTGTACCTGGGCAAAATCCCTAACTCTTTTTAACAGGCGGTTGGCAATACGAGGCGTCCCCCTTGAACGCCTTGCAATTTCCGCAGCTCCTCCTGAATCTATTTCTGTATTCAGCACCTCTGCAGAACGAATTACAATTCGCGATAAATCGGCTGTACTATATGGTTCCAAATGATTTACAACTCCGAAACGATCCCTGAGAGGGGCTGTTAAAAGTCCAATCCTTGTTGTAGCTCCTATTAGTGTAAACTTTGGAAGCTCCAAACGTACACTCCTTGCGCCCGCTCCCTTTCCGATTACAATATCTATCGCAAAGTCCTCCATTGCCGGATAAAGTATTTCCTCAATTATTCTGTTAAGCCTGTGTATTTCGTCTACGAAGAGAACATCGCCTTCATTTAGGCTGTTAAGTATAGCAGCCATATCTCCCGGACGTTCTATCGCAGGTCCGGAGGTTGTTTTAAATCCAGCACCCATTTCGTTGGCTATAATATTTGAAAGTGTGGTTTTTCCCAGTCCTGGAGGTCCATATAAAAGCACATGGTCAAGAGGCTCTTTCCTCTTTTTTGCGGCCTCAATAAACACCTTGAGATTGTTTTTAACCTTATCCTGTCCTATATAGGTCTCCAATGTATCCGGACGGAGACTCATTTCAATATCGCTGTCATATTCACTTGCAGCTGTTGTAATAATTCGTTTTTCCATTTAAATACTCCTGCTGTTTTACAGCCTGCTCAGTTCTCTTAATGCGGCTGAAAGTATTTTCTGAACATCCATGTCTTCGTTATAAACTCTGCTTACGGCTTTAATAACCTCGCTTCTTGAATATCCAAGAGCTACGAGTGCCTCAGCCGCTTCAGCCCTGTCATCCCCATCTGTAATAGAGTTTATAGCTGAAATATCCGTTTCTCCATCAAACATACCTGTTAAATCATCATTTCCGATTTTATCCTTAAGGTCCAATATAACTCTTTGCGCTGTCTTTTTTCCAATTCCGGGCGCTCTGGCAATCGCAGCTGCATCCGAAGATACAATTGCAGTTATAAGCTGCGCCGGAGTCATTACTCCAAGAATGCTTACCGCAGCCTTAGGGCCTATTCCTGAAACTGATATAAGCTTCTCATAGATATTCTTTTCCTCTCTGCTGGCAAATCCAAAAAGAGTAATTCCATCGTCTCTTACACTCATGTATGTATAAACGGTAACAGTACCCTTTTGTGATGAAAGCAGCTGAGCTGAAAATGCCGGTACAACTATTTCATAGCCAATGCCGTTATTTTCAACAATAAGAGTATCTCCGCCACTGTATGTTATTTCTCCTTTAATATAAGATATCATGTCTAATCCTTTCATGATTGTAATATATAAAGTAATTATACTTAATTGCAGTATTTATTTCAACTGCAAAAATCCCGCGGCACTTACCGCGGGATTTAATATTAGTATTTAACTTATTTCTGTTCTTCGTCAACCTTAAATGAAACAAGCAATTCTTCCTGATTAACGGCTCCGCCCTCATGCACATAAATTTCGTCCACAACGCCGGCTACCTTCGACAATACAGATGTCTCCATCTTCATCGCCTCAACAGTCATAATAACCGTATTCTTTTCTACCTTGTCGCCTTCCTTTACAAATATCTTGCTTACTGTACCAGGAATTGGCGAACCAAGATGAGCAGGATTATTCTTTTCAGCTTTCAGTTTTCTGTCGCTCTTAACCTCAAGGCTCTTATCAAGAATTGTTACTTCACGCATTATACCATTGATTTCAAAGGTAAGAGTTCTGTAACCTTCTTCATTCGGCTCTGTCATATCGATATATTTGATAATTATTGCCTTACCTTCTCCTATTCTAAGAACAGTTTCCTCTCCCTTTTTAAGTCCGTAGAAATATACGTGGCTGTCAAGGCGTGAAACATCGTTATAATGCTGGAGATGTGTGCAGTAGTCATCATATACCTTAGGATAAAGAGCATAGCTGAGTATATTTCTTATATTTACATGGTCAAAGTTAAACTTCTCCATGAGCTCCTGTCCCATTTTATCAAAATCAGCAGGCTCAAGCAGTTCTCCGGCACGCCCCTCAATGGGCTTCTGGTCCTTGAGTACTATTTTTGATATGTCATCAGGAAAACCTCCGTCAGGCCTTCCTACCATACCTTTAAAGTATTCTACTGCCGATTCAGGATATGAAAGGTCTTTTCCTTTTTCAAATATATTATCTTTTGTAAGTCCATTTTTCTGCATAAATATCGCAAAGTCGCCTATAACCTTTGATGACGGTGTAACCTTTACAATATTTCCAAAAAGCTCATTTGACTGTCTATAAAGCTCTTTAATCTGGTCAAAATCGTCAGCAGAGCCCATTTCCTTAACCTGGAAACGAAGATTTGAGTACTGGCCTCCAGGAATTTCATACTTGTAAATCTCTGTACTTGGCGTCTTCATTTTGCTTTCAAAACCGGCATATATCTTTCTGACGTCCTCATAGTAACGGCTGAGTTCCTCCAGTTCATCGGGTACAAGTCCTGTATCCCTGTCTGTCCCCTTAAGTGCATAAACCACTGCATTCATTGACGGCTGGCTTGTTATTGTAGACATTGACTCAATTGCAAGGTCAACTATATCAACTCCGGCCTCAGCAGCCATAAGCACTGTTGAAACACCGTTTCCTGTCGTATCATGTGTATGCAGATGAAGAGGAATATGAAGCTCTTTCTTAAGCTCTGTAAACAGCTTTTTAGCCGCATACGGTTTAAGAAGTCCGGCCATATCTTTAATTGCGAATATATGGCAGCCCAAGCTCTCTATTTCCTTGGCCTTTCTTATATAGTAGTCAATTGTGTATTTCTTTTCATTAGGGTTTAAAATGTCTCCTGTATAGCAGATTGTACCCTCAACAATCTTTCCGGTCCTTAAAGCAACCTCAATAGGCATTTTCATATTTTCTATCCAGTTAAGGGAGTCGAAAATACGGAATACATCAACGCCTCTTTCTGCTGATACTTCAATAAATTTTTCAACAACATTATCAGGATAGTTTTTATATCCGACTGCATTTGACGCACGAAGAAGCATCTGGATAAGTGTATTTGGCATAGCCTTTCTAAGCTGCTCAAGCCTTACCCAAGGTGATTCCTTAAGGAAACGGTATGCAACATCATATGTTGCACCGCCCCATGCCTCAGCCGAAAACGCATTCCTTAAAATGGTATTAGCCGCAGGAGCCGCTGTAACTAGATCCTTTGTACGGAAACGAGTCGCCACAAGAGACTGATGAGCGTCACGCATTGTAGTATCAGTTACGTAAAGTTTTTTATCTTTAAGTATTTTCTGGGTAAATTCCTTTGCTCCAAGCTTAAGAAATTCATCTCTCGCTCCGTATACCTGTATATTTTCATCATATTTCGGAGGTATAAGAGGTGCGAAGTCGGGCTTATCTCCCTTAGACTCATTAACAATTTTATTTCCTATAAACTCGGCGATTTTTGACGCTCTGTCCTTTGACTGGGCAATATCAAAAAGCTCAGGGGTTTCCTCAATAAATGTGGTTGTACATTTTCTCTCCTCAAAAGTTTTGCTCTGGACAACATTTATAAGGAAAGGAATATTAGTTTTAACTCCTCTTATACGTGTTTCCTTTAAAGCTCTTACACACTTGCGCACAGTACCCTCAAACGTACGGTCGTAAGCAATAATTTTAACCAGTAGGCTATCGTAATAAGGCATTACCTCTGCCCCGGTAAATACATTTCCTCCGTCAAGACGTATACCGTTTCCGGCTGGGGAGCGATACACTGTAATTTTTCCTGTATCAGGAAGGAAATTGTTTGTAGGGTCTTCCGTAGTAACACGCAGCTGTATTGCATGGCCGTTGCACTGCACGTCTTCCTGAGACTTTATTCCTACCTTTTCTGAAAATAGGCTATAGCCCTCAGCAACAAGAACCTGTGTTGTAACTATATCAACTCCTGTTACCATTTCTGTTACAGTATGCTCAACCTGAATACGTGGATTCATTTCAATAAAATAGTAGTTTTCATCAGCGTCAACAAGGAACTCAAGTGTTCCTGCGTTGCTGTATCCTACATATTTTGAAAGCTTAACGGCATCGGCAAAAATCTTTTCCCTTGTTTCATGGCTTATAGAGTCCGCAGGGGCGTATTCTACAACCTTCTGATGACGTCTTTGAACTGAACAGTCACGGTCATAAAGATGTATTACATTTCCATGCTTATCACCCATTATCTGTACTTCAATATGTTTAGGGCTCTTTAAATATTTTTCAATAAATATTTTATCATCGCCAAAAGCCTTTTTGGCTTCGTTTTTTGCCTCTTCAAACTCCCTGGGCATATCGTCTGCGCTGTTAACTATTCTCATTCCGCGTCCGCCGCCGCCGTTTGATGCCTTAAGCATAACAGGATAACCTATTTTCTCAGCGATTTCCATTACCTCATTAAGTGACTTGAGAGCATGGTCAACACCCGGAATTATAGGTACACTGCATTTAATGGCAATCTGCTTGGATGATATTTTATCACCCATTGAATTCATTGTTGCAACAGTCGGTCCAATAAATGTTATGCCGTTTTTTTCACATGCCTCAACAAATTCAGGGTTTTCTGAAAGAAAGCCGTATCCAGGATGAATAGCGTCCGCCTTTCTTTCCTTAGCAATTTTTATTATCTCGTCAATGTCCAAGTAAGCGTCAATTGGCCCCTTATTTGGATTAAGTATATAACTTTCATCGGCTTTGGTTCTGAAGGCCGAGTATTTATCCTCCTTTGAGAAAATTCCTATTGACTGTATTCCAAGTTCGTTTAAGGCCCTGTATACTCTGATGGCAATTTCTCCTCTGTTGGCGACAAGAACCCTCTTAAATTCTTTAATTTTCTGTTCCTGCATCAATTTACCTCCCCTTTCTCAAAAGAACTAAAATTTTGTACAACTTAAGTATTAATTTTAATCAGTAAAATAAAGTAAATCAATATCATTTTGTAAAGTTTAAAAAACTTCTATAGATTGTATACATTATAAACAAAGCATGAATAAAATTTAGCAAATATTTTACTTAATTTCATATTAGATTATCCGCACTAGCAAATTTGTCTGTTTAAAAGCCGCTTTAATACGCTAAATAAGGAAAAAGGGCACAGTTTATAACGATTGTGCCCTTTTATCTCAGCCTGATATTCACTTACTCAATTTTAAATTTATTTATAAATTCTGTTCCTTGTCCGACAATACTTTTTACCTCAACCTTGCCGCTATGAATTTCAATAATCCATTTTGCTATTGAAAGTCCTAAGCCATTACCAGGAATATCCTTGTTTCTTGATTTATCAACCCTGTAAAATCTATCAAATATATGAGGCAGGTCCTCCTCATTTATTCCATAACCGTTGTCCCTGACACTAACGCACGCAAAATTTGCCTCTCTATATACCCTATAAGCTATTTCCTTATCATCTCCACTGTATTTCATTGCATTTTCAGTATATATCCATAGCATTTGTTTAATCAGGTCTGGATCACCGTTGATAATTATATCCTCGTCACTCAAATCCGCTGTGACTTTTATTTTTTCATCAGTAACGCTTAAGTCCTTAGCTATGTCCGCAACAGCGTCATTAAGTGACATAGGCTGCTTTTGTACATGGTTTCTATGCTGATCGCTTTTGGCCAAAAACAAAAGATTTTTAATCATTACTGACATATGGTCTGTCTCTTCAAGTATATTATTAACAGCTTCCTGAAGTATTTCAGGGTCGTCCTTTCCCCATCTGTTAATTAGGTTCGCGTATCCCTTAATAACTGAAATAGGAGTTCTAAGTTCATGAGATGCGTCTGATACAAATCTGCTCTGCTGCTCAAACGACTGTTCAAGCCTGTCAATCATTGAGTTGAATGTAATTGAAAGCTCCTTCAGTTCATCGTCAGGCCCGGAAATTTCAATTCTCTGGCTTAAATCCTCAACGCTTATTCTTTCAGCCGTTTCTCGTATTTTACGTACCGGCCTAAGCATTACTCTGCTTATGTACATACCTATAAGCGCGGCAAACAGCAAACCTATTATGTCCACATAAAGCAGTCTCATAGCTAAATACTTTACATAAAACATATTATTTACAGCAGCCTTAAACAGCTTAATGGAATAAATATTGCCGCCGCACATAAACTCATTTTGAATGCTTATAAAATCGTGTCCGTTTTTCGTATATACAGTATAATCATTATTGTCAAGTATTCTGAAATAGCCGTGGTCAACCTTTTTTTGTTTAAGGTTTAAATCGTCCTCAATATCAGGAGATAGGCTCATTTCATTGTCAGGATATGCCTCCGGATTTGAATCCGGTATGAAATTTGTACTGACATATACTTTGTTTTGAGTTTTA
>URCD01000048.1 GCA_900546215.1 uncultured Eubacteriales bacterium | reverse complement strand
GGAATGACAGATGAATTTGGAATGGTTGCTATGGAAACTCTTTCAAACCAGTACCTTGGCGGGGATACAACTCTGGCGTGCTCAAATGAAACTCAGACTAAAATAGACCAGATGGTAATAAATATTGTCGATGCCCAGCATGATAAGGCCAGACAGCTTTTACAGGACAATATAGGTAAATTGCATGAAATTGCGAAATATCTTTATGAGAACGAAACAATAACAGGAGATGAATTTATGAAAATACTTTACAGCAAAAATGAGATGCTGGAGGGCTGATTATGAACCTGCTGTTTACATTGGACGAAAATTATATAGAGCAGCTTAAATGCTGTATAGGCTCAATTGTACGTTTCCCTGTAAAAGAAGGCTGGGATATTTATATAATAGTTCAGAAAGCTGGAGAGAAGTTTGCAAAAATGACGGAGGAGATGAACAAAACCGACGGTGTCCGCATACATATAATGCAGGCGGACGAAGGACTGTTCAGCTCTTTTCCGGAGAACATAAAATATTCAAGGGTAGTTTATTACCGAATATTCGCCGCCTCCATACTTCCGGAAAACCTGGACAGAGTACTTTATCTTGACCCTGATACAATTGTTATAAAATCTCTTGAAGAATTTTATAATATGGATTTTGATGATAATTACTATATTGCATGCAGCCATACAAAAGAAATCCTTACCGGTATTAATCGTATCAGGCTAAGAATAAAAAACGATGCGCCTTATATAAATTCCGGGGTTATGCTTATGAACCTTCCTATTCTAAGGAAGGAACAGACGTTAAAAGAAGTTTACGACTATGTCAGAAAAAGAGGACAGTTTTTTATACTTCCAGACCAAGATGTAATAACTGCGCTTTATGGAGATAGAGTTAAGCTTGCGGATACATTTAAATATAATCTCAGCGACCGCCTTATAGCCTTGAATAACCTTAACCCTGTCGGAAATGAAATTATCGATATGGATTGGGTAAAGAAAAATACGGTTATAATACATTATTATGGTGATAATAAGCCATGGAAAGAAAAATATAATGGAATACTGGATGTTTTTTATAATGAACTAGTATGATTAAAAGATACCTGGTTATCTGAAAAAAGAAATTGACTGATAATAATACCTGTGTTACCCTCTGTTTACATACATAAGCAGAGGGATATTTTATGTGAGGCTTTTTGGAAGGAGACATTATATATGAATGCAAAAATTAAGGACTGGACTGCCATTATATTGGGCAATACCATTAATGCTTTTGCTGTAGCGCTTTTTATTCTGCCTAATGGATTGGCGATGGGAGGCAGCACTGGTATAGCCTTGACTGTCAATCACTTTTTTAATGTTCCGTTATCTTTATTTGTACTTATATTTAATATAGCGATGTTTATTCTCGGCGCGATGCTGCTGGGAAGAAAATTTGCCGTAACAACAGCGATAAGCACGTTTTATTATCCGTTTATGCTGGAGGTGTTTCAAAAGATAATAGGAAGCTACAGCGTCACTGATGATATATTTCTGAATACATTTTTTGCAGGGCTTTTTATGGGTGCCTCACTTGGTATAGTAGTACGTGCAGGTGCATCAACAGGAGGTATGGATGTGCCTCCGCTTGTACTGAATAAATGTTTTGGTGTTCCGGTATCTGTTTCAATGTATGCGTTTGGCTGTCTGATACTTGCTTTTCAGTTTTTGTTTAGAGACACGGAAAAGATTTTGTATGGAGTAGTGCTTATAATGATAAATGCGCTTGTTCTGGACAAAATACTGGTGCTTGGTAAACAGAGAGTACAGCTGCAGGTAATAAGTGAAAAATCTGATGAAATAAAAGAAGCGATTATGGAAAAAATGGTCAGGGGAGTAACCTTAATGTATGGAGAAACGGGATATATGGGAGAAAAATGCAGGATTATATTGACCGTTGTATCAAACAGACAGCTTTTAAAAACTGAACGTCTTATAAAAAGTATAGACCCTGATTCTTTTGTTATAGTAAATTCAGTAAAGGAAGTCGCGGGAAAGGGATTTTGAAAAAGCCGCCGGTTCAGCCGGCGGCTTTCTTTCTGTCTAATATTCGAAATATACCATCTGGGAGTGACAAAATCAAAAGAATTGCAATTACACAGACGCCAACTATTTTTATGCATATCATTGTCTGCACTCCAGCTGTATACATATCTGATTTAATAAGCGCATAGGCGGCATTATACATATTTGCTCCCGGTGAGAGCGGGAATACTGACGGAAGTATATACACCATAACTGGTATCTGTCTATTCATTGACACTATTCTGGCAAGTAAGGCTATCATAAGTGCTCCAAAGAAATTTGCAGACGTTCCAAAGCCGCGGAAATGAACAAGATAATAATAAATACCATAACCGATACAGCCAAAGATACCACAGAAAATTAGCTCTTTTTTCGGAGTATTGTAAATAATAGCGAAAAAAAAGCACGCCATAAAGGCCATAAACATTTCTATTAATACTATTTTCATAATGTGGCACCCCCTAAGGCTTTCCATATAATCATCGCAAAGGCCACTCCAGTGCTTATTGCCGCGGCGGTAAGCAGGGCTTCATAGGCTCTTGTTGTACCTGAAGTATAGTCTCCGTGCAGTATATCGTTTACGGAATGGACAAATGGCACGCCCGGAGCTATCGGCATTAGGGTCCCTATTATTATTTTATCAAGTGTGGAACCAATTCCAAAGCGCATTAAAAGTACGGCTATAAATCCAGCTGCAAATCCTCCGCAGCAGTTTACAAGAAAGGTAAACGTATTATTGGAATTTAAAGCCTGAACAAATATGCCCATACAAACTCCAGCAATTATCGAGGCTATTCCGTCGATTATCTGTCCTCCGAACATTAATGTTCTAAAGGCTCCGGCAAAGCCGAATGCAGCTATTGTTACCCAATATGGATATGTAGCTCTGGCTTCTATATGCTGCAGCTCAGACAGCGCCTCATCAGCACTTAATTCCCCTTCAATAAATGAGTTTACTATGTCCTCTATAAGTGAGATATGTTCCGTATGCATTTTTTTTCTGGGAACCTGTTTTACCATTGTGGTAACCCCGTCTGCTTCGGACTCTACGGTAACAACAATACCGGTTGTGGTAACAAATATCTCATGATTTTTAAATTCGCAGTTTTTAAGTATTTTGTTTATTAGTCCCTCGATTCTATGTGTTCCGCATCCATTGGCAAGCATACGCTCACCGGTTGTAACGGCAAACTCCAGGACAGCTTTATTGTCCAATTTTCTATGCTCCTTTACTGTAAAATTATTTTTAATGGTTTCAAATAGATCGTCTAATAACTATATATTGTGTATTTTTCTAAAAATAAAAATATATATTGTTTATAGATATGTTCTATTCGTTATTAATTATTTAACCATATCTGCTAAAAGTCAACAAAAAATTTATTTATTTAAGCGGACACTAATACTAATTTTACAAATAGATAGAATTGGATAAGATTTTTCAAAAACTATGATGACACAGGATGAATAATGTTATATAATCATAGTTGATTACACTATGTGTGGATAAATGTATTTACAAGGAGGACACTAGAAAATGAGTATACTTGATTTTTCAAGAATTGCCGCAGAGGATCCTGAAATCGTTGCTGCTATGGAGGCGGAGCTTAAACGCCAGAGAGATAATATTGAACTTATCGCATCTGAAAATTTTGTTTCGCCGGCAGTCATGGACGCAATGGGAACACATCTTACAAATAAGTACGCTGAAGGTTATCCTGGAAAACGTTATTACGGCGGATGTGTTAACGTGGATGTTATTGAAAATCTTGCGCGCGAAAGAGCTAAAGAGCTTTTTGGCTGTGATCACGTAAATGTACAGCCGCATTCAGGAAGTCAGGCTAATATTGCAGTATATTTTGCAATGCTTAATCCAGGAGACACAATTCTTGGTATGAATTTAAGTCACGGCGGACATCTTACACATGGTTCTCCTGTAAATCTTTCTGGTAAATATTTTAATGTTGTTCCTTACGGTGTTGACGAAACAGGCTTTATTGACTACGATGAATTTGAGAAAATAGCTGAGGAAGCTAAACCTAAGATGATAGTGGCCGGAGCAAGTGCCTACGCAAGAACAATAGACTTTGAGAGAATTTCTCAGATTGCGAAATCTGTAGGCGCATATTTTATGGTTGATATCGCACATATAGCCGGACTTGTTGCGGCAGGAGTTCATCCGTCACCCGTACCTTATGCTGACTTTGTAACAACAACTACACATAAAACATTAAGAGGCCCCAGAGGCGGTATGATAATGTGTAAGGCAGAATACGCCGCCCAGATTGACAAGGCTATTTTCCCTGGTACACAGGGCGGACCTCTTATGCATATAATCGCGGCTAAGGCTGTATGCTTTAAAGAGGCGCTTTCTCCTGAGTACAAGAAGTACATCAAACAGGTTGTTAATAATGCTAAAGCTCTTGCGCAGGGACTTATGGATGAGGGAATTGACATAGTCTCAGGCGGAACTGATAATCATCTTATGCTCGTTGATTTAAGAAAGGTCGATATTACGGGCAAAGAGGCAGAAAAGCTTCTTGATGAAGTAAGAATTACATGCAATAAAAATACAATTCCTTTTGACCCCAAATCTCCATTTGTTACAAGTGGTATCCGTCTTGGAACACCTGCTGTTACAACAAGAGGTATGAAGGAAGAGGATATGAGAGAAATTGCTGCGATAATTGCCTCAACTCTTAAGGACTTTGATGGTTTTAAGGAAGAGGCGGTAAGAAGGGTAGATGTCCTTACTAAGAAATACCCTCTTTACGAATAATATTGACACAATTTAATTTAATATGGTAATATAAAGAAACGGGGTAAATATTACCCCGTTTTTTAATAAAACGAGTTAGGAGAGATTAACATGATTAATATAGGAACAAAAGGGACAGAGCAGATAGTTGTAAACGAACAAAATTGCGCACTGACTGTAGGAAGCGGAACGCTTAAAGTATTTGCAACCCCGGCAATGGCCGCTTTAATGGAAAAAACGGCCTGGAAAAGTGTAGCCCCACATCTTGAAAAGGGACAATGCACAGTTGGAACAAAGCTTAATCTGACCCATTCGGCCTCAACTCCCATAGGTATGAAGGTTACCTGTGAAAGCGAGCTTATCGCTGCAGAGGGCAGAAAGCTTACATTTCATATAATAGTATGCGATGAGGACGGTATAATAGGTGAGAGCGAGCACGAAAGATTTATTGTGGATGAGGATAAATTCCAATTAAAAACAGACAGTAAGCTGAATAAATAATGTTAAAAATATTCTTCTGTTTTTTAACATACTTTAACTTGTAGTTTTATCCAATTTGTTTTATAATAAAAACATGCAACGATGATTATTTATACAATAAGGAGGAATATTTATGGCAAAGAAAGTATTAATGATTGCAGGAGACTTCACAGAAGATTATGAGACGATGGTTCCATTTCAGTCTCTGCAGATGCTTGGATACCAAGTGGATGTTGTTTGCCCTGAAAAAAAAGCAGGAGATATAATAAAAACAGCTATTCACGATTTTGAAGGCGAACAGACATATACAGAGAAAAGAGGCCATAACTTCGCGCTTACAGCTGACTTTGACGCTGTAGATGAGAAGGAATATGCCGGACTTTTTGTTACCGGAGGACGTTCTCCTGAATATTTAAGACTATATCCAAGAGTTATTGAAATTGTTCAGTATTTTATGAACAATAATATCCCTGTTGCCGCTATCTGCCATGGACCTCAGATACTTACTGCTGCCAATGTTCTTAAGGGCAGAAAAGCAACTGCTTATCCTGCAGTAGGGCCTGATATTACACTTGCAGGCGGAACATATGTTGAGATAGATGCTGATAAGGCTATAGTTGACGGAAATCTTGTTACATCCCCGGCCTGGCCTGGAGACTCCGCGATTGTTGCAGAATTTGTTAAGCTCATGGGAGCTAAAATTGAAATCTGATAAATAATGTCAGGCACCCTTCTGACAATTGTCTAAAGGGTGCTTTTTTATTTTTCTTTAAGGATATTGTAACAATTGGTACCTCCATTTTCTGTAAACATTTACTAAAAGTGATATTAAGTTTATCAATATTACCTAATGAAATTATTTACATAAAATGATATAATTTATATCAGGCAATTAACTTAAGAAAGCAACAACGTGATTATTACCATACAAATTATGCTTGAGGAGTGAAAGGGCAATGACATTTTTGCAGCTGAACTACATTATGGAAATATACAACTGCGGGTCAATAAATAAGGCGGCTCAAAAATTGTTTTTATCTCAGTCAAGCTTAAGCAGCTCTATAAGAGAGCTGGAGCAGGAATTAGGTATAAAAATTTTTAAACGAAGCAATAAGGGAATTGAGCTTACAGAGGATGGAAAAGAATTTATAACATATATACGTCCTATAATAGAACAGCAGAAAATGGTTGAAAGCTATTATGCAGACAGAAATAATGATGATTTTTCATCATTAAATGTTGCTTCACAGAGATACCCATTTTGTGCCAAGGCCTTTGTACTTTTAATTAAGGAGCAGGACGTTTCAAAGTACAGCTTCAGCTATATGGAGGCTGAAATGGACAAGGTGATTGAAAGTGTGTCCGGCAGAAAAAGCGAGATAGGCGTCATTTTTTTGTCTGATATGACTGAAAAATTTATGAACAGAGTGCTGGTATCCAATGATATTGAGTTTCATGAGCTTATCAGGATAAAACCACATGTTTTTATTAATGTAAACCATCCGTTGGCATCTAAAACATCCATAAAGGTCAGTGACCTGTTAGATTATCCATATGTGGCCTTTGCTAAGAAAAATAACGAGTCATTTAATTATTCCGAAGAGGCTATTATCCCGGACGTTGAAAAGTTTAAGAAAATTATATATGTCAATGACAGAGCTTCATGCTATAATGTGCTTGTCAATTCGGACAGCGTTTCTACCGGCAGCGGTATTCTTCCAGAGGGATATGGTGATGACAGACTTAAATCAATACCAATAGAGGATGCAACTGATTTTATGCGTTTGGGGTGGATAAAAATAAAAGATATAACTCTGACTCCGACAGCTGAAAAATATATTGAAATACTTAAACAGACTCTTAAAGAAAATATATGAAAAATACCCCTTGGGACGCATGCCCAAGGGGTATTAAATTAGAAATAAATAAGAATTCTGACTGTATTGTTGACTTAATTGGACTATTTTGTTATCCTGTTCTATGTTTATCTGAAAGATTTATAGAGTGGTATGGGAGGAATTTTATGATTGAAAGTATTAAGGACTGGGCTGTCTCATTCCGCAAAAACTTCGTTGGAAACACGATTTTTTTTATTTTTATTGTATCGTATATTATGATATTTCAGGCAATGTTCGGCGCTGAAAATTCTATAACAGGCGTATGCATGACATTGATAATGACATCATCAATGTCAAAGGATATGACAGGTGCTCCATTAAAAAATCTTTTAATGCAGGCAGCTGTCCTTGTTTTTATGAGTGTATCGGCATGCCTGACTGTTACATTAAATCCGTTTATGGCGGCGGTCGTTAATTTTGCGACAGTGTTTATTCTTTCAACACTATTTATGTCGGAGACATCTGCCTCGCAGTATTTTATTTATCTGCTTTCATATTCATTTCTGGTGTTTATTTCACCAATAACCTTTGAAGGACTTCCTAAACGTATAATTGCCGTTCTGTTTGGCGCACTGTGTGTTATGGCGTATCAATTCATACTTGGAAGGAAAAGAATTAATAAAATATCTACAGGAGCTCTTAAGGCGCTTATTCATTATATTACAGACGAAAACCCTATAGGAAGCACTGAGCTGACAGAATTGAGAAAGTATATCTGCTCTGTGAGCAAGGCAGTATTTGATAGGAAGAAAGCATATTTTGGAATATCGAGCGCCGGAATCGGCCTGATTGACGCTGCCAGAGGACTGGAGAATATAGCGGTTAAAGCCGATGAAATATCAGCAAAAGACTCATTGGATTACGAAAAATTTCTTAATTGGCTGAATAAAAAACTATATGAATTTGAGGAATATATCGACGGTCATAATGCTAAGCTTGAGCAGATAAGCTATGACGGAGCTTTAGACGATAAAACTAAGGACTGCTATAATTCTGTTATCTTTGTGCAGGAAGCTCTTAAAAAAATGAGTGCACCTGAAAATAAAAAATCTGTAGTACATACTGATATATCGTTCAGTGAGAGAGTCAAAAAGGCCATAGATATAAGTCCGGTTAAGCTCAACAGTTCACTGCGCCTTGCAATTATAATTTCATTGGGTACTCTGGCTGTTCAGCTGTTAAATCTTCAGTACGGAAAATGGCTTATTTTTACGTTTATTTCTCTTACGTTGCCTTATAGTGAGGATGTAAAGCCAAAAGCAGCAAAACGTATGGCAGCCACCTTGATCGGCTGTGCTGCTGCCGTGGCCGCTTTTACCCTTATACCAAGTTCAGGTGGACGGGTTGCGGTTACAATGATTGCTGGATATCTTTCGTCATTTTTCGTTGGATATACAGGAAATTATGCATGTGCTACGATTGGAGCTCTCAGCGGAGCCGTTGGTGGGGTAATTGGATTTGTGCCAATTGCTACAAGATGTTTAATTAGACTGCTGTATATAGGGCTTGGCTGTGCTATTGTATGCCTTATAACTAATAAACTCAATAACTGCCATAAGACAGATACAATAGCTTATCTTACAGACAAATATAAAACTACTGCGCTGAAGATTTCGGCAATGTTCTCTAAAGGCAAAATGGATATTCAGGAATATTATCATTACATAATTGAGCTCAATATAATAGAAAACAGGCTTCATCAGGAAAAGAACGGAGAAATAGAAAGTTATATTGAAAAATGCAGAAGGATAGTAGCTGACGCGCACGTTGGCAATGTAAAAGCATATACTGCTGCAAATTAAAAATACCCCGGTATAAATGTTATACCGGGGTATTATATTACTTATTTTCAACAAATTCCGAATATATTGCCTGTAGGGTAGGCTGATAATCTTCTTCCCTTACTCCTAAAATAATATTCAGCTCGCTTGAGCCCTGGTCAATCATTTTAATATTCACTCCGGCATCAGCGGCAGCTTTAAATACCCTGTAGGCTGTACCTACTCCATTAACCATGTTGCGTCCTACAACGGCTATAAGGGCAATGCCGTCATCAATTGAGATAAAGTCGGGATGTACTGCCTTAGTTATTTCATCTGCAAGCACAAGCCTTTTATCCTTAACATCTTCTGTGCTGACGATAATTGACATTGCGTCAATGCCTGAAGGAAGGTGCTCAAACGATACATTATTGTTCATAAGAACCTCAAGAACTTTTTTTCCGAAACCAATTTCGCTGTTCATCATATCTTTTTCAAGTACAATGGTAGAAAAGCCTTTTTTCCCTGCAACACCCGTAATTATGCTATCATTAGCCGCGTTGTCGGCACTTTTAACAATCATTGTACCCCTGTCATTTGGCCTGTTTGTATTTCTTATATTAATTGGAATGCCTGCAATCCTTACGGGAAAAATGGCGTCCTCATGCAGTACGGTTGCACCCATGTAAGAAAGCTCTCTCAGCTCCTTGTATGTAATAGTATCAATTCCCTTTGGATTTTTGACGTATCTGGGGTCTGCCATAAGGAAGCCTGAAACGTCAGTCCAGTTTTCATATATGTCTGCTCTGGCTGCTCTGGCAACAACAGAGCCTGTAAAGTCAGAACCTCCTCTGGTAAAGGTTTTGATTGTACCGTTAGGCATAGAGCCATAAAATCCAGGGATTACAGCGTATTTGTGATTATCAAGTATTTCTGACAGGACCCGGTTGGTTTTTTCTGCGTCAAAAGTGCCGTCCTCAAAGAAAAATATTCCTTTTTCTGCATCTATAAAGTCAAAGCCAAGAAAATTGGCAAGCACAATTGCATTTAAATATTCACCGCGGCTTGCAATATAGTCTCTGCCGGCATGATGAAGTATAGCCATTTTAATCCTTTCAAATTCTTTTGATAGGGAAAGGCTGAGACCAAGGTCTTTAATGATTTTTTCATATCGCCTTATTATGCATATAAAAACATTGTCTATGTCCTGGCCGTCTCTGGTAAGCTCATAACATTTATAAAGCATATCCGTAACCTTTTCATCTTCGGCATTTCTCTTTCCGGGGGCGGAGGCAACAACGTATCTTCTTTCCGGCTCACTTTTTACAATTGCTGCTACTTTTTTGAAATGCTCGGCATCCGCAAGCGAGCTTCCTCCGAATTTTAATACTTTTACTGACATTTTAAGAGTCTCCTTTATATTTAAATTAAAGATCGTTTTTCATAAGGTCTGCATAAGTCTCGCGCTTTACAGCTACATAGCTGTCACCTTTGTTAAGCATTATAACAGGAGGATTTGGTATACGGTTGTAATGTGAGGCCATTGAGTAATTATAAGCACCCGTTGTCATTACCGCGAGTATATCTCCCTTATGAGCCTGAGGCAGACTTACATTTTCCTGAATAAGGTCGCCGCTTTCACAGCATCTGCCGCCAACAGTATATTCCATTGCAGGCTTTTCTGATGCTTTATTTGCAAGGGCAATTGTATATGGAGATTCATAAAGGGTATATCTTGGATTGTCTGTCATGCCGCCGTCTATTGAAACATAGTTTTTGTATCCTGGTATTTCTTTGGTACCGCCTACAGTATATAGTGTCATACCTGCGTCAGCGACTATACTTCTTCCGGGTTCCATAAGAACAGTTGGAAGAGTGATTCCAAGCTCATCGCATTTCCTTCTCATCATATCGGAAATTCCTTTGATATTTTTCTCATAATCAATATCGGGGTCGCTCTCAACATACTTCACACCCATACCTCCGCCGAGGTTAAGTATTTTGGCTTCATAACCGCATACATCCTTGATGTGGGCTATAAATTTAAGCATTATATCGGCACCGTCTTCAAAAGGTTTAATATCGAACGTCTGTGAACCTATATGACAGTGATATCCGCAAAGCGCAACATTTTTCTTATCAAGGGCGGACTTTATAGCTTCTTCGGCCTGACCTGTTTCAATTGCTATACCGAATTTAGAATCAACCTTTCCGGTTGAGATTTTTACATGGGTATGGGGATCAATACCGGGAGTAAGCCTAAGCAATATTTTTTGAACAATGCCGTGCTTGGCGGCTGTAAGGTCTATTGTTTCAAGCTCATCAAGATTATCACAGACAAAAAAGCCTATTTTGCTTTTAATAGCAAACTCTATATCCTCATCGGTCTTGTTGTTTCCGTGAAAATATACATTTTCCATAGGAAAGCCTGCATGAAGCGCGGTATAAAGCTCTCCGGGGGAAACCACATCAACACCCATTTTTTCTTCGGCTGCAATAGAATATATTTTTTTAAAACAAAGAGCCTTGCTGGCATAAAGAGGCATGGAGCCTTCCGGGAAATTATCCTTCATCGCTTTTACATATATACGCATTTTTTCGCGTACTTTTTCTTCGTCAATAAGATAAAGGGGAGTTGAGTATTTTTTGGCCAATTCAACCGTATCCTGTCCGGCAAAGGTAAGATGGCCTTTTTCGTTAATTCCGATATTGCTGCAAATCATGATGTTTTTAACTCCTTTACTGTAAATTTCGATAAAAAAACAGCCAGATAGGTTCATACCTAACGAGGCTGTCAGTTAACTAATAAATATTCAACTGAGACAGCACTCCGCATAAACTGCGACAGTTAAACGGATATTATTCCGCTTACCCAGGTCAGCCTTACGCCTCGGCCGCCTTCGGCAACGTTCCCTTTCATACGAATAGGACTTTGCGAAAGTCCGCTGTAATCCGCTTACTTTTGATACGATGCGCCTCTGTCAATGATTATATTTTAGGTTAGTATATTATTAAATTAAAGCTTTTGCAAGGCTTTTCTGATAAAATCCGCATTTTTATGCATATGCTCAACAAATATGACTGATGAAGCCATAAAATTTATATTTAAAGGGCATATTATATTGTAATATTGTGTAATTCTACCCACATTTATATTCAGCTGTGAATAAGAGTGTTTTTATTTTTAAACAAATATGTCATTGTGCTTGAATTTTAACTGAATTTTACATAATTAATACAATATTTGTAGAATATCGTCGTAAATCTTCATTTTACATTTATTTTACTTTAGGAGCATTTGTATTTTACAAACATATATTATCTTTCAACATATAGAACTAAAGAACTATATGTCTAATTATCAGAGGCGGGGTATTAATGGATTTTTTTGATGTTTTAACTATGGCTGGAGGTCTTGCGCTTTTCCTATATGGTATGCATATCATGGGGGAAGGGCTTGAGAAGCTTTCAGGCGGTAAACTTGAAAGAGTGCTTGAAAAACTTACAAAGAACAGGATAATGGCCGTGCTTTTAGGCGCTGGAGTAACGGCTGTCATACAATCATCATCGGCTACAACGGTTATGGTTGTCGGCTTTGTAAATTCAGGCATAATGAAGCTTAATCAGGCTATCGGTATAATAATGGGCGCCAATATAGGTACTACTGTTACAGCGTGGCTGCTCAGCCTTACGGCAATTGAGGGCGACGGCTTTTTTATGCAGCTATTGAAGCCTTCATCATTTTCGCCGGTATTGGCCTTAATAGGTATCGGCTTGATTTTATTTTCTAAGAAAGATAAGAGGAAAAATATCGGAAATATCCTTATAGGATTTGCTGTTCTGATGTTCGGTATGGAGACTATGAGCGGAGCGGTTAAGCCTCTTGCCCAGGTTCCTGCATTTACAAACATTTTAACTAAGTTTTCTAATCCGGTACTTGGACTTATTATGGGCGCGTGTGTCACCGCAATCATTCAGTCTTCTTCTGCGTCGGTTGGTATACTTCAGGCACTGTGCGTTACAGGTGCGATAAAATTTGGAAATGCATTTCCAATTATCATGGGACAGAATATCGGAACATGTATTACAGCTATTATCTCAAGCGTTGGGGCAGGAAGGGACGCTAAGAGAGCTGCGGCAGTGCATCTTTACTTTAATATTATAGGTACGGCTGTATTTATGGCTGTTTTTTACGGCCTAAACGCAGTGTTAAACTTTACATTCATGGGAGATACGATAAATGCTGCGGGAATAGCGTCAATCCATACTGCATTTAATATAATTACTACGGTAGTTTTGCTTCCGTTTGGCAATATTCTTGAAAAGCTTGCTATAAGAACCATTAAGGAAAAACAGATACCGGTTTCGGAAGCTGAAAAAGACCTTCAGATGCTGGACGAAAGATTTCTTGACTCACCTGGATATGCAATCATGCAGTGTAAAAACGCGGCAACAAAGATGGCAAATTTAGCTAAAACTGCGGTTGGAAAATCCATTGAGCTAATAGAGTACTTTGACGAAAATACTGCTGACAGAGTTATAGAAATCGAAGATGAGGTAGACAGATTTGAGGATAAGCTTGGAACTTATCTTGTAAAAATCAGCGGCAAAAACCTTACTATTGAAGAAGGACATACTGTATCAATGCTTCTCCATTCACTCAATGACTTTGAGAGAATATCTGACCATGCGGTAAATATATTGGAGGCTTCAAGAGAGCTTTACGATAAGGGAATTGCATTCAGTGAAAAAGGGCTGAATGAAATAAGAGTTTATGCTGATGCAGTTAAAGAAATACTTGACATTACGATGAAAGCCTTTGAAAATATGGATAAGGAGATTGCCGTTACGGTTGAGCCTCTTGAGGATGTTATTGACGACCTTAATATAGTAATCAAAGAAAAACATATTAAAAGGCTCAGAATGGGCGAGTGCACAACCGAACTTGGATTTATACTTTCCGATATGTCGACAAGCTTTGAAAGAGTAGCGGACCATTGTTCAAATATTGCTATATATGTCCTTCAGTCTGATCAGGAAGAAATGGACACCCATAATTTCCTTATTCAGCACGGAATGGAAGGCAACAAGGATTTTCAGGAACGCTATTTGCACTATAAAAAGAAGTATGTTATCGAATAATTAATACAGAGGTGTATTTATATGGCACTTATTTACATCGTTGAGGACGACGCAAACATTTGTGAGATTGAGACAATTGCGCTGAATAACAGCGGTCATAATGTTGAGACATTTGAAAACGGAAGGTCTTTTTATGACAAACTATCCGTTAACAGACCCGATCTTGTAGTACTAGATATAATGCTGCCTGATGAGGATGGTCTTGAAATATTAAGGAAGCTTCGTTCTAAACCTGACACCAAGCGAATACCGGTGATACTTATAAGTGCCAAGTCTACAGAGCTGGATAGGGTAAGAGGTCTTGAGATGGGCGCTGACGATTATATTACAAAGCCGTTTGGCGTGATGGAGCTGATTGCAAGAGTAAAGGCGCTTCTTAGAAGAACAGAAGAGGAGAGACGTGTCACAGGCAAGGAAAAGTATATCCGAATAGGGGACATTTTTATTGATGATGTTAGGCGTGTTGTGTTTGTAGCTGACGAAAAGTGTGAGCTTACATATAAAGAGTACGAGCTGTTAAAACTTTTGGTTTTAAATGAGGGAATTGTCCTTACACGTGATATAATAATGGAAAAGGTGTGGGGAGTTGAGTTTGAAAGTGAGTCTCGTACAGTAGACATGCATATAAAGACTCTGCGCCAGAAACTCGGTGAAGCTGGAAACATAATTAAAACAGTAAGAAATGTGGGTTATGTTGCCGAACTGTAAGGACCGGTGATTAAAATGAAAAAGAAAATCAATCTGTATATGATAGCCGTTGCCATAACTGCCGTTTTGTCAACGGCATTATTGGTTTCATTTGTATTTAACAGAATAATTCGTCAGCAGGTTTTAGAGGATCTAAGGGTTTCCTGCAGAATGATTGAAAGTGTTGGAAAATTTGACAAGCTGGCAGATTTAGACTCGGAAAATCTGAGAATTACCTGGATAGATGACGACGGCAAAGTGCTATTTGACAGCTATGCCGATGTCGGGGTAATGAGCGGCCATAAAAATAGGCCGGAAATAATAAATGCGTTTAAAAATGGAGAAGGATATGCGATAAGAAAATCCGATACTCTTAATGAGGATACGTATTACTATGCCATGAAGCTTGATAATGGGGGAGTTATGCGCGTTGCAATGGACTCTGACAACATTTTCAGCCTTTTTGGAAACCTTCTACCAGTCATTGCAGGAATTATAATTATTATGGCTGTTTTATGCTTCCTGATAACGCGGGTGCTTACGCAGAAAATAATCAAGCCCATAGAAAAAATGGCTGATGATATAAGCTTTAAGGAAATTCCTGAGTATGATGAGCTGATACCTGTAGTAAACATGCTTAAGGAGCAGCATGAAAATATTTTAAATAATGCGAGGGTACGACAGGAGTTTTCAGCTAATGTTTCACATGAGCTGAAAACCCCGCTTACGGTTATTTCAGGATATGCGGAGCTTATTGAAAATAAAATGGTAGATGAGAACTCAGTTGTACGTTTTGCAGGCGAGATACATCATCACTCGGATCGTCTGTTAAGCCTTATCAATGATATTATTAAACTTTCAGAGCTTGATTCTGACAGTATTGAGGTTATATATGAAGATATTGACCTCTCAGATGTTGTTGAAGATTGTATGCGCATACTAAGGGAGAATGCCGTTCAGCATGACCTAACCATTGATAATGACTGCGATAAGAACGCGGTTATAAAAGGCAGCAGGCCAATGCTTGAAGAACTTGTAACTAATCTGGCTAATAATGCTATAAGCTATAACAGGGCCGGGGGATACGTGAAAATTGCGGTTAAAAAAGAAGAGCAGCGTGTTGTACTGACTGTAAAGGATAATGGTATAGGTATACCTGAAAAGCACAGGGAAAGGGTTTTCGAGCGTTTTTACAGGGTCGATAAAAGCCGTTCAAAAAGGAGCGGAGGAACAGGCTTGGGACTTGCTATTGTTAAACATATCGCCGCTAGCCATAATGCCCAGATAAGCCTTGAAAGCGAAGAGGGTAAAGGAACCGAAATAAAAGTCATATTCTATTTATAAAAGCAAAGGCCTGAATAAAATTCAGGCCTTTTTGCTAAAGCTTTATTTGTCCGGGAATATTGTTGTTTTCAATATCAATCTCAGTTATACTAGCTCCTGAAGAGGTAAGCTTTTTTGTTCTGTATTTTTCAATATCATCACTTATAAATTCTTCAGCCAAAAACAGCATAGTAACTGAGCTTTTCTTTTTCATGGTAAAAACCTGGACGCCGCCGGATGTCTTATTGGCGTTAAGCGGTATAAGCTCGGTGTTAAAGAGGAGAGCCTTATCTCTGTCCCTTATAAGTACCATATCCTTATCTGTATCTACAGCTTTCATTCCGATAACAGACGATTTTGCAGAATAGGCGTTTACAAGTTTTCTTCTGTTGGTCTTTGTGGCATAGCTGTCAAGAAGAACTTTGGCCACTTTTCCATTTTCAAATGCGTATATCATAAATCCTGAATAATCGGTTGTAGCTGTAAAGTATAGTATTTTTTCATTTTCCTCAAGTGTAAGAATATTTGCAAGATATTCGCCGAAGCCGCTTGCTTTACATTCCGCAATATCGTTTGCTTTCATTTTATATACATTATGCCTGTCGGAGAAGAATATTATATCCGAGCGGTTTGTACATTCCATCTCGCTGATTATGCGGTCCTCCTCTTTAAGCTTCTGTTCGGGGCTTGTTCTAAGAGAAGTAAGAGGGATTTTTTTGAAGTAGTTATGCTCCGTGAGGAAAAGCTTTATTCCAAAATCCTCAACTAGGTCCTCAGCTTGAAGCTGTTCAGCTTCAGTATCGGCAATAATCGCTGTGCGTCTAGGGCTTCCGTATTTCTTAGCCACTGTTTTAAGCTCCTTAGCAATAAGCCGCTTGACCTTAGTATCGCTTTCAAGTATTGAGTTAAGGTCTGCTATATCCTCAACCAATTCGCTAATTTCCTGAATACGGTTTAAAATGTATTCCTTATTTATATTTCGAAGCTTAATTTCAGCTACATACTCAGCCTGTTTCTGGTCAATGTCAAAGCCTGTAATAAGGTTAGGAACTACCATTGCGTCAATTTCAGTGTTCCTTATTATTTCTATAGCCCTGTCAATATCAAGCAGTATTTTAGACAGGCCTTGAAGCAGATGATGCCAGTGTGGGGCTTACAGCCATAGAGCAGGGGAAGGTCCCTAAGACCATACCCTTTGCCATTGTGGACCGAAGGCTTGCAGAGCATATGGATCTTTCGGAATACACAAAAGAACAGATAGGAACGTCCGGCATCCTG
>URCD01000047.1 GCA_900546215.1 uncultured Eubacteriales bacterium | reverse complement strand
AGCTCAGACAGAACAGCACAACCGATTTGCTTATAACCGATATAGACCACATCATACACGAGCTTAGTCAGGGAATGACCCTAAAAGCTGGCACTGTAATTGCTACAGGCACTCCTTCAGGAGTAGGAATGGGAATGAATCCTCCATGCTTCCTTAAGGAAAGTGATATAGTTGAATGTGAAATAGAGAAAATAGGAAAGCTGACAAACAGGATAGTAAAATAAATAAAAAGGACTTCTTTTGAAGTCCTTTTTTTAAATTTTATTTTGTTCCCAATATGGGAGAAGCCGGTTTTTTAAATCGGCAAATTTGTTATAAAGCTTCTCATAATCAGATTTAAGTGATTTATTTGGTAAAAACTCATCGGTTTCGTTGGCTGCGTCTGCCGCTTTTATATTCATTGCTTCACAGAGCAAACGATATATTCCAAGTATTCCGAGCTCCTTTTCTTTAAATCTGTAAACGGGAACTCCAAGACAGTCACTTATCATCTGGCATACAAATTCGCTTTTTGAGGCGCCGCCTGCAATATAAAGCTTATCATCGCCCTTAGGCATTTCCTTGTAACAGTCAGCCATTGAAAGTACCATACTTTCATAAGCGGCTCTCGCAAGATGATATTTTGTGTGATGAGCCCTTATTCCGTAATATCCTCCGGTAGCAGAGGCCAGTGAAAATGGTGCACGCTCGCCGTATAAATATGGATGAGCGATAACCCCATCACAGCCGACAGGGATTTTTTTCATTTCCGCTTCTGCTTTATCAAAGTTTTCATTGCAAAGAATTTCTCTTCGCATCCAGTCAAGGGAGGACGCTCCGCTTAGTGAAGCCATAAGTCTGATATATGTATCAGGTTCAGTATGGCATAGTACGCTTCCAACAGTACATTTAGTCTGCCGGGCTTCATTCTCGTCAAGTACAACATAATTGCAGAGAGTGGTTCCGATAATGCTGCCTCTTTGACCCCTTTTCATAAGTGAACAGCCTGTAGCTACAGCCAGAACGTCAATAGCCCCTGCTATTACGGGTATTCCGGGGGCAATTCCTAGCTCTTGTGCCGCTGCTGGAGTTAAAGATCCGATTATATCTCCAGAATGCTTTATTTCAGGGTAGACGCTGCTTTTATCTTCTATGCCCAAATATTCCAGCTGCTTAATGGAAGTCTCTTTTGTATAAATATTTATGAGCGCGGTTGAGGAATCGGTATCATCGGTTGCGGTAACACCTGTAAGCTTGTAATTTAACCAATCCTTACAGTGAAAAACTGTGCCGAGACGATTATAATTTTCCGGCTCATTTTCCATAAGCCACTTAACCAATACCGGTGCGGCGCCGGGAAAAAGAGGAGTGGAGCTGTCATAGAGACAGTTGGAATTGATATACTTGAAATCCATGTTTACGCGGGTATCATTCCAAAGAATAGCGTTTCTTAAAGGCTTTCCCTCAGTATCAAGCATCCATGCTCCGTCGCCTTGTGCGCAGATACCTAATGCGGATATTTTTTTATCTGGATTTCTTTTGACAAGAGATATGATAACAGATTTTGTCCTGCTCCATACATCCTCCATATCCATTTCGCAGGCACCTCCGAAGGGCATAATTACCTTTGTATCTATGCTCTCCATATCAATAAAGCGGCCGCTGCCTGCAACAACGGCCGCCTTTATTTTAGTGGTTCCTGCGTCTACTGCTATAAAATATGTTTCAGGCCTTGACATGGCTGAAAGCCTTTTCAAGGTCAGCGATTACATCTGCGGGATCCTCAATACCAACGGAAATACGTATTAAACCATCAGGAATTCCCATAGCTTCTCTCTGCTCCTTAGGAATTTTTCCGTGGGTCATAGTTGCAGGCTGCTCAATAAGAGTATCCAAATCGCCTAAACTAACGGCCATCTTAATCATGTCTGTGTTATAAACTATAGCCTTTCCTGCGTCCATACCGCCCTTAACAATAAAGGAAATCATGCCGCCGTAGCCTTTGCCGTCGGTAAGCTTTTTGCAGAGCTCATGGTGAGGGTGGCTTTCAAGACCGGGGTAGAATACCTTTTCGACAAGTGGATTAGCTTCAAGCCATTTTGCTATAACCATAGCGTTTTCGCAATGTGCTTTCATTCGTAACGGAAGCGTTTTAAGTCCTCTGAGCATAAGCCAGCAGCTGAACGGACTTGGTACAGGTCCGAGCTCCTGATATATGGAACTGCGGATTGGTTCCATAAACTCATGTGTTGAGCAAATTGTTCCTGCGATCAGGTCGCCGTGACCATTTATGTATTTTGTAGCGGAGTTAACTACTACGTCGGCGCCCATTTCAAGCGGCCTCATAAGATAAGGCGAGCAGAATGTGTTATCTATGAAGAAAAGTAAGTTATGCTCTTTTGCCCATTTTCCTATACGGGGAATATCGCATACATCCATTGTCGGATTATAAATGCTTTCGGCATAGACAATTTTTGTATTATCCTTTAAAGCAGCTGAAAGATTTTCTTCTGTCATGTCCTCAACAAATGTAATATCGATTTTCATTTCATCAAATATTTTAGTGAAGAGTCCGTGTGTACCGCCATATATTGTTTTCGCGCTTATGATATGGTCGCCAGGATGTACAACGCTTAAAATGGCAAGTGATATTGCCGCCATACCGCTGGCTGTGATAAGAGCCTGTTCTCCGCCTTCCAAAAGGGCAAGTTTGTCCTGAAGATCATTTTGAGTAGGGTTCCTGGAACGGCTGTAGGTAAAGATGCCGTCCTTATCTCCGGTGAGATAACGTTCCATTTTTTCTTCTGTCCACGAATATGTACTTGTTAAGAACATTGGGGCAACAAGGGCGCCTGTAACAGGGTCTCCATGCTGTCCTCCGTGCACGGCCTTAGTTGCAAAGCTTGCATTTTTTAAATCCATTTTAATTTACCTCCCTAAGAAGCTTAAATATTTTAAGAGCCGTTAGGCTCCAACTGCCTTTAATTACCGCCGTTAATTCTTATAATAACCTTGATGTGCTTCACAGGATTTTTAATAAGCTCCTCAAAACCATCCTCGACAAGAGTATCGAGGGTAACCTCCCTGGTTATAAGCTCATCAACATTTATTTTTCCTTCTTTGATATATTCAAGCGCCGTGGCGATTTCATTTACATGTGCCTGAGAAGTATATATAGTTCTTTCGGCCTCCTGCAAAGTATTCATATCAATTACGGGAGGTTTTTCAAATACCCCCATAACCATTATTTTTCCGCCAGGCTTTGTTATGGTTATAGCTTGGTTCAGTGTAGGCTGGAGACCAACGCATTCGTATACTATGTCCGCCAAGTTGCCGTCAGTCCATTCTTCTACATAGGACTGTAAATCACACTTTGACGAGTCGATATACGTTCCGCCGTGCTTTTCAATCAGCTCTTTTCTGTCTTCCCCGATGCCGGATACAAGAACTTTGCCAGCTCCGGCCAGCTTTGCACCAAAGAATGCGGAAAGTCCAATAATACCGGGGCCGATTACAACGACGCTTTTGCCTTTTATATCTCCAAGGAGATTTGTCGCATGTATACCGCAGGCAAGAGGCTCGGCAACTGCCGCATGCTTTTGGCTTACTCCGTCGGGGATTTTAAAAAGCTTTCCGGCGTCCACAACAACATAATCGGCAAAAGCCCCGTCGTCGCCTACGCCAAGGAATCCCAGACGGCTGCATATGTTGTATCGGCCGCTTTTGCAGGACTCGCATTCGCCGCAGGTAAGACTGCCGTTAGCCGTTACCTTATCTCCTACATTATAGCCGGTAACTCCATCACCAAGCTCAACAATTTCTCCTGAAAACTCATGCCCAATAATTAACGGGGCAACCCTTCCGGTCAGACGGTGCGGCTTTTCAACAGGAATAAAATTAGGACCAACATATTCGTGTCTGTCTGTTCCGCATATTCCTGCATAATCAACCTTTATCTTAACCTGTCCCTTTTTGGGAGCCGGTTCAGGCTTTTCTTCTATTCTTAAATCTTTATATCCGTGCCAAACTGCTGCTTTCATATAAAGAAATCATCCTTTCTTATAAATCAAACATTTTAGTAAAAAGGCTTGAAAGTATACGGCTTGGATTTCTGTCAAATTCCGTTGAGAATGTAATATCCTTCATTTTTGTTTCGATAAATTTGTCCATTCCCTGAATGAATTTTACAGAAGCCTCAACCGCTGTGTCAGGATTATCCCTATACGGATACATGTCTAATGAGTAATAGCCTGAATAACCAAGCTTTTTAAGCCAGTAGAAAAGCTCCATAAAATGAAGGTAATGTACGCTTCCAACAGGCATATCATCATCAGCTATAAGATAGTTGTCATTGAAATGCAGGTGGAAAAGACGGTTCTGGCTTATAAGCATTGAAGCCGTTTCAGCAGGATTTTCCCCGGCATTAAGGCTGTGGCCGATATCCATGCAGACACCCACGTTCGTTCTTCCGGTGCATTGGCATATTGCAAGGGTTTTGCCTCCTGAGCTTGCCATGCATTTAAGTCGCGGCTCTGATACCTTATATTCAATTCCAAGATTGATGTCAGGGTTGTGATCCGCGCATTCCTGAAGCCCTTCAATAAGGTTATTCCATGCTGCGACATAGTCTGTCTGGAAAAAGTAGTCAAAGCCGTCCTGACCAAGCCAGAGGCATACTGTCTTTGTGCCTATAGACGCCGCAAAGTCCATAGCCTTTTTAACAAGAAGAACAGATTTATCGCGAACCTCCTTAACAGGGGAGGAAAAGGATCCTGTTGCCCATTGCTTATCGCATACAAGCTCTACACCCATTGCGCAGATACTCAAATTATATTTTTCTAAGAGAGGCTTGTATTCCTCATAATTGTCTTCGTTTATATCGCCCGGATATGTGATTTCAATGGAGGAAACGCCGTTTTGTTTTCCTATATGTTCAATTCTGTCTTTCAGCTCCATTTTAGGCTTATAGCCGTCGCCGACATAACGGTCAGTACCCATACCGTATGTCCAGACGCCTACGCTAATAGGATTCATAGCAATGCCTCCTTTTATTTATATTCATATTCTAGTTCCTCGCCGCAGAGAAAATGTTTTACGTCGTCAACAAGCATTTTAGTATGATTTGTTATGGCGTCGTAAGTGGCTCCGGCTAGGTGAGGAGTGGTAACTACGTTATTAAATTCAGTTAAGAAGGGATGGTCCTTGGCTATTGGCTCACTTTCGTAAACATCAAGGGCCGCGCCTGCAATTTTTTTGTTTCTGAGGGCTTCAATAAGCGCCTGTTCGTCAATTACTGCGCCTCTTGAAGTATTAATGAAGTAGGCAGTAGGCTTCATTTTAGAAAATGCGCGGGCATTAATAAGCTTTTCGGTTTCAGGTACATCCTTACAGTGAACCGTTATAATATCAGCTTCGGAAAGAACCTCGTCAAATGATTTTAATGTTACATATTCTTCGACCATATCTTGTTTAAGGTAAGGGTCGCTTACAATTACATTCATTCCAAAGGCGCGGCATATTGCGCCTACTCTCCTGCCTATACTGCCATAACCGATAATACCGAGAGTATGTCCGTGCATCTGAAAGCCCTTGTATTCAACATATGGGGTATCCTTGCCCAAGGACCATGTGACGTCTCGACGAAGTCCTTCTTTGATATTAACGTCCTGTTTATGATCCGCTGTATGTTTTCCTTCATGAAGGTCTCTATAAGCCATAGGGATTTTTCTTGTAATGGAAAGCATAAGGGCGACGGTAAACTCCGCAGTGCAGTCGCTGTTGCGGCCGGGAGCGTAGCTTAATTTAATCCCACGTTCCTTAGCGTGCGCTATATCAATGTTAACGGGAGTGGCTCTTGTGCAGACTATCATTTTAAGATTGTCAGAGGCATCCATTACTTCCTTTGTCACAGGGTCATAGCTGGTTATAAGAATATCCTTTCCCGGCATAAGATCTATCATTTGTTCCTTTGTAAGGATTTTCTGGTCTTTATACCATCCGGCATATTCTATATCAAGCAAGCCGTCAAGCTCCCTTACAATGGACTCATCAACTTCGGCAGTAAGCAAAGCTTTTAGTTTATCCATTTTAAAACCTCCGTTGAATTATTAGATTTCTTCGTGCTCTTCAGTTCTCTTTCCGTAGTTTTTAAAGCGCTCAACCATTCTTTCCATTTCATCCTGTGGAAGAATTACTGGCTCTCCTATTCCTTTTGTTCTGTAATAAAGCTCACAGCAGAATTCAATTTCTTCTGTTACAGAAAAGGCTTCCGCAAGATTTGCGCCGCCTGCAAGAAGTCCATGGTTTGCAAGGAGAACAGCTTTTCTTCCTTCCATAGCCTTATAGGCGTTTTTAGCGAGTGCTACTGTTCCGTAGGTAGCGTAATCAGCGCAGCGTATATCTGTGCCGCCAAAGGCTACAAGATAGTGAACTGCTGGAAGGTTCCAGCGAAGGCATGATATTGTAGCAGCAAATGTAGTGTGGGTATGTATCATTGCGTTAATGTCTGTTCTGTATTTATAGAAGATACGGTGCATGTCGCATTCGCTTGAAGGCACTGCTGTTCCATCTACAATTTTTCCTGTCTGAATATCAATCAAAACTATTTGTTCCGGAGTAATTTCAGAGTAGTCGATACCGCTTGGGGTAATAGCCATAAGACCGCTTTCGCGGTCGCAAACGCTTAAGTTTCCTCCGGTACCCTTTGTAAGATGGTATTCTACTGCCTTTTTGCCATACGCGATTATTTCCTCGCGGAGTTCCTGTAGAAGCATTTATAATCACCTGTCCTTATAGATTGTATTGTTTAGATATTTGTTTAGCTATATTCTTATCAATGATGACCGTGTCGACGCAGCCGGTATGAATGGCGCCCAATACAGCAGCAGCTTTATTGACGCCTTGGGCAAGGATGACAACATTTGGAATAGCACCCAATGTCTCTTTGTCTATGCCGACAATATTATCAAGAGGGTACCATGTGCCGTCCGCTTTAAAGGGGAGCATAGCTATATCGCCCACGCAGCCTTCACTTATAAGTTTATTTAAAAAGTTCTGAGGAAAGAAACCTTCCTTGTGCAGCGTTGAGGTGTCAGAAAGTTCTCCGACCCCAAGTATCGCAAGGTCACATTCTTTCATTCTGCTGAATGTTTCCTGTACGGTATTTTCCTGTACTATAATCTCCCTTGCCTCGGCAGAGTCCACAAAGGCGGGAGCGTATAAAATATGGTAAGCGCAGTTGAGCTTTTTGGCTAAAAGTCTCGTTATTTCATCTGGTCTGACTATTGAAGAATGACTGTTAAGACCGCCGGCAAGCTGAACGACCGAGCTGTTTTTCAGTGTATGAGGGTGCATTGCCTGCACAGTCTGCCCAAGGGTTTCTCCCCATGATAAGCCTATTGTCTGATTGTTATCAAATATCGCGTCAATGGTTTCAGCAGCTTTTCTGTAAAACTCATCCTTTGAATGACTGTCTGAGTTAATTATGCAGACTCGCTTAAGATTAAAACGATTTTCAATTGCATATTCAAGCTCTGCAAAATCTTCAGTCAGACCGTTGATATTTATTTCGACTATTCCAAGGTCTATAAGAGAACCAATTATCTGATTAACCTTTTGACGGGTATAACCAAGACGCTTAGCTATCTCCGCCTGTGTAAGATTTCTCTTATAGTACCAATATGCTATTTTTACGAGATTTTCTCTTTCATTTTCCTTTAGTTTAATTGTACTCATTATAAACCATCCTCAAAAATGTTTTGTTATATTTGTAAATTTAAATAACATTTGTTACGAGTTGATAATATCATTATATTTATGAAAAGTCAACAAAGCACTTGCCTAGGATTTTAAGATAAATGACTTTTGACGCATTGGATATTTTTAAAGGGGTTATTTGTTATATTTGTCTATAAAAAAATAATAATTAAAAAAACTATAATTATTTTGCCTAAAATAGTACAAATAAATAGGGGTAGTTTGTTTATAATGTTGTTAATAACTGTGAAATTTATACAATTAGCATAGCTTTTTTGGTAAATTGTGTTGACATATTAAAGCGGATATTATATAATAACCGCATAGACAAATGTAAGAAAAAATGACAAATGTCATTTAGTGCTGTAACAGTTTCCCTTGGAAAAGGAAACTGGTTAATATAATATGCGGTTTTGACGGCTGCGCCGGGGGAGAATGGTATGGCGGCGGGATGAACTGTATGGGTAAACGAATTATAGGAGGTTATTTTATGAAGAGAAAAAGATTTTTGGCTGCAGCAGTAGCTGCTACAATGCTCCTTGGTTTAGCTGGTTGTTCCTCCAGCTCGAATTCATCGGGAAACGGCGGAACCCAAGAGCAGGCAAACACAGAAGATTCGGGCGATACAATTAAAATCGGCTATGTTTCAGCTCTTTCTGGAGATACAGCACTATGGGGCCAGGCGGGTCTCAACGGTATGAACCTCACTGTTAAAGATATTAATGAAGCCGGCGGTGTTCTTGGAAAACAGGTTGAGGTTATCGGCCTTGACGGAAAGGGAGAGCCTGCTGACTCTGTAAGTGCTTATAGAAAGCTCGTAGATGATTACGGCGTTTGCGCTGTTGTTGGTACAAACTTCTCAAGCTGTAATATTCCTATGGCTGCCGTAGCTGATGAAAAACAGGTTCCGGTAATCGCAACAGCTGCTTCTAATGAACTTGTTACAGTAGATGAAAACGGAAACCTTCATCCATATTCATTCCGACTTTGCTTTATTGACTCATATCAGGGTACTGTAGCAGGAAAATATGCTGCTGCTGAGCTTGGATTTAAAAAAGGAGCTATACTTACAGACGTTAGTGACGCTTATTCAACAGGAGTTGGGAAGTACATGGTTGAGGCTTTCGAGGCTAACGGAGGAGAAATGGTAGCTCAGGAAGAAGCACAGAGCGGAGATAACGATTTCCGTGCACAGCTTACTAAGATAGCTGCTGCTGAACCTGATGTATTATTTGTACCTTGGATTTATCAGAACGTTGCCCTTATATCAAAGCAGGCAAGAGAGCTTGGACTTAACTGTGTAATATTCGGAGCAGACGGCTGGGATTCACTTGAACTTGCAGATTTGGCAGGCGGAGCTCTTGAAGGATGCTATTATGTATCTCGTATAGGCTTCCATTCACCTGATGCTGCTGCATATGGAGAAAGATATGTTGCGGAATATAACATAGACCTTGAGGCAGAGTGCCTTTATGGAAATGACGGTCTTCTTTGGATAATCGATGCTATAGAACGAGCAGGAAGCGCAGACCCTACGGCTATTCGTGATGCTCTTGAAAGTACAGATACATTTGACGGACTTCTTGGTTCTATGACAATGGATGCAGCTACACATAATCCTATAAGAGAAGTAGCAGTATTTAGATGTGATAACGGCGTATTCGATTATGTTGAAACATATCAATAATTTGTGACATAACAATTGACTGCTGTACATAAGGAGGGAGGAATTGCTTTTTCCTCCCTCCTATTTGTAAACGGAGGAATAACCGTAATGCAGTCTCAGAATTCGAGGTGAATTAGTATGTTTTTGCAACAGCTTGTTACAGGTATTTCTGTTGGAGGCGTTTATGCGCTCATTGCCACAGGCTATGCTCTTGTATACAGCCTTCTGGATTTCTCTAACTGGGCACATGGAGAGGTTGCCATGCTTGGAGCCTACGTTGCGTTTATGTGTGTGACGTCAGTTAAACTTCCGTTTCCTGTGGCGGCTATTTTGGGTGTTGCCGGAGCCGGACTTATCAGTTTTTTGAACGAAAGGATAGCTTACAGACGTATAAGAAATAACGGTTCTCCGAATATGTTTCTTATGATTGCTGCGATGGGACTGTCAACTACATATCAGAACGCTGCAACTCTTTTGTTTGGCGCCAAATTTAAAATGTATCCGGCAATACTTCCTGTATCCTCAATACAAATAGGAAATCTTTATATAGGTGTTCTTGACCTTATTTCACTGGTCATCACAACTGTTGTTCTTATTATTCTTATGTATATGATTGAGAAAACGAAATTCGGTTTAAATGTACGTGCAGTGGCATGCTCAAGCTCCACAGCCAGTTTGCTTGGAGTAAAGGTAGATAAATGTATCGCAATGGTATTTGTTCTTGCCGGAGCTTTGGCAGGATGTGCTGGTATATTGCTCGGATTAAAATATAATGTATATCCAACTATGGGTAATGTTGGCGTTAAAGCGTTTATCGCTTCAGTTTTGGGAGGACTGGGAAGTGTTCCCGGAGCTATAGTTGGTGCAGTGGTACTTGGCGTTATAGAGACATTTGCCTCAGGTTATTTAAGCTCAGGACTGAAAGACCTTATTTCTTTCACTCTGCTTATCATTATTCTGCTTGTTAAACCGAGCGGACTCTTTGGCATAGATGTACAGGATAAGGCATAAGGAAGAGGTGTGATGAATAATGTTAACTTCATTTCAACAAGGCGTAGTCACACTGATGTGCATCAATATCATAGCGGTATTGGGAATGTCTGTACTGACTGGCTTTACTAGGCTTTTTTCATTCGGTAATGCGGGCTTCATGTCGATTGGCGCCTATACGTCTGCTATAATTTCCGTAAGGGTTGGCCTGCCTTTTCCAATTGCGGTTTTAGGCGGCGCTGTTATGGCGGGTGTAATCAGCTATCTGCTTGGGTCCTTAACGATAAGGCTGAAAGGTGACTATTTCCTTATATCCTGTCTTGGCTTTGGTGAAAGCGTCAGAGTATTATTTAACTATACTAAAAATATAACCGGCGGAGCTAACGGCTTTTCCGGAATACCGTATAAGACTACAATGTGGGTTGCTATATTCTGTGCAGTACTTGCTTTTATAATAGCGTGGAATTTTATACACTCAAAATTTGGAGATAATCTTACGGCAATCAGAGAAAATGACATAGCTGCTGAGGCGGTCGGAATTAATGTTACTAAATTTAAGAAAATGTCGTTTGTATTCAGTGCGGTGTTTGCCGGCTGGGCAGGCGCTTTATATGCGCACTATCTTATGTTTATTACGCCGACAATGTTTAATCTGGCTAAGAGCTGCGAGTTGATCACAACTACTGTTATAGGCGGTCTTGGATCTCTTACGGGTTCTGTTTTTGGCGCGGTACTTGTTACACTTCTTCCTGAGGTATTCAGAAGTCTTTCAGAATACAGAATGCTCCTTTACGGTCTGGCAGTTGTGCTTGTTATCCTTCTTAAGCCCTCCGGACTCTATGGATACAAGGAATTTTCTATTAAGAGAGTAATTAATTTCTTTAAAAATATAGGAAAAGGCCCTGAGAAGGGAGGCGCTTCTCAATGACCCCAGTATTGGAAATGAAAAATGTTGAAAAGCATTTCGGCGGTGTGCGTGCTATAGATGATTTCAGTGTGCAGATTATGCCTGGAGTTATACATGGGCTTATTGGTCCCAATGGCGCTGGAAAAACCACAATATTTAATAATATTACAGGTATATACAAGCCGGACAAAGGACAAATATTTTTTAATGGCGAGGAAATAACAAACACTACGCCGCATAAGGTAGCCCAGATTGGTATTGCAAGGACGTTCCAGAATATACGTCTGTTTTCTAATCTTAGTGTTATTCAGAATGTTGTCATTGCATGCGGCATGGAGGCTGAATATAGTTTGGCAGATGCTCTTGTACACAGTGGTAAATACAGAAAAACCTGCAAAAGGCTTAATGAGAAAGCGATGGGGCTTTTAGATATAGTAGGTTTATCTGATAAGGCTCAGGAAAAGGCGAACAGCCTTCCCTACGGACATCAGCGGAAGCTTGAGATTGCGCGAGCAATGGCGCTTGACCCTAAGCTGCTTCTGCTTGACGAGCCTGCTGCCGGCATGAATGCCGATGAGTCGGCTGAGCTTGTTGGATTTATTAAAGATATACAGAAAAAATTTGATCTGACAATACTTATGATTGAACATCATATGGATGTTGTAGCCAGCCTTTGTGACAACGTTACTGTTTTGAATTTTGGTAAGACGCTGTGTATGGGAACTCCTGATGAGGTGAAAACAAACAAGCTTGTTGTAGAAGCTTATCTGGGAGGTGAGGATGATGCTTAAAATTACAGATTTGACTGCGGGGTACGGTGGTATTAAGGCACTTAAAGGAATTTCTATGGAAGTAAATGAAGGAGAGATAGTTGCTGTGCTCGGAGCAAATGGAGCGGGAAAATCCACGCTGCTGAAATGCATTTCCTCAGTTATGAAACCCACAGGAGGAACGATAGAATTCCTTGGCAATCCAATACCCAAAAGACCATACGATGTAGTGGAAAGCGGGTTGGTACATGTGCCTGAGGGAAGGCAGATATTTTCAAAGCTTACCGTTATGGAAAATCTTAAAGTGGGCTGCGGACTGAGAAAGGATACAAAAGGTATTCAGGAAGACTTTGACAGAGTGTTCGAACTGTTTCCGAGGCTTAAAGAAAGAGAAAAACAATACGGCGGCCTTCTTTCAGGAGGAGAGCAGCAAATGCTTGCGGTTGGGCGAGGAATTATGGCGCGCCCTAAGCTAATGATGCTTGATGAGCCGTCTCTAGGACTGGCACCAATAATTGTAAATCAGATATTTGAAATTATTAAAGAAATAAACGAACAGGGTACATCGATTATGCTGGTAGAGCAGAACGCTAAAAAGGCTTTAAAGATTTGTGACAGGGCTTACGTATTAAATGTAGGAAATGTTATGAAGACTGGTACGAGAGATGAGCTTCTGGCTGATGAGACCCTTACGTCTGCATATCTTGGATAACACATGATAAAATTTCTTCATGGTTATATTTCTCCCGGACAAAGGCCGATGCATGTACTAAAGACTGCATGGCCTTTGTTTATTATTTTGTATTGAAAAACTTGCTGATTTATGCAAAAAAATAACAGGCTTTCGCCTGAAGTGTATTGACATCTGCTTGTATTTATGATATTATAATTAAACCTGTCGGTTAGAACTTAAAATACTCATAATTTAAAATTATTATAGCACAAGTAATTAGCTATTTCAACATATTTATTTAGTAAAAATAATGAAAATGTTGTTGACAAAATAATTTAAGATGTTCTTGTATGAATATTTTTGATTAAATCGGCCGATTATTAGTAATTGTATATAAAAAATAAGTGATCAAAGCTTATTTTTTCGATTTAGGATAGAATTTCCTGAATTTTTGTGAATTATTTACCTCTTGCTGATCAAAGGTTAAGGGGTATTTAAGTTGACTTTAATTTAGGCAGTTCTTAATTTTTTATACGGAAAATATACAGCCAAAATATTTTATACATAAACCAATGGATCTACAGGATGGAATATGTATAAAGTATTTTGGATATAGTGCGCAGCCGGAAGCCAAAGCCAATAAGTTGGCTTGGATTAAGATACTGCATGTATATTCAGCCGTTTGATTGACACTTTTACTTATTAACGTCTACTATTTTTAAGGGGTGGCTTTATGGAAAAAAACAGAATTCACTCGGTCTCTATGGGCGAGATGAAAAGAAAAAGCTATTCAAGGATTAAAGAAGTTCTTGAAATGCCTAATCTAATCGAGGTCCAGAAAAACTCTTACCAGTGGTTCCTTGACGAGGGACTTCAGGAGGTGTTTGACGATATTTCGCCAATCACGGACTTCAATGGAAATCTTGTGCTTGAGTTTACGGCTTTCACTCTTGAATCTACACCAAAGTATTCAATAGAAGAATGCAAGGAAAGAGATGCAACATATGCTGCGCCTCTTAAGGTAAGGGCAAGACTTATCAACAAGGAAACAGAGGAAATTAAAGACCAGGAAATTTTTATGGGTGATTTCCCTCTTATGACTGATACGGGTACCTTCATTATAAACGGTGCTGAACGTGTTATCGTAAGTCAGCTTGTCAGATCACCCGGTATATATTATGCCTCGGAATTTGATAAAATAGGCAAGAAACTTTTGTCATCTACAGTTATCCCTAACAGAGGAGCATGGCTTGAATATGAAACTGACTCTAATGATGTTTTCAGTGTTAGGGTTGACCGTACAAGAAAAGTTCCCGTTACAGTGCTTATTAGAGCTCTTGGCATAAGTACTGACGCGGAAATCATAGAGCTTTTTGGCGAGGAGCCAAAAATTCTTGCCACAATCGAAAAGGATGTCAGCAAGAGCTATGAAGAAGGACTCATAGAGCTTTACAAAAAACTCAGACCCGGCGAACCTCCCACAGTTGAAAGCTCGGAGAGCTTGCTTAGAGGTATGTTTTTTGACCCTAAAAGATATGACCTTGCAAAGGTTGGACGTTATAAATTCAATAAAAAACTTTCACTCAGAAGCCGTGTAAGCGGAGCTGTACTTGCTGAAAATGTCATTGACCCCATGACTGGCGAAGTAGTAGCTGAAGCTGACACTGTTCTTAATGCCGCAGTTCTTGAGGAAATTCAGGACACTGGTGTAGTTGGCATTACAATTAAAAATGATGAAGGAAGATTAATAAAAATACTCTCAAACAGAGAAGTATCTATAGACCCTTATATAGCTGAACATGGAATAACTGCTAAAGACCTTGGAATTAAGGAAAAGGTTTATTATCCTGTTATGCGGGAAATTCTTGACTCGTTTGAAAGCGTAGACCAGCTTAAGGCGGTTGTTAAGGAAAGATACCATGAGCTTGTTCCTATCCACATTACGGTTGAAGATATCATCGCGTCTATCAACTATGTTATGCATCTTGACCTTGGTTATGGAAATGTAGATGATATTGACCATTTAGGAAACAGACGTATACGTTCCGTAGGAGAGCTTTTACAAAACCAGTTTAGAATTGGCCTCTCCAGAATGGAGAGAGTTGTGCGTGAGCGTATGACAATCCAGGACATGGAAAACGCAACTCCGCAGGCGCTTATTAATGTAAGACCCGTTACAGCTGCAATCAAGGAGTTCTTTGGAAGCTCACAGCTTTCACAGTTTATGGACCAAAACAATCCGCTTGCGGAGCTGACTCATAAACGCCGTCTTTCGGCACTTGGACCCGGCGGTCTTTCAAGAGAGAGAGCGGGCTTTGAAGTTCGAGACGTACATCATTCCCATTATGGAAGAATGTGCCCCATCGAGACCCCTGAGGGACCCAACATCGGTCTTATTAACTCCTTGGCTACATTTGCGCGTATTAATGAGTATGGCTTTATTGAAGCTCCATACAGAATTGTAGATCACAGCGGTGATGAGCCAAGAGTAACTGATAAAGTAATATATGTAACAGCTGATGAAGAAGAGAATTACAATGTTGCGCAGGCTAATGAACCGCTTGACGAAGAAGGACACTTTGTGAATAAGAAGGTTTCCGGACGTCACCGTGAGGACATTATTGAGGTTGACGGAAGCGAAATACAGCTTATGGACGTTTCGCCTAAACAGATGGTTTCAGTTGCTACGGCACTTATTCCTTTCCTCGAGAATGACGATGCTAACCGTGCTCTTATGGGATCAAACATGCAGAGACAGGCTGTGCCGCTTCTCACAACGGATTCGCCTATAGTAGGAACTGGCATGGAGTATAAAGCAGCTAAGGATTCAGGTATAGCTGTTGTTGCTAAAAACAGCGGAATTGTAGAGAGGCTTTCAGCTGATGAAATAGTTATCAAGACAGACAGCGGACAGCGTGACACATACCATCTCATTAAGTTCCAGAGAAGCAACCAGGGAACCTGCATGAACCAGCGGCCAATTGTAAATAAAGGCGAAAGAATTGAAGCTGGACGTATAATTGCAGACGGAGCTTCTACAAGCAATGGAGAACTTTCACTTGGTAAGAACCCTCTTATCGGCTTCATGACTTGGGAAGGATATAACTATGAGGACGCGGTTCTCTTAAGTGAAAAACTTGTACAGGAAGATGTTTATACATCTGTTCATATAGAGGAATTTGAGGCGGAAGCCAGAGATACTAAGCTTGGACCAGAGGAAATAACAAGAGATATTCCAAATGTTGGCGAGGACGCTCTTAGAGACCTTGACGAAAGAGGAATTATCCGTATTGGTGCAGAGGTACGTTCAAATGATATACTTGTAGGCAAGGTTACCCCTAAGGGAGAGACGGAGCTTACAGCAGAGGAAAGACTTCTCCGTGCTATATTTGGAGAAAAGGCAAGAGAGGTAAGAGACACATCTCTTCGCGTTCCTCACGGTGAAACAGGTATTATCGTTGACGTAAAGATATTCACAAGAGAAAATGGAGACGATATCGGACCTGGTGTAAATCAGCTTGTACGCGTATATATCGCTCAGAAACGTAAAATATCAGTAGGCGATAAAATGGCTGGACGTCATGGTAACAAGGGTGTTGTTTCCAGAGTGCTTCCTGTTGAGGATATGCCTTTCCTTGAAAACGGACGCCAGCTTGACATAGTTCTTAATCCACTTGGTATACCTTCACGTATGAATATCGGACAGGTGCTTGAAACACATCTTTCCCTTGCAGCCAAGGCTCTTGGATGGAAAATATCAACTCCCGTTTTTGACGGCGCTGACGAGATTGACATTATGGATACCCTTGAAATGGCAAACGACTATGTAAATACCGATTGGGAAGAGTTTTCAGAAAAATGGAAACCGCTTCTTCAGGGGGATATATATGATGAGCTTTATGAAAACAGGGATCACAGGGCTGAATGGAAGGGCGTAAAACTTAGCCGTGACGGTAAGGTTGAACTCCGTGACGGACGTACAGGAGAGCCGTTTGACAGCCGAGTTACAATTGGATTTATGCATTATCTTAAGCTCCATCATCTTGTTGATGATAAAATTCATGCCCGTTCAACAGGCCCTTACTCACTTGTTACGCAGCAGCCTCTTGGCGGTAAAGCACAGTTTGGCGGTCAGCGTTTCGGAGAGATGGAGGTTTGGGCACTTGAAGCATATGGTGCTGCTTATACTCTTCAGGAAATTCTTACAGTTAAGTCTGACGATATAGTAGGACGTGTTAAGACATATGAGTCAATAGTTAAGGGTGAAAACATTCCTGAACCAGGAGTACCCGAATCATTTAAGGTTCTTCTTAAGGAGCTCCAGTCTCTTGCGCTTGATATTAAGGTGCTTAGAGAGGATTCAACAGAGGTTGAAATAAAGGAATCTGTTGATGATGATGAACTTGCAGAAAACATTGATATGCAGGTTATAAATGATATAAATAAGGATTCCGACGGATATTCCGAAGAAGAAGGAAGTCTTACGGACGCCATTGATATGATACTCGGAGGAGATAGCGACGAAGAAGAGGAAGAATTTGAATTCGACGAAATCGACGATGTTGAAAGCTTTGACGACGAAGACTGAGAAAGGGGAATGTTAAATGCAGCAAAATACAGAGCAGGGCATAGTATTTGATTCGATTAAAATCGGTTTGGCTTCTCCGGAAAAAATTCGTGAATGGAGTCATGGCGAGGTTAAAAAGCCTGAAACAATAAACTACAGGACACTTAAGCCTGAAAGGGACGGTCTTTTCTGCGAAAGAATATTCGGACCCACAAAGGATTGGGAGTGCCACTGCGGTAAATATAAAAGAATAAGATATAAAGGCGTTGTCTGCGACCGATGCGGCGTTGAGGTCACAAAGGCGAAGGTAAGGCGTGAACGTATGGGACATATAGAGCTTGCTGCTCCGGTTTCTCATATTTGGTATTTTAAAGGCATACCCAGCCGAATGGGACTTATACTTTCTATGTCACCTAAGGCCCTTGAAAAAGTTCTCTACTTCGGAAGCTAT
>URCD01000046.1 GCA_900546215.1 uncultured Eubacteriales bacterium | reverse complement strand
CAGATTTTCCGCATAATGTTCTTCGGAATTGGCGGCGTTCTAAATAAGGAATTTTTTAAAAATTAAAAAAACGGCAGAGGGAATGTTAGATTTTTGAAATGCACGGACGTTCACTCAAAGTTCGTGCATTATATTATCTTGGGGACGTAGCTCAGCTGGGAGAGCGTACGGTTCGCATCCGTAAGGTCGAGAGTTCGATCCTCTTCGTCTCCATTTATTATGCTTAGGGGGCATAGCTCAGTTGGGAGAGCGCTTGAATGGCATTCAAGAGGTCATGGGTTCGAATCCCACTGTCTCCATTAAAAAAGGGTCTTACATTCGTAATATCCTTTTTATTTTTGTCACTAAATATTGCGGTTTATTTAAGCGTAATCTTCTATAAATTTTAATCTATCATGTAAAATTGTATTCAACAGCTCTTTGATGCTGTTTTTATTATAAATTTTATTTTTATCGTTTTTACTTTTTAATGCAGATAAAAAAATAGGGGGAGTGAAATTTGAAATGAGAAAAAAAGCTTTATCTGTTTTCCTGTCACTTTGTTTGATGTTAAGCTCATTGCCTTTTACTGTGCTGGCAGACGAAAACGAAGTTCAGGAAATAATGTGCACTATGGACAGCGAATGCATGGCTGAGGTTCATATTAATGGCTGTCCGTTTTACTCAGTACCGGATACGGATGCTGAACCCAAACAGAACAATGAGACCCAAATGCCGGACGATGATCCGGAAAACCCCGATTTATCTAGGGGGGGGTATAACGAAAATTTTGATGATGAACTAATTTCATCCGATAATGAGCTAACAAATACAGAGGAAAAAAACGATAAAAATAAGAAGCGGGAGAGCAAAATCAGATTTTTCTCCGATGACAGTGAGTATGCGAAAACTGTAGTTGTAGAAAACAGTAAGGTTTCCTCAATCCAGGCAGCCCTTGACAGCATAACCGACGATGTCGGCGGAGACCTTTTGCTTAAAATAAATTCAAATATAGACAATAAAAATAACAAAGACGTTATTTCAATACCAACGGATAAAGGTATCAGAAGCCTTACAATTGGCACCGACATCGAGGGCGGAATAAAAGAATCGGACTATTATGATATAACTTTTTACGCCAACGGCATTCCGATTACCATTGATTCAGGAGTGAATTTAGGCAGTCATACAACAATATACGGCGGCGGAGCAGATGACGTAAAGGGCGGCGGCACCAGCATTACTGTTAATGAGGGCGCGGCGGTTTATGCTATTTTCGGCGGAGGACTTGAAAGCGATGTTAACGGTGATGTCAATATTACTGTTAACGGAACCGTTTCAAGAGTTTACGGCGGCGGCTATACTTATGCCGATGATAGTAATAAATCTGCGTCAGCCAATGTATTTGGAAATATTTCAATTGAGGTTTCGGGAGAAAATTCAGTATTGGAAAGAATTTTGGCTGGCGGTGGATATGCCTATGATGCTTCAAATAAAGATGAAGAACGGACGCTTGAGGCCAATGTAAAAGGCAATATTGAAATTTATCTGGACTGTCCTAATATAGGCTCTGGAAATAAGATATATGGCGGCGGCTATGCTTATATAGTTCAAGAAATAAATAATCAAAATATTGAGGCTAATGTAATAGGAGATATTAATATAACATTGTCTGGTAACACAAAGGCTGTGGGAGAAGGATATCTTAATCTCTGGGGCGGCGGCTCTGCTGGAATTCTTATGAATGCCAACAGTGGTGTTGAACTAGATAATACTAAGGCTTCCGCAACAGTTACAGGAGATATATCAGTAGATGCTTCCAAGGATTTTAACGCAACAAGCGGATATGACGATTGGGACAGTTCAATGTTTGATAACCTCTATGGCGGCGGTCATGCATCCGGACCTTATGCGGATGCGACAGTGAATGGAAATACCGATGTAATTACATGCCGAGAGGTAAGAGATTCTCAGCGTTCAGGGGCTTTTGCCGGCGGCCATGCAACGCATGGCTCTAAAGCGCGTGTTACCGGCAATACAAAAATAGAGGTTGTTGCCGCTGAAAATGCGGCAGACAGGCATGAGAGCGCAAAGAATGTCGGCGGCGGCGGTCTTGCCGGATTTTATGGAGATGCAGTCGTAGAGGGAAATACTCATGTCATTATTGGAGAAGGCGTGCTTTTTGAGGGCGGTGGATTTTTTGGGGTTACCGGTGGCGGAGTCGTTTTTGAAGAATATGGATGCGCTGACGTCGGAGGCGATGTGACGGTAGAAATATCAAGTGATATTACTAAATATTGGCCGTATGGCGGTGGATTTGCCAAAGAAGAAGGGTCTGAAGCATCTGTTGCAGGAGATATAAGCATAATTATTGATGGAGCAAATTTGGGAGGAATATACTGTGGAGGAACAGAAGGAAGCACTGCTAAATCTTCTAAAGTTATTGTACTTGGCGAGTCAAAGCTTTACATATATAAAGCTGCAATAATAACTAACGGAATAACGCTTAATATTGGTGACAGAATAACAGAAACGCATGCTGATGTAAACTACATTTTTGACAGTGCTTCAGTACATATATTCAACAATGCCGTTCTTGAACATACTCCGGGAACTACGAATAATTTGTCCTTCGCTAAACTTATTAAAGACCTTCAAATCGACGAGGGCGGAACTTTGATTATTGAGAACCTATCCGAGGAAATCTCAGGTAACCTTATTGGCGGCGGAACGCTTAGAATGAAAGCGGGAAACACCTTAACTGTTGACGGAACAGTTACAGGCGAGACAAAGGTAAAACTCAACGGAACTCCTCAGGAAGGCGAGCTTTATATTAAATCTGCGTCTGGTTCAGACGGAAGCTTTGCTCTGCAGCATGACGAGCTTGCTCTTATAAAAAATGATGATGGGGAATTCAGCCAGTGGAGAGCGGCAAAGGGCGTAACAGTAACTGTTGCTGACGCCGAGCATGGCACAGTGATTCCATCAGGCAGCTTTTCGGTTGCTCCGGGAGCTGAACAGACATTTACCTTTAAGCCCGAATATGGCTATAAAATCGGTTCTCTTAAGGTTGGGGGGACAGATGTAACAGGACAGATATCCGATAATAGCTATACTGCCGAGATTACCGGAGAATGTACGGTAGAAGCTGTGTTTGTTCCTATGGAGGTTAAAGATATACAGGATGTAATCGAGAATCTTCCAGATATACCCACAGAGAATGTAACCGAGGAACAAAAAGAGTCAGTTCTGGAAACTAAACTCCATTATGAAGCCCTTCCTGACGATACTAAGGCTAAGGTTCCTCATGAAGAGCTTTCAGATTTAAACGATGCTCTTATGAAGCTGCCGGAGGTAGAGGTTGAAGTAATTGTAGAAGGAGATTACGCGGATACTCCGGACTCCCATATGCTGCTTCAGTCTATGACGGTTCAAGAGGCTGAAGGTCTTCTTAATAAAACAGTTGAAAGCTATAAGATTTCAATGAAGGTTGCGGAAACGGACGAGCTTTCGGAAGATGAGTATAATGCTCTTGAAGCTTCCGCTGACGCTGAAGTGAAGAAGCAGTATGATATAACAGTTAATAAAACGGTGAAAAAGGCAGGAGAGGATCCAAAGAATGAGAGGCTGACAAAATTATCTTATCCGGTTACTCTTGTATTTGATGTATCAGATGAGCTGCCTGAAAACGGATACAGGCGTGAATGGACAGTCTATAATATACATGATGACGGAACGGGAAGATATACTGTAACAGCCATGACTGATAATGACAGAATTGATGAAAGCGTAACTGTATTAAGCGACCGGTTTTCTGTATATGCGCTGTCATATAAAGATACTATGGACAGTGCCAATAAGAGCAGAGGAAGCAGCTATTCGCTCGACCAGTCAGCGGCATACAGGATAATTGTTGCGGATAATATTCAAAACGGCACGGTAAAAACGGATCGTAAGACTTCAGAGTCTGGAAAAACTGTAACGATTACGGCACAGCCTTATATTGGAAGCAGGCTGGACACGATTACAGCTACGGACAGCAGAGGAAATGAGCTTACGCTTACGGGACAGGACGGCAGATTTGAATTTATTATGCCGGCCTCAGATGTAACTGTTAACGCTTATTTTACTGCCTTTGAAGATGCCGAAAGGCTCCCATTTACGGATGTCAGCAAGGCCGACTGGTTCTATGACGCTGTAAAATATGTATATGACAATAATATTATGTCAGGCACTTCGGGAGACTTATTCTCACCGGACCTTCAAACTACAAGGGGCATGATTGTCACGATTCTATACAGGCTTGAGGGTCAGCCGAAGGCTTCGGGGATTTTATTTAGTGATGTCGAGCAGAGTATGTATTATGCAGACGCGGTAACATGGGCGGCAGCTAACGGTGTTGTGTCTGGCTACGGAAACGGAGAGTTTGGCCCTGATGATATGATTACGCGTGAGCAGCTTGTTTCTGTATTATACAGATATGCGGCTAACAAGGGCATAGATGTATCGGGCAGGGCTGATATCAAACAGTTTTCCGATGCGTATTCAGTCAGTGGATACGCTGTGGAGGCTATGGAATGGGCTTACGCCTGCGGCCTTATATCAGGTATGCAGGACGGAACGCTCTTACCGGGCGGAGGCGCTTCGAGGTCGCAGACTGCTGCAATGCTTATGCGTTACATTCAAAGATTTAATTAATATTTTTAACTGATAAAAGGGATGGTCTTTGACCATCCCTTTTTAATCAAACAGTGTCAGTTGTCCGCCTTCGGTTTTATCCTCAAATTCATTTAAATATTTAAATACCTCGTCAATTTTATAGATTATTTTATGCTTTTGACAAAACTGAGAATAGATTTTCATCAGTGTGCTGCTATTGGGGCTTGGAAGGCTGTAGGCGTTTCCAAATTCACTTATGTAACGCTCCTTCATGCCGGGGAAATGCTCGTCCAGCTTTTTATAAAAATACTCTCTGTCGCCATCCCTTAGCGTAAGCCCGAAGCCAAAACACAAAATGCCGTGTACATCGGCCCCGGCGCAGCCGTTAAGCAGTCCGATAAGATTTTCCTCGGTATCGTTTATATGCGGAAGAATAGGGCACAGCCATACGACTGTTGGTATGCCGTTGTCACGCAGTATTTTAAGCGCTTCAATCCGTTCATTTGTGGATGATACATTAGGCTCAATTATTCTGCACAGGCTTTCGTCATAGGTTGTAAGGGTCATCTGGACTACACATTTTGTCCTTTCGTTTATTTTTTTCAAAATATCCAAATCCCGAAAAATTCGGGATGATTTTGTCAGTATCGCCGCTCCGAAGCCATATTTGTATATTATCTCAAGACTGCGCCTCGTAAGCCCCAGCGTCTCCTCAAGGGGCATGTACGGATCGGACATGGCGCCCGTTCCTATCATGCATTTTCTGCGTTTTTTCTTAAGCGCCGCCTCTAAAAGCTCACAGGCATTGGACTTTACCTCTATGTCCTCAAAGTCATGGTCCATATGGTAGCACAGGCTTCTTGAATCGCAGTATATGCACCCGTGAGAACAGCCCCGGTAAATGTTCATGCCGTTTTTTGACGAAAGTATTGTCTTTGCCTTAACCTCATGCATTATTTACCCTCCAGTTTTTTATACAGCCTGTTGGCATAAGCTACAGGAATTACAAACTCCAGCGCAATAAAAATTATTACAGCATATAAAAGAAGGGCTGTATTTGCGGTGCCAAGCGTAATTATCCCGCATACCGCAAGTATAAGGCCGCCTGACATTCCTGTGTAGCCGCTGAGCCTGTGGGATTTTCTCCATACAGTTTCATTTGAAAGGGTAGCTTTTGTTTTAATGCCAAAAGTGCGGTTCTGCTTAATCTTTGCCATGAGGTTGCTTACATACATCATCAATATACCAAGTATAATGCAGACCGTTGCAGGGACATAGCTTCCGAGGCTTTCAGCGCCTTTTAAAGAGGGAATTGTCATTATCCAGCATAAAACGACAAAAAACATCATTATAAAGGCTATTGCTTTACTTTCGTATTTGACGTTGCTCTGCACGTTTGGATTGTTTAATCTTCTGTAAATCAGAAATATCAGCGCTATGGCAATCGGAATGGCCGCCGCCAGCATAAACGTCCACTTTGAGGAATAGCGGTCAGCAGTGCCGGAAATATTGTAATGTGTCGGCACAATATCCGTTTCGCTCATGGCTATGACGGCAGCCATTGCGGCAGCGTTTATAAGGGATATAATAAGCATAATATATTTTCTCATATTTTTTCATCCTCCCTGCCTATCAGGCTTGAAAGTAAATTCATCACGTCCTCTATGACGCTTGTTTTTATGGAATATATTACATTTTGCCCGTGCTTTTGGGCGTCAACAAGGTCGGCCTGCTTTAAAACGCTTAAATGGCTGCTGATGGACGGCTTTGTCATACTGAATTTTTCTGCTATTTCCCCTGCGGTCATATCACTGCGTTTAAGCATTTCAAGTATCTGCCTTCTGGTGGGGTCAGCCAGAGCTTTCCATACATCGGACATTATGTACTCCTCCAATAGCTGTTAGTTATTTAGAAAACTATCTAATTAACTGCATTATACTTTGCCAATGCCAGAAAGTATACAGTAAAATAATAGAAATATATATTGTACTAATATATAGACAGTATACAATGCAGATGATAAAATATAAATAAATTGTAACGGGCCTTGTGCCTATGGCGTATCTATACATAAGGGGAGGGTTTTATATGCAGACTAATGACCAAGTGTTTTTTCAGGGAAATAACAATAAAGCGGTTCTTCTGATACATGGGATTACATCCGGTGCGGCGCAGATGATACCTATGGCGAGATTTTTAAACGATTACGGATATTCCGTCTGGTGTGTAAACCTTGCCGGACATGGAACCTTCCCCGAGGAGCTTCTGCACACAAGCTGTGAGGATTTCATAAATAAGGCCGAGTATGACTATCAATATCTTAAAAAGCACTTTGATACAGTCTATGTTGGCGGGCTTTCAACTGGCGGCTGCCTTTCCTTGTATCTGGCCGCCAAGCATCCTGAAATCGCTGGCATTATCCCAATATCATCACCGCTCAGGCTTCTTCCGGGCACTTTTATGACGGATACATATCCGCCGGAGCAGATATATTTCCATAGGCCTATGGAGGGGAAGGTAGGGCTGTTCAAGCAGTATCATATCCACTATGAGGATATAGCGGTGGCGATTTTTAAGGAGCTTGAAAGGCTTATGGCGATTTTGAGAGAAGATGGATTAATTGAGAAAATAAACTGTCCAGCCATTGTTATTCAGGCAAAGGACGACGCTGTCGCTGACCCGTCCAGTGCTCCTGAAATATATAAAAGGCTTGCGTCCCAAAAGAAAGAGCTTTATACTCCCGATTACGGCGAGCACAGTATAGTGCTTACTGAGGGAAGGCATGAGGCGTTTCGAAGGACGGCAATGTTTTTAGAGAGCATTTAACAGGCATTTTTTGATTGTATTTTTCATATATTTCTAAAAATATAAAAATTATCGTTGACAAAGACAGTTTTTGGTGTTAATATGAGTAAAAATATTCGAAAGGAGAACACACTAATGTTATCAACTAGCTTATACATTTGCACACTATCTATTAGCGCTATTTGCTCACTAATTATTATTAGAAGTATTAGTGCTATGTGTCGTGCTGAAAAAACAGTTGATAATAGGTGGACGAAGTATTGTACAGCGAATGTAAAGTGCTGACAGTATAATCGTATCGGATATTTTCACAGATGTTTTTTAGGGCTTACGGCTTCATAGCTGTAAGCCTTTTTGTATTCATGCAGAGTTATTAAATTAAAAGGTATTGCGAGAGGAGAAATAATCATGAAAATGGATATCAAAGTAGAGAGAACAAAGGCACCTAAACAAAAACCGGGCAAAGGGGCAGACCTTCCCTTTGGCCAAATATTTACAGACCACATGCTTATCATGGACTACGATGCCGACAAGGGCTGGCACGACTGCAGAATAGTTCCTTTCGGACCTATTATGATGCACCCCGGCTCAACAATCCTCCATTACGGAGCAGGCGCATTCGAGGGCATGAAGGCATACAGAAAAGAAGACGGAAGCTGCCAGCTTTTCAGACCAAGCGAGAACGCTAAGCGCATGGAAAAATCAATCGACAGACTCTGCCTCCCTCACCTTGACGCTGATACAATCCTTGACCTTATCGAAAGATTTGTGGAATTCGAGCAGGACTGGGTACCCAATGAAAAGGGAACATCACTCTACATAAGACCTTACGAGTTCGGCTGCGACGAGCCAATCGGACTCCACGGAATACAGAAAGCAAAATTCATGATTATTACATGCCCTGTAGGCAATTATTATAAAGAAGGTATTAAACCCGTTAAAATCGCTATTGAGGAACATGACGTACGTGCCGTAAGAGGCGGTACAGGCGACTGCAAGGTAGGCGGCAACTACGCTGCCAGCAACAGAGCTGAGGCAGTTGCGGAGCACAATGGCTTCACACAGGTACTCTGGCTTGACGGTGTTCATCAGAAATACATCGAGGAAGTTGGCTCCATGAACGTAATGTTCAAAATCAACGGTGAAATAGTAACTCCAATGCTTACAGGCTCAGTTCTTCCCGGAATAACGAGAAAGAGCGCTATCGAATACCTTACATCAAAGGGCTACAAGGTTACTGAAAGACTTATCACAGCAGAAGAGGTTTTGGAGGCAGCTAAAAACGGTACTCTTGAGGAAGCATGGGGAACAGGTACAGCGGCAGTTGTATCACCTATCGGTATCCTCCACTATGAGGGCGTTGACTACAAAATCAACAATAATGAAATGGGACCTGTATGTCAGGACCTTTACGAGGGTATAACAAACATCCAGTGGGGACGCACCGCGGATCCCTTCGGCTGGACAGTACCCGTAAGAAGCAAAGCAGCAGTAATGTAATTTAAAAAAACCACTATACCAAATAAAACATTTAAAAAAAGGAGTGCATTTATTATGAAGGGCTATCACATTTATATTCCAAATTACACTGTAGGAGCGGACTGTTATAACGAAATTCCGTGGGTAACAAGAAAGTATGGAAAAAAGGCTGTCGTTATCGGCGGCAAAACAGCAATGGCTAAGGTAAAAAATGCACTATTAGATGGTATAGCAGGTTCAGATATAGAGGTAACAGATTTTGTATGGTACGGCGGAGAAGCTTCTTATGAAAACGCAGAGGAGCTTATGAAAAACGAGTCGGTTAAAAACGCCGATATGATTTTTGCAGTAGGCGGCGGACGTGTAATGGACACATGCAAGGTTGTTAAGGAAAGACTTGACAAACCAATGTTTACATTCCCTACACTGGGTTCAAACTGTGCGGCTACAACGTCAATCGCGGTTATTTACCACCCGGACGGTACAGTAAACAATTACTTTTATTCAAAAACACCGGCAGAGCATATTTTCATTAACACACAGATTATTGCTGAGTCTCCTGAAAACATGTTTTGGGCAGGTATCGGCGACGCAATCTCAAAGGAGCTTGAGGCTCAGCTTTCAATAAGAGGACATAAGGTAGCACATACGCCTATGATGGGCAATCAGCTCAGCTTAATTTGTATCGATCCTCTTATTGAGTACGGTAAAAAGGCTTATGAGGACTGTAAAAACAACCAGGATTCATTTGAGCTGGAGCAAGTTGCTCTTGATATCATCGTTACAACTGGTATGGTATCAAACTTCATGACTACAGAGAACGACTACTATTACAACAGCTCTCTCGCACATGGCTTCTATAACGGAACATCGGTTATTCCTAACTGTATACAGCATCATCTTCACGGTGAAATCGTTTCCTTTGGAAGCCTTGTACTTTTAACATATGATAAGAACTATGATGAGTGCGACAGAATAATGGCTTTCCATAAGGAAATGGGTCTTCCTGTAACAATGGATGAAATAGGTTTGACAGATGAGGATCTTCCCGCAGTTGCTGAAAGAGCTTCGGTAACAAAGGAATGGACCTGTGTTCCCTATGAGGTTACAAAGGAAAAATTCATCTCCGCTATTAAGGAATGTAACGAGAGAGGAAAAAAATTCAAATAAGCTTATTCAGGAGCGGCCAGCTTAGGCCGCTCTTTTTTATTGCCGCCGGCTGCCTAATATGCTAATATAAATTTATAGTATACTGTTATTTTGGAAAGTATGGTGATTAAAGTGAAGGACAACGCAAGCAAGTATAACTGTTCTGTAGAAGCGACAATGGATATAATCGGCGGTAAATATAAGGTGATAATTTTGTGGCATCTAATAAAGGAAGGAACACTGCGCTTCAGCCAACTGCAAAAGGCCATTCCGCAGGCCACACCGAAAATGCTGAGCAGTCAGCTAAAGGAGCTGGAGGCAAGCGGCATAGTCGAAAGGGTGCTTTATCCTGTTGTGCCTCCTAAAACCGAATACTCGCTGACGGAATTCGGCAAGACGCTGGTACCTATTGTGGTAAGCCTCCGTGACTGGGGAAATAAGTATTTCGACCGAATAGGCGAACCGAATCCCTGTAAGGTCAGAGAGTAAGTATCAAAAAGGGTACTATATATAAAAAAAGTGCATTCTTGCGAAAATCAATAATCTATTTAATAATGTAGTTATACAATATAGGGCCGTCGCCTTTTCGAGGCGGGGCAGAGGACTAAAGGGAGTGAGTTAAGATGAGCTACAAAAAACTTTTTGAAAAGGGCAGAATAGGAAGAATTACTATTAAAAACAGATGTGTAATGATGCCTATGGGAACCGTGTACGCCGACAAGGACGGAATTGCCACAGACAGGATTATCGAGTATTATGCGGCCAGGGCCAAAGGCGGAATAGGCCTTATTGTAAATGAGTATACGGGCGTCGACGACATAGACAGCATACCAACTGTAGGAAATCTGCGTGCCGCAAGGGACTACCATATCAGCGGGCTTGAGAGACTTACAGAGGCTGTTCATCAGTATGACTGCAAAATATTTGCTCAGATACACCACGGCGGAATGACATCAAAGCCTGCCCTTACAGGACGCCAGTCGCTTTCGCCAAGCGGTATTCCGGCGGCTCCAGGCGCGCCGGCTCCAAGAGAAATGACTGTTGAGGAAATAAAGAATGTTCAGCAGAAATTTATCGACGCGGCAGTAAGGTGTCAGAAGGCAGGCTATGACGGTGTTGAGCTCCATGGCGCCCATTCCTACCTTATTGCGCAGTTTTTCAGCAAATACTATAATAAGCGTACAGATGAGTACGGCGGAGGAGTCGAGGGACGTACGCGCTTTACTCTCGAGATAATCGACGGTATCAGAAAGGCAGTAAGACCGGATTTTGTTGTTGGCCTTAGAATAAGCGGAGATGAAATGGTAGAGGGCCAGATGACGCTTGAGGACAATCTTGAGATAGTAAAATACCTTGAAAATAAAATAGACTACATCAATGTATCCAACGGCTGCGCACAGAACGGCGATGCCAACTGTGACCCGTATTCCTTTGCGCCAGGCTGGAAAAAGCACGTTGCAAAAGCCTTTAAGGACGCGCTTTCAATTCCGGTTATCGCTACAAATACAATTAAGGATCCCGAATGGGCTGAACAGCTCCTTAATGAGGGAGTAAGCGATTTTGTCGGATTAGGACGATCCCAGTTTGCGGACCCTGAGTTTGTAAATAAGGCTAAGGCCGGCTGTTCGGACGAAATAGTGAAATGTATCGGATGTATGTACTGCCGTGAAAGGCTTATGGCTGATATGCCAATACAGTGCTCCGTTAATCCGCGTCTTGGTGTGGAGTATATATATAAGGAAGAAAAGCAAGACGGAAACGGAAGAGCTGTTGTTGTAATCGGCGGCGGCCCCGGCGGCATGGAGGCCGCAAGGGTACTGGCTGAAAGAGGCTTTAAGGTGACGCTTATCGAGAAAAAAGGCGAGCTTGGCGGAACCCTCAACATAGCTGATAAGGCAAAGGGAAAGCATGTTATCACAGATTATGTAAAGACTATGAAAAAGCTTTTGGAAAAGGCAGGGGTTGTGGTTGTGCTCAATACGGAGGCCACTCCTGAGCTTGTAAAGAAATATAATCCGGCAGGAGTATTTATCGCAGGAGGAGCTGTTCCCGTAAATCCTCCTATTCCTGGAATTGACGGGGCAAATGTCTATAAGCCCGAGGATGTACTCCTTGACAAGGTAAAGCTTACAGGCAGTGTAGCCGTCATAGGCACTGGTCTTACAGGCTTGGAGGTTCTTGAAAAGCTTGGAGATGAGGGCTGTAAGCTTACGATGATTGAGATGCTCTCTGAAATCGGACCGGGAGTATTCCCTCCTATAAGAAAATATATTGTAGCTGACATCATGTCTCATAATCCTGACAGCTACACATCACATAGGCTTCTTGAAATTAAAGACAAGGCCGTGGTAATTGAGAGTCTCTCCGACGGCAATGTAAGTGAAATTGCCTGCGACAGCGTTGTCCTTTCACTCGGTGTTGCTCCTGTAAAGGGCTTTGCTGATGAGTTTGAAAAAGAGTTTGACAGGGTAGTAGTCATAGGTGACGCTAATAAGGGCGGAAGAATTAATAACGCCACAAGAGACGCGTTCACTAAAGCCAATGCCTTTGACTAAGACCGAGTTGTATATTTAAATAAATTACTTTTTTTGCCGCCCAGTCACATTTGATGGGCGGTTTTTTGATTTTTTTGCTAAAAATTGACTGAATGGTCAGTTAAAATTCTGCTATTTTGAAGTTTGCCATTCCTTGTAAAAAAATACCTGAATAAAGTATAATTAGTTTTATTGAATGAAATTATTTCTGCTTTATGCCGGATACTGAAAGGAATGGAAAGATGAAAAAAAGAGAGGATATTAAAAAGAAACTGGCAGTATTTTTAACTGCGGTGATTACATTGCAGGCGGCCATTGCCGCTCCGCTTATCGCCTTTGGGGAGCAGGATACGGCTAAGATGTGCGAAAATCATTTGGAGCATGACAAAGACTGCGGCTTTGAGGCTCATATGGTGGTAGTTTCCCAGTGCAATCACGAACACAATGACGAATGCGGGTACATTGAGGGTGTGTCTTGTGAGTGTGAGCCGGACGAAAACGGGGAAATAACCCACGCTGATGGCTGCGGATATGTCGAGGGGCATGAATGTGAGCATGCGCATGACGAAAACTGCGGTTATCTTGAGAAGCTTGTAATCGACAGCCCATGTACGCATAGCTGTGAACTGTGTGAACCTCAGAATAATATTGTTACAATGAATTCAGAAGGTGACCGCATTAATGGCGAAAACCAGAGCGAGGACGTAACAGAATTAATAATGAAAAATCTTAACCTTACACTTACGCAGGACGGAGCTGTCATAAAAGATGGAAAAATAGACAGTACAAAAGGCTTAGAGGTTAGGGCAGCATTCAGTGTGCCTATACAGGGGGACGGGGATAAGGAGTTTGTCAATAAGAATGATTACGCCGAATTATTTATTTCTGATAAATTTTCCGTTAAAAATGCAAAAACTTATACTTTGAAATATGTAAATCAAACAATTGGTACATTGACCCTTAAGAATGAAAACAAAACTGCTGTGGCCTCAATTTTGTTTGACGGAGATGCCTTTGATGATCCTGGCAACATGGAGATTAACTGTACCTTTGAGGCTGAGTTGGAATTTAATAAAGACAGCGGCGGGCTTGATGCCGGGGAACACACAATATCCATACTGGGTAAAGAGTTTACAATCGTTATTCCCCAGCCTGAGGAGACAAGGACAATCACGAAAGAAGGAACAGAGGACCTAAGCAAGGGCGTTATTAATTGGACTGTAACAGTCGGTCCTGAAGGTGAAAACAGTGCAGATTTAAACGGCTATTCCTTTTATGACGACCTGACGAATGTGGGAGAGTATGTTGCGGATTCCTTTAAGGTTGGAGGAACCGATGTTACACCAGTCTTCAATGACAGTATTCTTACATACAGCTTCCAAGAAGGAACTCAAAGCCCTCAGGTAATTACCTTTGAGACTAAAATACCGGATGACAAGCTATTTACACAGTCTGAGCAGACAGTTAAAAATACAGCGGAGCTGAGAAAAGAGACTGAAAAGGTTAAGGATAGTTCAGCCACGGTAAAGTTCAAACCAACATGGATTACGAAAGACGGAGAAGCTGGAAACCAAGGCTCCAGTGGGGAGTATAACCCCAACAACCGTACCATAACATGGACGATTACTGCAAACGATTACGGGTATTCTTTGAATAATGTGGTGATTACGGATGTACTGCAAGGCGGGCTGACATTACAGGAAGCAAAGCTCCAGACTTGGGACAAGGAAAACGGAGCGTGGAATGAAACCCCAGCAAAGACATGGAATTCAGACAGTTATCCTACAGATGGAGCGTTTGAAATCGGAAATATAACCACACCAATCCTTTTAACCATTGTAACAAAGGTTCCTGACCCTACGTGGACAAGGGCTGTTAACGCCGATCCTGAGACGGGAACTAAAAACTATACAAATTCCGCCTCGATAAAATGGGAAGACTTTGATGGCATTGGTACGGGTGATAAAAACGTCACAATCGGCTATAACGCCATAGAAAAAACAGGAGCTGTAACGGATTACAAAAAAGCAGAGATAACATGGAACGTCAAAGTTGACGCTAAAAAGCAGACTATTCCAGATATGAAGGTGTACGACCTGCTTGTGTATGGCGATAGCTTTGATGTAGACAGCCTTGACGAGAGTTCTGCCATAGGCAAAGACATACTTAAAAATGTTACCCCTCAATACAACCAGAGGATAGTAAAGACTGGAGGGGGAAATGCGAAGGCTTTTAACGGCGAGGGACTCAAGCATACAGTTACTACCCTCTATAAAGGCGGCAAGGCGGTTGCTGACCTGCTAACTGTGACAAGCGATTCCGGCGGAGGAATTGGAACTGACAAAGCCTATTCCTTCAGCTACAAAACTCAGGTTACAAATACTGAAATACTGACATACACGGAAAGTAAAGGAATTACTAATACAGCTATGCTTTTCAGCGGAAGCGTCAGGCTTAATTCTGCGACAGCCAATGTAGGATATGACGCTAAAATGCTGCAAAAGGGAACTATGACAGCAGTTTCTGCAGAGGCCTTTGGAAAAGGGGACGGCGCCTATGGTGTTGATAAGGCCAACGGTTCTGCGGGCGGAGAGACAGATTCCTTTAACTATATTGATAAAAGCGCTGTATTCCGTATATACATAAATAGGAATAGCCTCGATTACAGTACCGTTACTGACGCAGAAGGAAGAACCGCGGGAAAAATAACTGTGACTGATACCCTTCCGGAGGGCTGGGGGTTTAAGCCCTTTGAAAGCGGAGAAAACTATTACGCCTTTTCGGGCGTAACAGACAACGGTGGAAGTACAGTGGCAAACGCTCCGTGGGATAATAACTTGAATGGAAATATTACGTCTGAAATTTCGGGTTTAACAGCCACATTTACCTTTGACGTATTTAAAGATCCGTGCGTAATATTGGTTAAGGCGTCTCCTTTGGAAGAAACAATTAAGGACTATTTCAATGGAAACAGGACTGCGAATATAATTAATACGGTTGTGCTTACAGCGGAAAATTGGAGTACCAATTCTTCAGCTGAAACCTCTGTTGAGGTAAAGAGCAGCGCTCTGGCTAAAACACTGGATAAAATCGAGGACGGAGTTCTTAAATGGAAGGTTGACTATAATCCATATAAGGTGGATCGCTCAGATATAGATAATTTACATCTTGAGGATACTCTGCCCATAGGACTGGATCTGAGGACGGATTCACGCGGCGGTCTTGTTTATTCAGATAATATAAATGTATATAAATGCAGCCTCAACGCCGACGGCTCCCTAACTCCGGGGGCTGAACTGACGGAGCAGGAGGTTATAAACAATGTAAAGTATAACAATACGACAAGGGTTATTAGCTTTTATCTGCCAGATAAGGCCCAGGCATATAAGGTCGAGTATATCACCGATATAACAGGAGAACCCGGGATGGTATCTAATAAAGTACGTATCGTTGGTATGAACGATAGTGGAGATAATGTGGATAAAGAGTTTGATATAAATGACTCCGATGCCAGTGCCACAATTATGAGACGCGGCTGGATAGAGATAACAAAGACAGGGGACGGAGGGCCTTTGGCCGCAGCGGAGTTCACAGTTTTCGCCCTTGACTGCAAAACGGTAATCCGTAAGGGCACAACAGGTGCGGACGGAAAGCTTACGTTAAGGGGTCTGCCTGACGGTGAATATATTCTTAAGGAAACTAAGGCGCCCGATGGCTATGGGGTTTTAAAGAAAACATATTCCGTTAAGGTTACGGCAAACCCGGATGACGGAAAAATTATAACGTCCATAAACGGGGCAACGGGAGATAACTCCAACAAAATTACCATTACGAATCATAAGACCGGAACGGTCGGAGACCTTGTTATTAAGAAGAATGTCGCGGGCAACGCTGCTGACCTTAAGAAAAAATTTGTGTTTACGGTTACATTCAGCCTTCCTGTTGGACAGACGGCTCCGGAAGACGGGTACGATTATATCGGCTTCGGCGTGCTGGACGGAAAAATGAAAAGCGGTGAAACAATAGAGCTGGCTGACGGAGAGTATATTACAATTATCGGTCTTCCCGGAGGCACGGAGTATTCCGTAGTGGAGGATGATTATTCAGGCGATGGCTACAAGACATCGAGCATTAACCCAGTGGGAGTTATTGCGGTAGATAATACAGTAACCGCTCAGTTTACAAATACTAAAAATAAGAAGAGTGAAGGCGGCGTAGGCGGCGGACACCAGCTGGCTCCCAAGCCGCCAAAGCCGAACGGAGGGGATGATGGAAAATCGGAGAACCTCAGTAATACTGGCGGTACGGATAACGAGCATCGCGATGCCATGCCGGTTACAAATCCTGAAATACCGGTATTTGTACCGATAGATGATGTCCCCGACTCGAACCAGCCTGACAGCCCAAATGAGATAGCTGTCGTGGACGGAAGCGGAAAAGAGGAAGGCTCCTATACAAAGACAGAAAACCCGGACGGTTCTTATGAATATAAAGACGCAAACGGAAATTCGGCGAGAAACGTTCCAAAGACAGGTGACAGCATGAGTCTTATAATGTGGAGCGGACTTTTGAGCACAGCAATAGTAGGAATATTCACACTTTTGTACAGTTTCGCTTCTCCCGTTAAAAAGAGAAGACGTTCATGAGAAAATTAAAGCTGACAGCAACGGCAGTGCTTTTTGCTGTTGCGCTGCTGTCAGCATATAAGCTGGTTGGCTATAATAAATCCAGTGCAGATGCCGAGAGCAGCTTTAACGAGCTGTCTGAGCAGGTATTTATACACAGGAATTCAAAAACAGGGGAAACAATTACGCCTGTAAAAAAGCTCCAGGAGAAAAACAGTGATACCGTAGGATGGATATATATATCGGGTACTGTGGTGGATTATCCGGTAATGCACACTCCTGATGACCCTGAATATTATCTCCACAGGAATTTCAGCGGTGAATATTCCATGTCGGGCACTCCGTTTATGGATTCCAGATGCTCGGATAATTCAGACAATATTATTATATATGGGCATAATATGAAATCTGGCACAATGTTTGCCGGGCTTGCGGACTATCTTGATGATACATATCTTTCTGAGCACAGCGATATAACCTATATGACCGCTGTGGAAATTAGATGCTATAAGGCAATAGCAGCGTTTCAGGCCGATATGGATTCTAATGATACTGATTTTAATTGGTTTGATATAGTTGACTTTGAGAATAATGCGGTTTTTGAGGATTTTGTTAATGGAGTTGAGAACAACTGTGGGAAGGAAATAGAAGCCCAATACGGAAATGGTTTTCTGACTCTTGTTACATGCAGCAGTGACGGAAAGGACAGATACGTTGTAATTGCACAACAAGTTAACTGATAGTATAAGCCGATGGGTATGCCATCGGTTTTTTTGTTCACATTATTGACAAAATGTGTAAATGGAGCTATACTACAAATATACTAGGGACGATTGTAAAACTCGATTTTGAATGGAGAATGACATATGAAGAAAAAAACGCATCAGCTTCTGAACAGAAGGTATTAAGCATACTACTAAATTCTCAGGAAAAAATGACCGTTAAGCAGATACTGGCCGAGCTTGAAAAGGAAGATATTATCTGGGCAGTAAGGACCGTTTCCACATTTTTGGGAAGAATGGAGGAAAAGGGGCTTGTTGGACATGAAAGAATAGGAATTACAAATTATTATTATCCAACAGTTG
>URCD01000045.1 GCA_900546215.1 uncultured Eubacteriales bacterium | reverse complement strand
GACCATATCGTATGCCTTTGCTCTTACCTTTGAAGGGTCTGTGTCAAGCAGTGGAAGGTCCTCGTCCATAGGGGACGTGAACGGATGGTGCTCCGCAACATATCTCTGCTCTTCCTCATCATACTCGAACATAGGGAATTCCGTCACCCAAAGAAATCTGTAATCATCAGGCTTTGTAAGCCCCTGTCTTCTCGCAATCTCACATCTGAGCGCTCCAAGGGAGTCAAAAACAACCTTATCCTGGTCAGCGCAGATAAGTATAAGGTCTCCGGGCTTGCCCTTCATTGCATCAACAATCTCCTGAAGCTTTTCGGGACTAAAGAATTTAGCTATCTGTGATTTCAGTGTGCCGTCATCGTTTACAACAATCCACGCAAGGCCCTTTGCCCTGTAGGTCTTAACAAATTCCACAAGGGAGTCTATCTGCTTTCTTGGATAGTGAGCGCAGCCCTCGGCGTTAATAGCCCTTACGCTTCCGCCTGCCTCCACCGCGTTTTTAAACACGACAAACTCGCTGTCCTTAACTATTTCAGTAATATCGTTAAGCTCCATTGTAAAGCGCACGTCGGGCTTGTCCGAGCCATAGCGCTCCATAGCGTCCTTATATTTCATTCTCTGCATGGGAATAGGAACGTCCACGCCAAGTATTTCCTTAAACACAGTTTTAATAAGCCTCTCGTTGATGTCTATAATGTCATCCACATCAACAAACGAAAGCTCCATATCCACCTGTGTAAACTCAGGCTGTCGGTCAGCCCTTAAATCCTCGTCACGGAAGCATTTGGCAATCTGATAGTATCTGTCCATGCCAGAAACCATAAGCAGCTGCTTATAAAGCTGTGGCGACTGGGGCAGCCCAAAGAAATTGCCGGGGTGTACACGGCTTGGAACAAGGTAATCCCTTGCGCCCTCAGGAGTGCTCTTGCCAAGTATAGGCGTCTCAATTTCAAGGAAGCCCTCATTTGAAAGGAAGTTCCTGATTACCTGAGCAGTTTTATGCCTCATTATCATATTTTTAAGCTGGCTGGGACGTCTTAAATCAATATATCTGTATTTAAGCCTTAAATCGTCCTTAACCGTGATTTCATCCTCAACCTGGAAAGGAGTCGTCTCGCTTTCGGAAAGTATTCTAAGTTCAGAAGCAATAATCTCTATTGCGCCGGTTTTCATGTTTTTATTGACGTTTCCCTCTGTCCTGGCAGCTACCACGCCCTTCACGGCCACGACAAATTCGCTTCTTATTGTCTCCGCCCTGCTGAATAAATCCTTATCGGCGTTGTTGCCGTCCACAACAGCCTGAACGATACCTGTCCTGTCCCTCAAAGCGATAAATATAAGCTGGCCGAGGTCACGTCTTCTCTGTACCCAGCCCATTACAGTAACTTCGCTGCCTATAAGCGCCTCGCTTACGTCGCAGCACATATGGCTTCTTTTCAAGCCGGTCATTGCTTCTCCCATTTTAAAAAATCTCCTTAAACCAAATATTATATTTTATAATACCACTGTTTTACAAAAATCTCAACATTCCTTGGCGTCTCCCCAAATTCTCTCAAGAGAATAGAAGCCTCTCTGCTCCTTGTCAAACACATGGACAATAAGACTGCCGTAGTCAAGAAGTATCCAAACGCCTCCCGAATACCCTTCGGAATGGTGAAGCTTAAAGCCGGCCTTGAAAAGCTTTTCATTTACATTGTCGGCCATTGCCCTTATCTGGTTTGGATTGCTTCCGCTGCCGATAACAAAATAATCGGCTATATTGCTCAGACCCTTAAGGTCAAGAATTTTTATGTCCTCGCCCTTTTTATCCTCAAGTGCTTCCTTAGCTATGCTTGCCATTTCAAACGCTTCCTGATGAATTGCTTCGTTCATATATTTCCTCCTTATAAGCTTTCTGATTTATATATTATACTTCCGTTTTTATATATCTCATATCCCGTCTGATAAGCGCTGTCCTGATTAAACGCCAGTCCATCCTTAACCCATTTTACAGCGGGACATATATACTTTACGCCGTCAGTATCAATTACTTCGGCAATAATCTCATAGGTTTTGCAGCCCGGTGCGTCAAAGCTTGCATCAAGGCTGTAATTCTGGCTGTAATACTGGTTTCCTATTGTAGTGCCGCGGGAAAAGCCCCTTATTCCGTTAATCTCCTTGCCGTTTGCCAGTTCTATAAGCCTTACGCTCTCGACCTCAACATCGGCCACTCCAATGCACTCAAGAAGTATCTCCAGGCGTCCCTTAAGACGCAGCGTATCTCCGCTTAAAAACAGTGAACCGCTGAAATCCGCCGTAAGCGACGGCACAGCCTCCTGTCTCGGATAAAGCTTCCACTCCAGCGTCTGTGTCATCTGCGAGTCCCCTTTTTTAAATACAACCTTATTGTCAAGGCTGTCCTCAAATAATGGAATTTCGGCAGTCATGGTATATTTATTCCCGTCAGTTTCCATTAAATACTCTTCCCCTGAAAGCATCAGAATTGCCTGTGAGCCCTCCGGCACGATACGCTTTGGGGATATTTCGCATACAAGCTCAACGGTACCCTTTGAGACGTCTGTATTTCTGTATTTATAGCTGTCTTCTGAAATAAGATTATCCTGCTCGTCAATCAGCTCCTGAATATCGTCATGCAGGCTGTCCAGACGGTTATAAATTCCTCCTGCCCGGTTAAGTGACTTAGTATTTAATTCGTTAAGCTGGTTTTTGAGGCTGTATATCTCAAGCATGCATATCCCTACGGCTACGCACAAAACAGCCGTAACTATAGAATGAAAATATTTTTTCATCAGCTCACCTCCCGGCGGCTTTACTGTTTATAATACTCCAGCGCCTGGACTGAATACGGGTGAAGCGCCCTATTCCTATCCTTAACATACTGAATGGTGCTTTCCAGAATATAGGCCATTGCCTTATCCAAATCCTCATAAGCAAGCTCACGGGCCTTTTCAAGGCCGTCGAAGCTTTCCCTGCCCGGCTCAATATAGTCAGCTATAAAAATAATTTTATCCAGTGTGGACATATCTCTTTTGCCCGTTGTATGCCACTTTATAGCCTCAAGGATTTCACTGTCACTGACGCCGTATTCCCTTTTAGCTACCTCCGCCCCCAAAAACGGGTGAACAAGGTCAACCTGCTTTTTCATTATATCGTCTAGGGGAACGTGGTATTCCTTACAGAAACGCAGCTTCATATCCTTGGGATAATCCTTGGCGCAGTCATGGAGAAGCCCCGCTGTTTCCGCTTTTTTAACCAGCTCCTCACCGCCGTATCTGGCAGCAAGCTTCATGGCCTCGTCCGCAACGCCGAGAGTGTGTATATATCTCTCAATTGACAGCGCAGACTGGAGCTTTGCCTTTATTGTTTCAGTATCAAGCATTGTCATTACCTTCTTTGTATAAATCATGTTCGTCAATATATTTTTCGGCTTCGTCCGGCATCAGGTATTTAACCGCCCTGCCCTCCTTTATTCTTTCCCTCAAATCCGTTGAGGAAATGTCAAGGGACGGAACCTCCAAAAAATATATGTCGCAGCCGTACTTCCCCTTAACCCTGTCTATTGTCCGCTTAATATGCGCAGCATCAAATCCCGGGCGCGTCACAGCTATTATTGAGCAAAGCTTCAGCAGTCTTTCAGGCTGCCGCCATGTTTCTATAGCCTGTATCTCGTCAGCGCCCATGACAAAGTAAATGGTCAAGGCGGGGTTTATTCTTTTAATCTCGGATATTGTGTCAACCGTATAGGTTTTTCCCGCCCTGTTTACCTCCATCGGAGAAACCGCAAAGGCCGGATTATCCTTTACAGCCGCCTCTGCCATTTCGTAGCGCTGTGCGGCTGCAGCTCCGTTCATTTCCTTATGGGGCGCGTCGCCAAGGGGCATTATAACAACCCTGTCAACGTCAAAATTATCATACACGGCCTGCGCTGTAACAAGATGGCCATAATGTATGGGGTCAAAGGCGCCTCCCATTATGGCTATTTTCCTGCAGAGCCTGAAATCAAAATCCGCCATTTCCTATCAGTCCTTTTTAGCCTTTGGAAGCTCTATAACCGGTTTTTTCGCCGGCCTGTAAAGCACAAACCTGTTGCCGATAACCTGGACAACATCGGCATGCGTCCTTTCGGCTATTATCTGCGCCGCATCCCTTGTATCCATAAGGCAGTTATCCAAAATATTGGCCTTTATTATCTCCCTTGCCTCTAAGGCGCTGTCCACAGCCTGTGTAAGCTCCGGCGTAACACCGGCCTTGCCGACATGGAAAATGGGGTCAAGGGTATTTGCCATACCTCTTAAAAATGCTCTCTGCTTGCTTGTTAACATAGTTTTCTCCTTTTTATCTTAATACACAAATAGTATAAATAATCACAGGGCTTTTTGCAAGAAAAACGAAGCCAGTAAGCTTAAAAAGGGGCCTGTATAACAACACAGGTCCCTCTGAAGTGCAAGGAATTAATCCTTGTCAATATCCTTGCTGATAATAGCGCCTGTCTCGGCGTTTATTTTGTATTCGTACTCATAGCCCTTATGCTTGAACTCGATTTCATAAACGGTTTCGCCGTCATCCCTATCAAGCTCGGTCTTTATATGGTTTATATCAGCCACATTAAGTCCGGCATCCTTTGCGGCAATGCTTCTCGCCTTATCCGCGCTTATGATGTCATCCTCATCATAGCCGTCGTCGCTTTTTTCGGTCTTTCTGCTGAGTATTTTGCCTGTCTCGACTTCAATCTCATACTCATATTCTTTACCGTCGTAAACAAAGTCTATTTCGTATTTCCATATTCCGTCGTCATAGTCCTTATCAACCTTGACAAATTTAACGCTTCCCTTTTTAATGCCGGCGTCCTCAAGGATTTTTTTCTTAATATCCTCAAGCCCGCTTATAAGCTTGCCCTTGTTGTCCTTGCTTTCAAAAGTATCGGCGTCTGTAACTGTAAGGGAATCCTTATTGAGGGTAACTGTTTTGTCATCGCCGTCCCACTCAACGTCGCAGTCCATAATTTCGCCGATCGCCCTGAGCGGAAGATATGTCGAGCCATCATAAAGTATTGGATAAACCCTGCCGCCCTTAGCGTCCTTAAAGGTCTGCTCCTTATTGTCTATAACGATTTTGAAGTCCTTTCTTACCTGAACCTCAATATCCTCCCTATCCTCTGTAGACGGTCTTGACGTGTTCTTATAATTATCCCTTTCACCGCTTAAGGTTATTGTTTTGTTCGCCTCGTCCCAGTTTACGTTTTTGCCCATAATCTCGCCGATTGACCTTAACGGAAGATATGTGGTGTCATTGAAAAGTATGGGATAGATGTAATCCCCCGAAGCGCTTCTGAAATAGCTAGTCTCATCGTCTATGACAATTGTAATGTCAGGCCTAAGCTCCGCATCTTCCCTTATGATTTGGGCGGCGCTTACTGCAAACGCACCCGATACAATCATCACAGTACTTAATACAGCACAAACAAATTTCTTCATGATATCCCTCCTTTATTAGTGTATCCTATATTATACAACAAAACCAAACTTATTTGTAGTCCCTAATAACTATATATTACCCATTTTTAATGCAAAAGAATACTCCCGCGTCACTTTGTACCAACCGGCCTGGTATTAAAATTTGCTTTTGAACTGAAACAGACAAAAATAAAAAGGACAGTAATGACTGCTGTCCTTTTTAGCTATGTAATTTATTTCGCTTTCTTTAACTGATTAATTTGAGTAGAATGTGTGGTAACTACCTTTTTTACAATATCCACATCAAATTTGACTACTTCCATATCGTCTTTAAGCTGGTGTACATCCTCGGTCATAGTCTGATAGCCCTCGGCCAAGAGCTTTATATTCTTATTTGTCTCATTTTCCAAGGTTGATTCTATTTTAATAACACGGGTGTCAACACTTCCTAGGGTGTTTTCCATTCTATTTACACGGGTATCAACACTTCCTAAGGTGTTTTCTAATACACCTATTCGCGTATCTACGTTTCCTATGGTGTTTTCTAATACACCTATTCGCGTATCAAGTCTATTAATGTCTTTCTTTAAATCCAGAAACATATCTTTTACAACATCAAGAACTTCTTTTGTCTCATCAGTCATTATTAATCCCCCTTAGAGCGCTTGACTATATCTTTCATTACACTAGATATATGTTCAACTTCATCCTCATTTAAAAGTTCAACAATAGACAATAACTCATTTGTCTTATATGGATTTTCATTCTTATCATTAAAAAATTCTTCTGGACTTATTCCAAGATATTCACATATATAAAAAAATCCTGTCATAGATGGATAATTGTGTTTATTTTCAATTAAGTTTATATAATTTTCATTTTGTCCAAGACTTAGACTCATATCCCTAGCAGAAACACCTTTCTGTATTCTTAATTGAGTTAGTCGTTTATAAAATAATTTTTCTATATCATTTGAATTCATCTAAAACACCTACCAGTACGATAATTATACTTTGAGTATGGCTATTTAATACAATGTATAAGAAGTATTAATTATTGACATTCATTTTTAAAAAATGTATTATTGAGAATATACAATTTATTTAAAAGTATTTAGTTATTTATATAATGTTTAAAAAGTAAAATTTCTCTAAATTCCAATTTTTAAACACATCACTTATTTTGTTCAATTTACTGTATTGAATACGGTAATATTAATAAAAAAGTTATAAACAAAATTGGTCATAAACACCCTAATAGCAAAAGATAAAAGTATATTAATTTTAGAGGTAGGTCATATGAAAAAAACATGTATCTGTATAGGCCACGAGCCGGAAAAGCTCGGTGACGCGAATAAATGTGACGAAATTAAAAAATTGGTGAAAAACGAGCTTATCAAGCAGGCTGAAAACGGCATTGAATTATTCTATGCCGACATGTCCAGAGGCGTGGGCTTATGGGCGGCGCAGATTATTCTGGATTTAAAAGCAAGGCCGGAGTTTGCGCATTTGTATTTAACTGCCATATTATTATATCCTGAGCAGACCAAATCCCTGCTGGAAAAGGACAGGCTGGAATTTGAGAAGGTCCTGTTAATGTGTGATGAAATTAAAATGATTATGCGGGAAAAAACCAATATAGCCTTTGGGTTGAAAAAAGGCTTTATCGGGCAGGGAATAGATATTATAATCGCGGTATGCGACAACCACGCCTATCCATTATCCACTACGGCGCAGGAGGTAAGGCGTGCTGAGGAATTTAAAAAAGAGATAATAATTATTGACCCCCACGTTATAGAGGATATGCAGGAGCCGTCAGACTTTCCCTACATGCTCAGAACCTTAAGAAGAAGAGCTGAGGTATCTCAGACTGCCTTATCAGAGGCCATCGGCTACAGCAAAAACATTATTGAAAAATACGAAAACCAAAGGGCAGAGCCATGTATCAACGATTTAATAAAGCTGGCGGAATATTTTGAGGTATCAGTGGACTATCTCATTGGCAGCACGCAAATAAGCGAGCCTACCGTTCCCACACAACTTAAAATAGACTATGACAGGCTGTCGTCCAAGGAAAAGGCCGCCGTAAAATTAATCATCAGCTCAATAGCGGATAAAAAAAGCCCCTGATACAGGGGCTTTTACTTTTATTTATAATAGGTGAACTCTAAATCATAGATTTTTACAGTGTCTCCCTCTTTAATACCCTTTTCCTCAAGGGCCTCTATTATGCCCCTCTCTCTAAGGTATTTCTGGAAGAAGGCAAAGCCCTTTTCCGCGTCAAGGTTGGTATAGCCTATCATCTTTTCAACGCCAACGCCGGTAACAACATAATAGTTTCCATCGTATACCTGAATTTCAAAAGGCTCGTTTCCGTCGGAAATATCGTCAAATTCATCGTATTCTTCCTCGAAAACTATATCCTCAGGATAATTTTTGAGGATCTTGCCTATCTCGTCTATTACGTCCGCAAGGCCCCTGTTTGTGGCGGCAGAAATCGGTATTACCTTAATTCCGTCCTTCTCAAATTCAGCCTTAAGCCTCTCGACATTTTCCTCCGCTCCGGGAATATCCGTCTTATTGGCCGCTATAACCTGGGGGCGCTTCATAAGCTCGGGATTATATTTAAAAAGCTCATCATTTATTTTATGCACGTTTACAACCGGGTCGTCGCCCTCTATCGCGGCGGCGTCAACCACATGAATAAACGCCTTTGTCCTCTCAACATGACGAAGGAACTCGATTCCAAGGCCCACGCCCTCGCTGGCGCCCTCCACAATACCAGGAATATCGGCAAGAACAAAGTCGTCCCCGTCATTCATCTGCACCACGCCGAGATTTGGCGAAAGCGTTGTAAAGTGGTAGTTGGCAATCTTTGGGTTAGCGTTAGTAACCATTGAAAGGAAGGTTGACTTTCCTACGTTAGGGAAGCCGATAAGCCCAACGTCGGCTATAAGCTTAAGCTCAAGTATAACGTCATATTCCTTGGACTTCTGCCCCATTTCGGCATATCTTGGCGCCTGCCTTGTGGGTGTGGCAAAGTGCTGGTTTCCTCTGCCGCCTCTGCCGCCCTTTATAATAACCTTTTCCTCGCCGTCCTGTGTTATGTCGGCCATAATTTTATTTGTGGAGGCCTCCCTGACAACCGTTCCCTTGGGGACCTTAATAACAAGGCTTTCCCCGTCCTTTCCGAAACGGTTTCTCTTGCCGCCGTCCTGTCCCGGCTCTGCCTTGTACATTCTTTTATACCTGAAATCCATAAGGGTATTCATATTTTCGTCACCGACAAAAATAATGCTTCCGCCCTTGCCGCCGTCGCCGCCGTCAGGACCGCCGTGAGTAATATATTTAGCCCTGTAAAATGACACGCAGCCGTTTCCGCCGTCGCCGCCCTTTATATGGATTTTGACTCTGTCTACAAACATTAATTTCACCTCATTACTGCTTTTTATCAAAAAGTACCTGTTAAAAATAGCTTCCCCAGCAACAATTTTAATATGCCATAAGTTCACCGAAATTAGTCAGCCTTTAACTGATTTTGGTCAGCTTAAGACAAAAGAAGGTTTCAAATGACGCCATTTGAAACCTTCAAGCTTGTTTATTCTGCGATTTCCACTATTTCTACGGGATAAACAGAAACCTGTTTTTTGTCTCTGCCTTTTCTTTCGTATTTTACACGTCCGTCAACAAGAGCAAAAAGCGAATCATTGCCGCCGATGCCTACGTTATTGCCGGGATGGATTTTTGTACCCCTCTGTGTATATAAGATATTTCCGGCTCTTACAATCTGTCCGTCAGCGCGTTTTGCGCCAAGTCTTTTTGACTTAGAGTCACGGCCGTTCTTTGTAGAACCCATACCTTTTTTATGAGCGAAAAGCTGAAGGTTTAATTTTAACATATTAGTGCACCTCCTCGTTTATCGATATATAGAAGCCATATTCTTTTTCAATATCGCCCAATCCGTTAAGCATTGCCTTTAAAAGCAGCTGAGCGTCATGGTCTGCCCTGCCTTCCCTTACATCGGGAAGATTAAGGCTAAGGTAACCGCCCTTTTTCTCATCGGTATCACACTGAAATTTTTCACCGGTAAAAAGCTCAATACAGTTTATCGTATTTATCGTAAGCACCGAAACCGCGGAGCAGACGATATCGCTTCCCTCCTCGGCGAAATCCGCGTGTCCCTTTAGGCGGAACCCGTAAATATCTCCTGATTTATTACGAAATACATTCACGCGAATCATAATAATTAAAGAGCGATTGAGTCAATCTTAAGCATTGTGTAGGGCTGTCTGTGGCCTTTTTTCTTATGGAAGCCTTTTTTGGATTTATACTTATAAATTATAACCTTTTTAGCTTTACCATCGCCGATAACAGTTGCGCCTACCTTAGCGCCTGCCACATAGGGAGCGCCTACGGAAACACCGTTGTCACCTGAAACAACAAGTACTTTATCAAAAGCATAAGCTGTACCTGCCTCAGCAGCAAGCTTTTCAACTTTAATTACGTCACCCTCTGATACCTTGTACTGTTTTCCACCTGTCTCGATAATTGCGTACATATATACACCTCCTCGCAATTTACTCGCCGAATTCGGTATCCGGACCCTTGTCCGAATTTCAAACCTCTCCGAGCGGCTGAACACACTTAATTATGATAGCACAGTTGCCTTATCGTGTCAATAAAACGTTTTATTTATTTTTTCCGAATTTCAGCTTTACCAGCTTGCCTATGGCCCCGGAGGATTTATAGGCCGACTTAAGAAGATCGGAAAAATCCTTTTCCCTCTGTCCGAAGTCCTCCATTTTTTCAAGCCGTTGAGAAAGCTCCTCGCTTTTGCCGCCCTTTTTGAGCGCGGCGCAGGCCTCATAAATAGTGTCGATATATTTATCGGAGCCGTGCCCGTAAAACTCGCCGTATATCTCAGCAGACTTATCCAGCATTGTAACGGCATCGTCATACCTGTCCTGCAAAAGATAGAGCTGCGCCGCCTTCATCAGTATATCCGCAAAATCTATTGTCTCGCCCAAATCACGTCTTACAATAAGAGCGTGCTCGCTGAGATATTCCGTGGCCTTGGAGTAGGAGCCAAGCTTTTTGGCCGTATCCGAGGCTGTTGTCAAAAACGCACAGTATTCCTCAGTTGGCAGGTTTTGTCTGGCCTTTGCCTCGGACAGCCCGCTTTCAAAGTACTCAAGGGCTTTTTTATCCTTTCCGCCCAGCGCGCAGGCCTCGCCCAGAAGGCAGTAAACAAGCGAAGCATTTTTGACAAAGCTATCCGTGTCCTTTGAAATAAATTCAAGGGCCTGGCAGAGTATTTCCTCCGCTTTCTCATATTCTCCTGACTTAATTAACGCCTTGGCCAGAATAATTTTTATTTCCGTTTTTTCCGCATCGGAGGCTGTATATTTTTCGGCCTCCTCCGCCCTTTTCGCGGCGGCCCTGCAGCTTCCGCAGGAGCACAGCGCCTTTGACAGCGTACTTAGAAGCTTATACATTGTTTTTTTGTCTGATTTATCTGCCTCAGGATAAATTTCCTCCAGCATTTCAGCGGCCTTCTGATGCTCACCGCAGTTTTCCAGCTCCTGTGCGTACCACGTTTTTTCCTCTGCCATGCAGTTTATTTCAGAATTTCTTGAGGCCATTCCCTCCGCGCGGAATATAATTTCCTCGGCCTTTTTAGGAAAGCCCAGTATATACTGGGTTCTGGCCTGAAGGAACATTATCCTTATGAGCTCATTTTCATCCTTATGATATTTTTTGAAAAGCGACGCCGCCTTTTTAAGCTTATCCGACGCCTTCGTATATTCCTTTTTGCCAAAGAGCGCCCTGCACTGCATATAAACGCACTGGCGGCACAAAAGCGTGTCGCTTCCCAGCATTGTCTCCGCTATGTCGGCCGCCTGCTCCAAATACCCATCGGCTTTAGCATACAGGCCAAGCCTAATCAAAAGCTCCGCGCAGTCGTAAAGCGCCCTTGCGTACTTAGGATGCCTGTCGCCGTATATGGATTTCCTGTAGCTTAACAGGCTTTCGCAGAACTGCTCGGTTTTCTCCGCGTCTTCCCTGATACAGCAGGTCTCGGCCATAAGCCTTATATTCTTGGCATAGCCCTTTATGCGCACGCCTTCCTTAACGATTATTTCCTTATTCATTATAAGGGCCTGCATGAAAAAGCCCTGGGCCTTTACAATATCGCCCTTTTTCATATACAGCCTTCCAAGACTGACAAGCGACTCCGAAACCTGGTCGTTTACCTCTCCGGCGCATTCCCTATTAAGCTCAAGCGCCGTATTTTGGATTTCAATGGCCCTGTCATACTTCTCCATTTTCTCATAAACATCGGCAAGGCTTGTAAGCGTAAGAACATAATGTGGATGCTTTTCGCCGACAACCCTTTTTTTCATCTCAAGGGCGTCGTTATGGTATTTTAATGACTTATCAAAATCCCCCATTACGCAGTAATCCACACCGAGGCTTGTAATTACATCGGCATAGAAAACATGGTCCCTGCCAAGCATGGACTCCACCAGTGAAAGCACCCTCTCATGCACCTTAACGGCCTTTTGATACTGTCCGTCCCTGTTATATATTATGGCAAGATTGTTAAGCACCGAAATAAAGTCCAGGTGCTTTGTGTCCATCAGTCTCTCTCTTATTTCAAGCGCCTTTTCATAAATTTCGGCTGCCTGAGGATAAAGCTCCGCCTGCTGGTATACTAGAGCTGCGTTAAGGAAGTAGGTCATTTTAAAATAGCTGTCCTCATCGTCTATTCTCGACGAAATTTTAAGCGCCTTATCGTATTCCTCCCTTGCCCTTCTGTAGTTTCCGCTTTTTCTGCAGACATCGGCAAGGCTTACATGTATGTCGAGGAAATCCTCCAGCTCGTAGTTTGGCACCCGCTTGGCGCAGTCCATAGCCAAGCTCAGGGTTTCTATAGACTCATTATATTTCTCGCTGTCCGCGTACATATTGCCAAGGTTATAAAGGCAGTCCACAAATTCACTGCTGTTAGAGCCCTCGTTTTCCTCGGTATGGTTTTTAACCATTTTGAGAATTTCCTCGGCCTCGGCATATTCTCCCATTCCGCTTAAAAGCACGCCCAAATTGGTCATTGTCTCAAGATACTGCGTGCTGTGCTCGCCAAGAAGATCCCTTCTAATTTTCGCCGCCTCACGGTAAAGCTCCTTGGCCCTGTCATTTATATGGACGTCGTCATATACTACGGCAAGGTTATTTATATCCTCCGCATACGCCTCCGAGCCTCCGGCGTTGTTTTCCTTATATAAATCTATAATTCTTCCGCCGCGCTCCATAGCGTCGGCAAGCCTGCGCGAATTATAGGCCTCCATAAATTCCCTGCGCAGCTCGATTAATTCTCTCAAATAATAGCTCATCTATTGTCCTCCACTTAGGTGTAGTGAAAATCCCATTTAAAAAAACAAGTGAAAACCCTTCAGGATTTTCACTTATCATTATAATATCATATTCCCTTTTCCGCAAGGCCAGTCACAGCCGCTTTTATCACACCGTACGAAAAGCCCTTTCTCTGGAGAAAAGCGTAAACCTTTGCAAGCTCCTTTTTATCCATAGCGGCGAAATCCTCGTATTTCTTTACCAGAAGCCCCTGAGCAAGAGCCTCCTCGTCAATCTCCGCCTCATTTAAGGCCTCGTCAATTATTTCCTCTTTCACGCCTCTTGCCTTTAGCTCCTGTTTTATGAGAAATATTCCCTTCGGCCTCAGCTTAAGCGTTTCCTTAATATATTTTTTGCAGTAGAGCTCATCGTTTATATAATCGTACTTAATTAAAAAGTCTATAACCCTTTCAATCAGCCCGTCAGGATACTGCGCCTCCCTCAGCTTATTTTCAACCTCTCTGCGGGTGCGCATTTTATAGCCCAGATACCTTACCGCAGTGTCCTGCGCCTTAATGTAGACGGTTGTGTCCATTATGTATTCGTATTTTTCCCTGGGGATTTCCTCCCCCTCCTTCAGCCTGAAATACAGTATATCCTCCATTATAAGGCCAAAGGCGAACTCGCCGTCCACATAAACCGAATATCTCGATTTATCCTTTTTCTGCTGCTCTATTTTTGTTACGGTCATTTTTATTCCTCATCGTCTACCGAATAGGCGTCGGAGGGAATGATGAGTATATCATCGTCATCCTCGCTCACCACGGCGGCCTTTTTGCCTCTTTTTGCCTTAGGAGCCTCTTCCTCAGCCAATTCTTCCTCTGCGGCGTCATCATTTAAGCCGTAATGCTCCCTGACAAGGGCTTCAATCTCGTTTAACACCTCAGGGTGCTCCTTGAGATAAATTTTGGCGTTTTCACGGCCCTGCCCGATTTTCTCGTTATTATAGGCATACCAAGCGCCGCTTTTGTTTACTATATCCAAATCTGCCGCCATATCCAGCGTATCGCCTTCCCTGGATATTCCAAGGCCGTACATAATATCAAATTCAGTTGTCTTAAAGGGAGGAGCTACTTTATTTTTGGCAACCTTAACCTTTGTCCTGTTTCCGATAATCTCGTTATTGACCTTTATGCTGTCGGTTCTTCTTATGTCAAGGCGTACTGAGGCGTAGAATTTAAGCGCACGTCCGCCTGTGGTTGTCTCGGGATTGCCAAAGGTAACGCCGATTTTCTCACGAAGCTGGTTGATAAATACTACCGTACAGTTGGACTTATTGGCAAAGGCCGTAAGCTTTCTGAGCGCCTGCGACATAAGCCTTGCCTGAAGGCCCATATGGGACTCTCCCATTTCGCCCTGTATTTCCGCGCGCGGAACAAGAGCCGCAACGGAGTCCACGATTACAATGTCAATCGCACCGGAGCGTACCATTGTTTCGGCAATTTCCAAAGCCTGCTCGCCATCGTCAGGCTGCGAAAGGTATATATTGTTTACATCAACCCCGAGGTTTTTCGCGTACAGGGGGTCAAGGGCGTGCTCGGCATCAATATAGCCGGCAATTCCGCCCATCTTCTGCACCTCGGCAACAAGATGAAGTGCTATAGTTGTTTTACCTGATGATTCGGGACCGTAAACCTCTACAATCCTTCCTCTTGGGATACCGCCTACGCCAAGGGCTATATCAAGGCTTAAGCAGCCCGTTGGGATTACGTCCACATTGGACCTTTCGGGCTCGTCCCCCAGCTTCATTACGGCCCCCTTGCCGTACTGCTTCTCTATGTAAGCGAGAGCGGCCTCAAGGGCCTTCTCCTTATCGTCAAACTTACTGAAATCTTTTGGATTTGATTTTTTCTCTGCCACAGAAATCGGACTCCTTTCAAACATGCGAATTTATGTTCTTATTATAGAACAGATATTTCCATCAGTCAAGCATAAGTTTTCTCCTTAGGTAGTCCAGGGCATTATAAGCCGCCCTCTCCCTTATGACATTCCTCTTGCCAGCCAGATTAAGCTCCTTCACATAGGTTTTTCCTTCAATATAAACGCCGATAAACACAAGGCCCTCAGGCTTTCCCTCGGAAGGTCCCGGGCCTGCCACGCCCGTTGTTGAAAGGCCAATTGAGGCACCCGACGATTTGGCTATTCCCTCCGCCATCTCCACCGCGGTTTCCGCGCTGACTGCCCCGTAGGCTTCAAGCGTTTCCCTCTTGACGCCAAGGCGGCGCATTTTGGCTTCATTGCTGTAGGTAACGGCTCCCTCCAGAAGAACGGAGGATATTCCGGGATATTCTATAAGCCTTGACGCCACAAGGCCGCCCGTACAGCTTTCAGCCACCGCTATGGTCTTATTGCGTTTTACAAGCATTTGGGCTACAGTCTCCTGCATGGAGGTCTCGCCCTCGGCATATACGCTTTTGCCGAAGCGCGAATATATTTCCTGCGCAACGGGCTCTATTATTTTTTCGGCCTCATCCGCGTTTTCAGCCCTTTCCGTAATTCTCAAAACCGCCTCGACATCCTTGGCATACGGCGCCACCGTTGGGTTTGTCTGCGAGGCTATCAAATCCTTAACCTGCATTTCCATGGCGCTTTCACCGACGCCGGCAATCCTTAAAACCCTTGACACAAGGGTATATTCCTGCTTTGAGGCAAGATACGGCTTTACCTGCTCTGAAAACATGGGCTTCATCTCTCTTGGAGGGCCGGGCATCATAATAAGAATCTGTTTTTCATTCTCAATAATAATGCCGGGAGCTGTGCCGTTGGCGTTATACATTACCACAGCGTTCTCCGGCACCATCGCCTGTTTGACATTATTGTCGGTCATTGGCCTTTTCATTTTGTCAAAAAACTTTTTAATCCTGTCCAGAGCCCTTTCGTCCAGCACCAGCTTCCTTCCAAAATACTGCGCACCTATTTCCTTTGTCAGGTCGTCCTCAGTTGGCCCAAGGCCTCCTGTCGTAATAATAATGTCCGCCCTGCCAAAGGCGCTATGCATGGCGCTTTTAAGCCTTTCGGGGTTATCGCCCACAACAGTCTGATAGTATACGTCAATCCCCAGCTCCGCAAGGCCCTGCGCTATAAACTGGGCGTTTGTATTAACAATGTCTCCTAAAAGCAGCTCTGTTCCCACAGCAAGTATTTCAGCGTTCATATCCATGCCTCCGTATTAGTTTTTAAGCACTCCGATATTCTTTACAATGTAATCCACACCTGAAATAACGGTGAATATTGTCGCAAGGGCTATAAGCACCATGCCGATAAGGTCGTTACTGCCAAGCATTACGACGATTATCATTGCCATCTGCATTACCGTTTTTATTTTTCCCCACCAGCTTGCGGCTATTACGACGCCGTTTTCCACAGCTATAAGGCGGAAGCCTGTAATAATAAACTCACGGCTGATGATTATTATTACAATCCATGCGGGAAGCATCCCAAGCTCTATCATACAGATAAGGGCTGAGGATACAAGCAGCTTATCCGCCAGAGGATCCATAAATTTTCCGAAATTTGTCACAAGATTATATTTTCTGGCTATATTGCCGTCCAGATAGTCCGTAAAGGATGCTATGCAGAAAACCGCAACTCCTATATACCTGTTTAAAGGCTCGCTGAAAATCCCTGCCATAAGCACTATAATAAATACAGGTATAAGTATTACACGAAACATTGTAAGCTTATTGGGTAAATTCATTGACATCAGTAAACAGCCTCCCCCGTTAAATCGTAATCGCTTGCCCCGTCTATTCTAACGTCGGCGAAATCGCCGGACATAATTTCATAATCGCTCTTAAAGAAAACCATGCCGTCTATATCCGGCGCGTCCTTATAGCTTCTTCCGCAGTAAATATCGTCCTCGGGTATTCTGCCGTCTGCTATGACCCTTATTGTTTTTCCTGTCATTTGGGCGCATTTTTCAGCGGAAATATTTTTTTGGAGCTCCATTATATAGTCCCTGCGCTCCTCCTTAACATCCTCGTCAATCTGGTTATCCATCGCGGCGGCGGGAGTTCCCTCCTCAGCCGAATAGGTAAATACCCCCAGCTTATCGAATTTAAGCTCCCTGACAAATTCCTCAAGCTCTCCGAACTCCTCTTCACTTTCGCCCGGGAAGCCGGTGATTATTGTCGTCCTTATGCATATATCAGGCATCGCCTGCCTTAAGGCTGCTATTTTTGACGTTATAAGCTCCCTTGAGGAGCGCCTGCCCATCCTTTTTAGGACGCTGTCGCTTCCGTGCTGGATTGGTATATCAATATATTTGCAGATTTTATCCTCCTCAGCCATCGTCCTTATGGTCTCGTCCGTCAGTGTCTCGGCATAGCAGTATAAAAGCCTTATCCACTCTATGCCCTCAATGCGGCACAGTCTTTTTAACAGCTCGTGGAGCATGGGCCTGCCGTAAATATCCCTTCCGTATATGGATGTATCCTGCGCCACGACAAGAAGCTCCTTTACGCCCCTTTCGGCCAGCGACGACGCTTCCATAACGAGACTGTCCATTGTTCTGGAACGGTGCCTGCCCCTCATTTTAGGTATTACGCAGTAGGTGCAGTAATTATCGCAGCCCTCGGATATTTTCAGGTAGGCGTAATGGCCCGCCGTTGAAATCACCCTTTTCATGGCGTTGCTCTCGTCCATTTGAGCGTTTATATCCCTCATGGAGTGTATTCCGCTTTTCCCGGAAAGTATTTCGTCAGCCACATCCGCAACTCCCTCATAGGCCGCTGTGCCTATTACGGCGTCAACCTCCGGCATTTCCTTAAAAATGTCGTTCTCATATCTTTGCGCCAAACAGCCGGCGACAATAAGTCCCTTGCATCTGCCGTTGCTTTTATATTCCGCCATTTCAAGTATAGTTTCTATGCTCTCCTCAAGAGCGTCCTTTATGAAACAGCAGGTGTTTATTACAATAATATCCGCCTCGGCCTCATCAGAAACCGGGGTATAGCCCCTCTCGTTTAAAATACCGAGCATAACCTCGCTGTCCACCCTGTTTTTGTCACAGCCAAGCGAGATAAACGCTATGTTTGCACTCAATAAAATTACCTCCTGTAAAAGCCCCTTTTAGGCCCGAAAGTCCAAAACGGTGCGGCCGTATCGGCTCACACCGTTTAAAGCTCACGGGTATAGTATCACCTGTATAAAATAAATACAATATAAATCTCATTAAAACATTAGCTGCCGCTTTTATAGCTTTCAAGCTCCGACGGGCTCATAAGAACCTTTCTGGGCTTGCTTCCGTCCTCGGGCCCGACTATGCCGGCGTCCTCCAGCTCGTCCATCAGCCTTGCGGCACGGTTATAGCCTATCCTGAACTGTCTTTGAAGCATTGATACCGACGCCTTTTCCTTGCTTACAACAAGCTCTATGGCGCTGTCAAAGAACTCGTCATGCTCTCCCTCGCCTCCGCCGGACTTAACCGAGGAGGATATTTCATCCATCACCTTCTCGTTGTACTCTGTTTCCTTATTCTGCTGCTTTAGGAAGTCGACTATATTTTCAACCTCTTTATCAGTAACAAACGCGCCCTGTATTCTGACCGGCTTGCTCATACCCGTGG
>URCD01000044.1 GCA_900546215.1 uncultured Eubacteriales bacterium | reverse complement strand
ATGACGCTGCTTTTTACCATATTAGCATCCCCCTGATTTATATATTTCCCTTAAGCTTTTCAATATCCTCATAATATATCTTTTCAAGACTTCTGTTATATATTACTGCCGCCGGATGGTATAGCGGAAATACTCTTTGGTCCCCAAAACAAATCATCTTTCCGTGATAATCCCCTATTTGAGCCTTGTTATCCTTAAGCACGGCCTGTAGAGGAACATTTCCCAATGTAATTATAATTTCCGGATTCACTGCTTCTATCTCGTCATATAAAAAGGATATAAAAAAATTAATTTCTTCTCTGCTGGGAGGTCTGTTTATCCTTTGTCCTGTTTTACTGCTTAGCCTATAAGGTCTTATTTTCACAACATTACTTAAATATAGTTCTTCCCTTTTTAGGCCAACGGCTGATAAAAAATCCATAAGATTTTTACCCGCTTTACCAACAAACGGCCGTCCCTGCTTTTCTTCATCACCTCCGGGCGCTTCCCCTATAAGCATTATTAAAGAACTCTTGTTGCCGTCTCCCAAAACAACCCTTCTGCCCGGATACTGTACCTCAGCAGAATTAATTATTTCAGAATTTATATCATCTAAATTTTTGTTCATATAAAGCTCTTTCCCTGTTTATTATAGCAGCCGTTTATATCATCCAGCTTCCATCTTCCTCCGTCCTTAACTACGCTTATATCAAATATATCGTTCTCTTCAACAAGCTCAATCACTTCCGGATTAAAAAATAGTCTAATAAAATACTCACAGCCATTAATCTTGCTCATAACAACAGAATTTTTTGAAAAAACACTTTCAACCTTAAATCTTCCGCTGTCCCTCTCATATTCACAGTCTTTTTGAGTCATTTTTTGCCTGTATTTCTCTAAGTCTATTATACACGGCATTTTGGAAATAATAAAGCTGTTATTGAATTCCATTATACTTCTTTTCAAAAGCATAAGCCTTACTGATTCATATTTTATCTTAGGGTCCAGCAATTTAAATCTGCTGTACACTGATGTTCCGTTTAGCATATCGGTAAGTCTTACATATTCATCGGCAGAGGGATAAAAGGCCTCTATAACGCTTTTGTCCTCCATACATACTTTATATGGCAGCCATTTGGTAAAATAATCTATAAAAAAATGTTCGTCTGCCAGACCTATATTTTTGCGTTTTCTTCTGCAGTATTCGTTTAAATACTCGCCGCATCTTATTTTTATAAAGGCTTCACCAGGAGAATAGCATTCGGAAACTATTTTGTTGTAAGCCTCTGATAATTCGCAATAATTAGCTATCATATAATCAACTCCGTATATCAACATAATATTAATATACCTGATTATATCCTCATTATTCTTTTTTAGACCTATAAATAAGCGCGCTGGAAATCAGCCCTCCTATGAAGCCTCCTATATGTCCAAAATTATCAACTCCTGCATCAAGCATACCCATGCCAATGCTTACAACCGCTACAGCAAGCATTGTTGTGTAGCCTAATCCATCAAGCTTTTGGCCTGTCTTTTTAGAAATTACAAGCACAGCCCCCAAAAGCCCGAATATTGCCCCTGAAGCACCGACGCAAAAGCCAGTGTTGAAGCCTGCTGACAAAAGTCCTCCAGACAAGCCCGAAATAAAATAAATAGCCGCAGTTTTTAAATTTCCACAATATTTTTCTACTCTTGTGCCATAGATAAATAGAGAAAGACCGTTAAACATTATGTGCTCTATACCGCTGTGTATAAACATATATGTAAAAATCCTGTAGTACTGTCCTTGTAAAAAAATCATGGACTGATTAATGCCATAACGGTATATAAATTCGTCCTCAGCGCCTAATACCAGCTGTGCCAAAAAAATCAGTATATTGGCAGTCATAATTGCGGCTATCGTTACCGGAAATTTAGACTTTTTTCTCAGCCTGGTTTTCTCTGATTCATTTCGGCTGATTTCCTCTAAATTCATAGCTTGCCCATAGAAGTCATTCTCCAAAGCCGTTTTAACTGATTTTTCAATTCCAAACACTTTAGTAGGCTGTCCCTGCCCATAATACAGCTCAGCTCCATCCGTATACCACCATACGTTATGTATACCGTTATCTCTTATAATATCTCTGCTGTTAACAAAAGCTTCCGCCCGTTCAGCATTTTCAGAGTAAAGTATATTTACACTTACGATATTATTAAAAAAGTGACGGTTTGCTTTTAAAATATTTTCCTCTGACTCTGTTATTAACTTTTCAAGTTCTTCGGGAATAATACTATCAAAATCTGATATACTGGCCATATAAAAAATGGGACTTTCATCCTTAACGAATATCGCAGAAAGTTCTTCGTCATTTGAGCCTCTTATAACAGTTAACAGCTTAAACTGTTTTTTTGAAAGCTCTCCCGTAATACTTCTCAAAAATTTTTGAAACAATTGCTTCACTCCAATAAAAATTAAACCCGTCTGCATATCTTTGCAAACGGGTATTTGTAAACTATGCTGTTATTAATTATATAAATTAACAAACTTTTTGTCAAGTTATACAAATTATTAAAGCACCAGTCCGGCCACAATTAACGCCGCAAATCCCGGAACCCCCAAAATTCCTGTTATAGCGGCAGTTATTGGATTTATACCTATATTTACAGCCGGGAAAAAAACATTAAGAGCGTATATTCCGGCCATTCCAATTAAAGCTCCCAGCAAAATTCGTATTACTGCCTTAATTGGGCCTGAAAAAGCCATAAACATAAGTATACCGACACAAACCAATATCATAGCTACAATAATAGTTGTACTGTCCATACAAATCCCCCTTAAGCTGTAACCTCATCAAACCCCTCTGCTATAAGTCCGCAGCCCTTTGCTTTTTTTAAAAAGTATTGATACTTACTGTTAAGAGCTGATATTTCATATATATAGCAGTCAATCAGGGCATCATCAGTTGCTAAATCAAAGTTCTGTCTGGCTGTAGCCAACTCCTCTTTAATTTCTTCAATGGCATTAATAATTGCCCTTCCTTCCTGACGGAGAGTATCTCCGCTGTTGCGTTTCATTTTAGCATACCTCCCATTTATGGTACAACTTTCTTAGTTATAAACAAGATATGCAAAAATCGGGAAATTTATACACGTATGTCCATACAAATTAGTTTTAAAGCAACATTGTCACAATTTAATATTTCAGACCAGCTTTTTCAATGTGCTTAAGACAGTATTTTGATACTATTCCGATTATAACCCCAGTAATAATTCCTGAAATAAGGATAACCGGTACATAGTACATAAGTCCGGGAGTATCTAATACAATAGCCGCAACTCCTATTTGAGCAATATTGTGGGTAACACCGCCCAAAACGCTTACACCTATTATACTTGATGATTTTATTCTTTTTGCAAGAACCATAACAATATAGCTGATTCCAGCTCCTGCTATGCTGAATAAAAAACCTGAAAACCCATTAAAAAGCAATGCTGACATTAAAACACGAATGACATTCACTCCAAGAGCAGCCTTATTGCTTATGAAATACATAGATATAAGCACTATTACATTAGCCAGCCCCAGCTTTATACCAGGTATCGGCACAGGCGCCGGAACCATAGCTTCAACATAACCCATTAGCACTGCTAGCGCAGCAAATATTCCATAAAAAGCAACTCTTCTGCTCATAATTCCTCCATCTTACTGCCTATTCTATCTCAACTACAACCTTATGAGGCAGGCAGACAATCGTTTCATTCTTCTTGCTGATTTTTTTCTGTTTCACACACAAGCCGTCCCTGCAGTCTGCTTCAACACAGTCTGCATATCCGTCCTCAATAACGATTTTGTTACTGCCCTCATCTGTGTTGACTGTAATACTCGTGTTCTCATCAAGGGGAAGCCTTGCATATTCCTCCTTATCCACATAGATTACTGCCTCTGCGCCCTCAGCCTTAGGAGAAAAAATTCCGCTTGCATATAAGACCGCGGCTAAGGCAATAACCGAAGCAATGATAATTATATCAAATTTTTTCATTCATTACATCTCCGATAACTGTTGAAATTGGTCCTAAATTAGTCCATAATATATTATACACTTTTTAAGGAGAAAGAAAATGAAAAAATTATTATTAATTGTACTAAGCAGTATTTTACTAACCTCTTGTACGCCAAAGCAAACTTATCCTGTGAAGCAGATGGAATTCATGCTTAATACATTTTGTACCATTACAATATATAATGAAGAAAATGAAGATAAGACGGCAGAAGAGCTTATAACAGAGGCCTTTGAGTTATGCGGCGATTATGAAGACCTTTTCAGCCGCACAATAGAAGGAAGCGATATATATAAAATAAACCACTCATCAGGCAGCCCAGTTTCTGTATCGGACGAAACTATAGAAATATTGGAAGCTGCACAGTATTACAGTAATTTATCTGACGGAGCATTCGATATAACTACAGCTCCGCTGACGGAAAAATGGAATTTCGAAGGCGAAAATGCTCATGTACCTTCACCAGATGAAATAAATGGGCTTAAGTCCAAAGTTGATTACTCCAAGGTTAAAATTAGCGGTAATAATGTAACTCTAGAACCTCCGGTAGAAGCAATAGATCTAGGAGCCATTGCTAAAGGATATATTGCTGATAAGCTTGCTGAATTTTTCAGAGAGAACAGTGTGACCTCAGCTATCATTGTACTTGGCGGGAATTTATATGCAATTGGCAATAATAAAATGGATAACAGAGATTTTAATCTTGGTATTCAAGACCCCCACGCTGAGGATGGCTCAATAATCGGATATATAAGCACTTCAGATAAATCTCTTGTTACCTCTGGTAACTATCAAAGATATTTTATAGAAGACGGCAAAAGATATCATCATATACTTGACCCTTCTACAGGTTATCCAGCTGACAATGGTTTATGCTCAGTTACAATTATATCTGATAAATCCCTCGACGGCGATGCGTTGAGCACATCTTGTTTTGTACTTGGATTAGATAAGGGTATGGAATTGATAAACAGTATTGACGGTATTGAAGCTGTCTTTATAGATGAGGATGAAAACATGTATTTTTCCGATGGTTTTGGAACAGATTTACACTATACAGATTATAAAGAAAACATTTCAGTTATCTCATAAATTTTATCCAGACATATTTTAATATGTCTGGATTTTTTTGTTGACAAAACGCCATTTTTAAAGTATAATAATTCTTGCGTGAAAAAAATAAGTACATGCCCAGATAGCTCAGTCGGTAGAGCAGAGGACTGAAAATCCTCGTGTCACTGGTTCGATTCCGGTTCTGGGCACTTTTTAATCCGAACATTTTGTTTGGATTTTTTTATTTTGATTTGAGCCATAAAAAAAGACCTCGGATTACTCCGAGGTCTTTAACAATCAAATTACTTCTTTTCGATAACGATACCTTTAGCAATCATATCTTTGATTGTAGCATCATCATATCCAAGAGATTTAAGGATTTCTGTTGAGTCCTCACCAAGTTTAGGTGATCTACCATGTCCAGCTTCCTCTTCTTTAAGCATAGGAACCTCTGTAAATTTAATAGGTGTTCTTATGTAGTAAACATTCTTGCCATCTAACTCTTTCTTGAAGATAGAGTCGTTAGCCCAGTTCTGAGGGTCAATAGCGATTTCATTCATAGACTGAACGATTTCGAAAGGAAGGTCAAGTCTTGTAAGGATTTCATCCCACTCAGCAAGTGTCTTTGAAGCGAATATCGGCTCGATTTCTTCAACAAGAGCTGTGATGTTGTTAAGCATAGCAGCGTATGTTGCAAATCTTTCGTCTTCAAGAAGCTGAGGAGCATTAAGACCTTCTGTAGCAAATTTAGGGAACCAGTTGTCATACTGAATAAGAGCAAGCTGAATCCATCTGTCATCTTTTGTCTTATATGTTGTACATACAGCACTGTTTGTTTTCTTTCTTGATGAAGGCATCTCTGAACCGAATTCAGAAGCGCCAAGGAGCCAGTTAAGACCATAAATAGCAGTGTCAAGAAGGCTTACTGTAACTCTCTCGCCTTCGCCAGTCTTTGCCTGTCTGTAAAGAGCAGCACAGATACCTGATGAAAGAGCGATACCAGCATAGTTGTCACCGAATCCTGATGCAGGAATAGCAGGTGATGTGCCTTTTTCCATAAGTGAATTTGCTATACCGCCTCTTGAGAAGTAAGCTGTGTAGTCAAATCCGGGTTTGTCTTTAAGGGGTCCTAATTCGCCGTATCCAAGGATAGAAGCATGGATAAGTCTAGGGAATTTCTTATGTAATGTATCATAGTCAAGGCCCATTTTTACAAGAGCTTTAACACGGTTATTTGTAACAAAAACATCTGCTGTCTCAAGAAGTTTCATCATAGCTTCCATACCAGCGGGATCCTTAAGGTTAAGTGCAAGACCTTTCTTACCAGCGTTCTGTACGTCCATACCAAAGCTGTACTCAGATGTTTCAGCAGGATAGAAGTAGCTAACCTGTGCTGCACGTAAGTCATCGCCTTTAGGTGATTCAACTTTAATAACATCTGCACCATAAGAAGCAAGAATTCTTGCACATGAGGGTGCTGCGATGTATGTCGACAAATCTACAACTCTAACGCCATCCAATTGTCCCATAATTTCTATCTCCTTTTCATTTATGATTATATATTTTGTATCCCAATCGTCAAGGATACATCACCCTAACATTCTGCCTGCGAGGCGGCAAACTGTTAAGATTTTTGCTATAATACATGATATAATGACATATTATCCTGCCAAGGCAAAAACAATTTTCTGCCATTAACACATCCCATATCACATTAATAATAATATCACTCTTGAATAAAATTTGCAACCATTTAAAATCATTTTTTAACAATATTTAGTTTTTTGACGTTTTAATAAAAGAGATATTTGTATAACATTATAGTTTTTATGCAAGAATGACAAAACATTATTATATTCAAAAAATTCAAAAAAAAAATTCCTTCATACTTCGTCAAACAGACTTAAAAATTATAAATTTTTTCCCTCCATAATATGCCGTTATTTCTAAATTTAACTCATTTTTTATTAAAAACCGACCATTTACAATAAAAGTTTAACAAAGTTTATTATTTTATATAAGTGCACAGTCAATGAGCTTTTTTGTATAAGCGGCCGTCGGATTTTTGAATACTTCCTCAGCAGTGCCGCTTTCAATAATTTCACCAAGATACATAACCGCAATCCTGTCTGCCATATAATTTACTATCCCAATATCATGCGATATGAATATATATGCTATTTTAAGCTCCTTCTGGAGTTTTTTAAGAAGATTAAGTATCTGAGCCTGAACTGATACATCAAGAGCTGAAACCGGTTCGTCACATATAATTATCTTTGGTTTGACAATAAGCGCTCTTGCTATTGCTATACGCTGGCACTGCCCTCCGCTGAGCCTTGTAGGATTGGCTTCAAGTATATCTTCCTCAAGACCTACTTTAAGAACATAATCTTTAATAAGCTCATCCATCTCCCTGCCTTCGGGCATTATATCAAGAGTTATGAGCGGCTCCTTCATTACCTCGTATACATTAAACCTTGGATTCATTGAGCCTTTAGGGTCCTGAAATATAAACTGTATATCCCCTCTATATTTTTTATACTCCCCTTCTGTCATTTCAGCTACATCTTTTCCAAGATAATATACCTTTCCGTTTGTTGGAGACTGGAGATTGCCCAGTATTTCCCCCGTTGTTGACTTGCCGCTTCCGCTTTCTCCAACAAGCCCAAGAGTTTCTCCGCAGCATACTCCTATATTAATCCCCTTTAGTGCAATGTATTTTTTAACAGGCTTGCCGAATAGGTTTTTGCTTAAAACATATTCTTTATAAATGTTTTCGCCGCGAAGGATATATTTTTCGTCCATATCAGCAGTCACCTCCGCAGTATTTGCTGCATTTATAATAATGCTCTCCTATTCGTCCATCCTTAACCTCATTTTCGCATATTGCGCATACTTCCTGGCATCTTCTCTTGAATATGCATTCTTTTCTGTCGCGATGCTTTTCAGGAACAAAACCCGGTATTTCTACAAGCCTCTCGTCTTTTTTTATATTTAGGGAAGGAATCACCCTGATAAGCGCCTTAGTATAGGGATGTATCGGATTTTCAAACAGCTCTGAGGAAGCAGCCTCCTCAAGTATTTGGCCTGCGTACATAACCGCTATTCTGTGGCTGTATTTTTTAATGACACCAAGATCATGGGATATTATGACGACCGATACTCCCATTGTTTCATTTATATTTTTAAATAAGTCCATAACCTGTGCCTGCAGTGTACTGTCAAGCGCTGTAGTAGGCTCATCGGCTATTATTATTTTCGGGTCATTCATCAAGGCAAGTGCTATGTTTACCCTCTGCCTCATTCCGCCGGATAACTGCCAGGGATACATTTCAAGTATTCTGTCAGGATTGTCAAAGCCGACTGTTTTCAGCTTTTCTCTGGCCTTTTCCAGGGCCTCTGTCTTAGACTTTTTATTGTAAAGCATATATCCGTCGATTATTTGGTTTTTTATCCTGAACATTGGGTGCAGATAAAATACAGTGTTCTGCGGTACAAGCCCAATCTGGCCGCCTATAATTTTTTTCTTCTCTCTGTCTGATATTTTTCTGTAGTCATTTCCAAGCACAGCGAATTTGTCGCATGTATAGATGAGATTATCGGGCAGAAGGTTTACAACAGTTTTCATGGAAAGAGTCTTTCCAGAGCCGCTTTCACCTACAAAGCCAAGTATCTCGCCGTCTCTAAGCTCAAAAGAAATGCCCGATGCTATTACTCTTCCATTAGTTTTATCCGTTATAGTTAGATTTTCTATTTCGATAAGCTTATCCATTATTTCCTGCCTCCTTTTTTGTTTTCAAGAAGGTCATTAAGTCCATCTCCAAGCAGATTAAAGCCAAGAACAGTAAGCACTATAGCAATACCCGGAGCCACCGCAAGATATGGATACATTAAAAAGTATTTTCTGGACTCATTTAGCATGAGTCCCCAGCTTGCGTTTGGCGGCTGTATTCCCAGACCTAAAAACGAAAGCGATGTCTCAACCATTATGGCCTGTGCTATACATGAACTGAACTGCGTTATAAGCCTTGTTGCCATCATCGGCATATAATGCTTTATAAACAGTCTTTTATTTGTAATACCATAGCTTTTAGCCGCCTTTACAAAAAGCATGCTCTCAATATCAAGAATCATAGAATAAACAAGCCTTGCAAATATCGGAACTATAAATATTGTTATCGCTACAATTGATCCTTTTTCTCCTCTTCCTATTACTGTTACAAGCATCATAGCAAGAAGTATTCCCGGGAATGAAAGCACGCCGTCCATACATCTCATAATAAAAGATGAAACAACTCCTTTTCCCATACCGGCCGCCGCGCCCAAAACTATTCCTATTACAGCTCCGAAGCCGGTTGATACGACCCCAACAAGAAGTACTGTTCTTGAGCCACAGAGTATTCTGCTCAAAATATCCCTGCCAAAGTTATCCGTACCTAAAATATAGTCATAATTCTTCCACGGTTTCAGAAATTTGACCTCTGTCGCCATTTCTGTTGGGTTATGCGGCATATATACAAACGAAACCAGGCAAATAATCACAACAAAAGCAACCAGGATAATACCCAGTATAAGACTTAAACCCGGCTTATTCTTTTTTCTCATTACTGCTCCCCTCCCGCTTTCGCTCTTATTCTCGGATTGAGGAACATAACCGCTATATCTATAACAAGTGAAGTAATTACAACCACAGCGGTAATAAACATTACAATTCCCTGTAAAAGCACTATATCCCTCTGTTCGACCGCTACAAGCAGAAGCCTGCCAAGCCCAGGGAGAGAAAATACGGACTCAACGACTACTGTTCCCCCCATAAGCTTTGCAAACTGCATTCCAAATACATTAACAGGAGCAATTAATGCATTTCTAAGGGCATATTTAAAATAAATCGTTGTGCTTTTTAGTCCCTTTACTCTGGCCATATCCATATAATCCTGGTCAAGCGTGTCAACCATGCTTGTCCTAACCGAACGAAGCAACATTCCTACCTCGCCAATAGCAAGCACTGTGCACGGCATAGCAAGGCTTTTCAGATATGCAAAAAGACCGTCGCTTAATGGGGTATAGTCCGATATAGGAAACCATTTCAGCTTCAGCCCAAAAAATACTATGAAAAGCATACCTATCCAAAATGATGGTATGGCAGAACCTATCTGCATTACGCTTCTTGAAAAATAATCAATAAATCTATCCTTATATATTGCAGAAAGCACGCCAAGAACCAGTGCAATAACAGCCGCTAGAAGCATAGAAAAAAAAGCAACTGAAAAAGTCACCGGAAGCCTTTGTATAATCAGTTTAATTACATCTGTTCCAAATAAATATGACTGTCCGAAGTCAAGGCTTACGAGGCCTTTCAGCCAGTCAGCATATTGGATTATCCAAGGCCTGTCAAGCCCCATGACAGCCCTTAGCTCAGCCAGCGTCTCGGCTGTTGCCTCAGTTCCGAGAATCAGCTGCGCGGCATCCCCCGGAATAAACATCAAAACAAAATATGTTATAAATGAAACGACGAATATTACAACAATCGCGCTCCAAATTCTTTTCAAAATATAATTAAGCATCAGTCTTCACCCTTTTTAAAAATCAGGGGGAACGGATAAACCGCTCCCCAAAATAATTTATTCTCAGCTGAAGCTGATTGCTTTTAAGTTAAGCATGTCAATTGGATAAATAGTAAACCCTTCAACATTTTCTGTAAGCCCATAGAACTTGGAAAGCGACTGAATATATACGCATGGTACTTCTTCAGCAAGTATCTGCTGTATCTGCGCGTAGAGTTCCTTACGCTTTGCCTCGTCTTTTTCCTGAAGAGCCTCGTCAAGAAGTGCGTCTACATCTCCAGAAAGAAGGCTTAAATAATCTCCGCTGTCTGATCTGTATCTTGAAAGGAAGTTATACGGATCAAGTCTTCCCGAGTGTGCCACAACAGTCATGTCATATTTTTTATCTGTATAAACGTCACTCATCCATGTTGCCCACTCAACTATCTCTATGTCGCATGTAATACCGATTTTTGCAAGCTGATCTGCAATTATCTGTCCAGAATCAACATGCGGCTGATACGGCTTAGGAAGCTTAAGGCTAAGCGTAAATCCATCAGGATAGCCTGCATCTGCAAGAAGCTGTTTAGCCGCCTCAGGATTATAGGGCATAACGTCTGTCGTATCAACATAGTACGGAGAGCAAACAGGAAGATGCGAACCTATTTTAGTTCCATTTCCCCATACAACAGTGTTTATAATTTCGTCTTTATCAACCGCCATTGCTATGGCCTGTCTTACTTTTTCATTGCTGAGATATTCATTTTCCTGGTTAAGCGCCAGTATCTGAATTGAATTCTGCGGCTGTGAGTAGCCTTTTACTCCATCTGTGCCGTTAAGCACATCAATCTGGTCAGCAGTCACCTCAGTTATATCTATATCTCCTACCATAAGCGCAGCAAGCTGTGATGTGTAATCAGGGATAAGTACAAACTCTACATTTTCAATATTAGCTTTATCTCCAAAATAATCATCGTTCCTTACAAGCTTAACTGACTGCTGAGGTGTCCATTCCACAAACTTATAGGCCCCTGTACCAACAGGATTTGTTTTAAGATCATCTGAACACTCCTCTGGAATAATTGCTGCCCAAGGATAAGCAAATGAGCAGAGAAGGTCAACATCCAGCTTTTCTGTTGTAAACGTAATTGTATAGTCATCTTCTATATCAATTGACTTTATATTTTCATACATTGACGCCTTAGGGCTTTCTGCCCCCTTAAGGCGTTCAAACGAATATTTAACATCATTAGCGGTCATCTCTCTTCCATTATGGAATAGGACACCCTCATTCAAATAAAATGTAACGGACATTCCGTCATCCGCAACCTTCCAATCCTTAGCGATATCGGGAATAATATTCCATTCAGGATCGCAGGTGATAAGCGTATCAAAGATGTTGCTTGCCACCTCAAGTGTGGCCACCGCTGCTGTACGCTGAGGATCAAGTCCCTCGGGGTCAGCCGTATAGGCAATACGCAGTGTATCCTTAACCTCGCTGTTTACTGTTTCTTTATCCCCATCCTTTGTTTTCTGTCCGGATGAAGAACATCCCACGGCTCCTGCCGCAAGTGCCGCTGTCATAAGTACGGCCAATACTTTCTTTAACATGGTGTTGCTCCTTTCAGTTAATAAAATTTTTACATATAAAATATCTTTTACTGAAAACAGGTACGTTTAAGACAGGCATGTTTAATGAAATCAAATCCTTTTGTCGGTCTCTGTTTCCAACAAACGCCGGTCCGCCGCAACTGTCTGATTTAAAGCTTTTATGCTTTAAAAATACGCAGCAATTTAATTAAACACAATTTTAACAAAAAGTCAATACTAAACTTAACAATTCAGCTTATACCACATGATTGGCACTATATATTTGTGCATTTTTACCCTTTAATTCTCATATTTTATTGACTTTGCCTTTTATGCGATTCTATAATAAAAAACAACATTTGTTTTTTCTCCTAGTTAAATTTTGACACTGTAATCGAAAAGTATTAAACTTATGATAGAAATTTTTTATTGACTAGAAAAGACAAACAAAAAACCAAGCTTATGGAAAGGGAATATTGTGAGAGAAAAATCACTGAATGCAAATAATCTAAAAGTAATCGCAATGATAAGTATGACAATAGATCATGTCACTAGTGTCATTTATCCAAATTACCCTACTAATTGGTGGATCATAGTATTGCATATTATTGGAAGAATGGCAGCGCCTATCTTTTGGTTTTTTATTGCAGAGGGATATTACTATACCCATGATTTGAAAAGGTACGCTGCCAGACTGTTTGCTTTTGCAGTAATTGGGCACTTTGCTTATAATTTTGCCTTTGGGATTCCATTTGTGCCTTTCCAAACATCTATATTTAACCAGACCAGTGTCATATGGGCTCTGTTTGGTGGATTGATAGCACTTTCAATACAGGATAATGACACATTAGAAGAATGGCAGAAGGTACTATTAACAGTTTTTATTACAATTATTACTTTTTGTGCTGATTGGAGCTGTATTGCAGTTTTAGCAATCCTGCAAATCGGAAAGAATCGTGGGAATTTTAAAAAACAAATGACTGGAATGATGGTTTGGGTCGTTTTATATGGTCTAGTGTATGCTGTTTTCATTAATCCATTATACGGTGCCATTCAGATATTTACTGCACTGACAATCCCGCTGCTAAGGAGGTACAATGGAGAGTGCGGACATTTTAAAGGCATGAAGTGGATCTTTTATGTGTATTACCCACTTCATTTAGTGATTTGCGGATTAATTCGTATTGCACTTCATGGAAATATCGGTGTAATGATTGGCGGATAAAAAATTTTGTTTTTTCATATGTTTTACTTAACGCCTTATTATAGACAAAATATTAATATAAACAACGTTAATTTTTATGCAGAAATGGAGGATTGAAAATGAATGTAATGGACGCTATAAAGGCCCGCCGCAGTATAAGAAAATTTGAAGACAGGCCTGTGGAAAAAGAAAAAACAGACCTTCTTTTAAGGGCAGCTATGCAGGCTCCGTCAGGAACAAATGAGCAGCCCTGGGAATTCATTGTTGTTGAAAACAAGGAAACCCTTGAAAAGCTTTCTAAGGCCCATCAATGGGCAATGGCCATGAAAAACGGAACGCTTGCTATTGTGGTACTGGCTAATGAAAAATACTTTGTAACCGATAAATTATGGCAGCAAGACCTTGCGGCCGCCAGTGAAAACATCCTGCTTGAAGCTGTTGAACTTGGGCTTGGCGCAACTTGGATGGCATTAGCCCCATTTGAGGACAGAATGAATTATATTAAGGAGATTTTTGGCCTTCCCGAAGGTTTGCTTGCTTTTAACATGATAATCATAGGATATCCTTTAAAAGAGAAGGAATTTGAGGACAGGTTTAAACCAGAAAGAGTTCACTACGAAAAATGGTAACCAAGAAACGGCTGTCACATAAGTGACAGCCGTTTAAAATTTAATTAAGCAGACCAAGTTTTTTGACTAAAAATCTTCTCTTGTATTTCAATATGGCATAGTCTGTAATTCTATTCATGTAAACCACATCCCATGCGCCGCCTATGGCACCTACTATAAACATACCCTGAAGGAATTTCATATATATCATCGCGTCTGTCATGGCCTGAGCAGTCCTCTGCATTTGTTCCATAACATCGGCAGTAGGCATCTGACCGCAGTCAATCAGCTTATTCAAAGCTGTGTTGTCTTCGGCAAAATTCACTCCCTGCCTCATAGCAACTTCTATCAGGCGCAGTATAAATATTCTTTCCTCATCAGTTTCATACCCATAGCCAAAGCTGAGGGCTGTTTCATATATGCTTTTAAATACTGAAGCTGTAAAAATAGGTATATCGGGTATGCCAACCCCTACTACTCCGAGTCCGATTCCAGATACGCATGATACAGCCATATTTACTTTTTTAGCTGCACCTGCCTTTTTTCCAAACTTTTTAATTCGTTTTTTGTCTTCCTTTAGGCCAAGTGCATATTCGTTAACCTTATAATCCAGCTCGTATTTTTCCTTATTATAGGTCTTTTCAATTACTCCAACACCCTTTTCAAATATGACCTCGAATGCCTTATTAAATGCTGTGTTTAATGTTTCTCTCAGCTTTTCCGGCACATGTGGGTCTAATTTTTCATTTATCAAAGGAGGCTTTGCCTTCATCCTTGAAACTATAAATTTCTCTTCTTTTTTAGTAAGGGCGTTCCATTCTCTCTCAAGCGGAGCTGTTTTTAAACCCATTTATGTCATCACCTTTTGTACACTTACCGTTCCTCAATGGGAATGTATTCTCTTTCCTCCATCACACTGTTATATGCAGGACGGATAATCTTATCCATATTTATAAGCTCTTCAATACGGTGCGCACTCCAGCCTACTATTCTTGCTATTGCAAATATCGGTGTATAAAGCTCTAATGGTATATCAAGCATGCTGTAAACAAAACCGCTGTAGAAATCCACATTCATGCTTACACCTTTGTATATGCGGCGTTTATCTGCGATTACCTGCGGAGCGAGCTTCTCAACCATAGCATAAAGCTTAAAGTCCTCATCTCTGCCCTTTGCGAGAGCAAGCTTTTTAACAAAGCCCTTAAATACCTCTGCTCTTGGGTCAGAAAGCGAATAAACCGCATGCCCCATACCGTAAATAAGTCCTTTTTTGTCAAACGCATCCTTATCAAGCAGGCGTGACAGGTAATTTCTCATTTCGTCCTCATCATGAAGATCTCTGACATTTTCCTTTATGTCCTTCATCATTTCTACTACCTTGATATTTGCTCCGCCGTGTTTAGGACCCTTCAGTGAAGAAAGCGCCGCCGCAATAACCGAATATGTATCGCTTCCGGCAGAAGTAACTACACGGGTTGTAAATGTAGAGTTGTTGCCTCCACCATGTTCCATATGAAGCACAAGCGCTATATCAAGCACCGCCGCCTCAAGAGCCGAATATTTTCTGTCCGGACGAAGCATAAGCAAAATATTTTCAGCTGTTGATAAATTCTCATCGGGTCGGTGTATGTACATACTCTCATCACGGTCATAATGATTGTAAGCCTGATAGCCATAAACGGCAAGCATAGGGAATGTGCTGATAAGGTTAAGGGACTGTCTAAGGACGTTTTCAATCGACTGGTCTGTCACATTTTTATCGTAAGCTGACAGTGTAAGGACGCTCTTTGTCATAGAGTTCATAATATCATTACTTGGTGCCTTCATAATTACGTCCCTGACAAAATTGGTCGGCAAAGTTCTGCTGGCACCCAATATACTTTTAAATTCAGCCAGTTCATTTTCTGTAGGCAATTCGCCAAATATAAGAAGATAAGCGACTTCTTCAAAGCCGTATCTTTTACTGGAGAAGCCCCGCACAAGACTGATAACGTCGTATCCCCTGTACCAAAGCTTACCGTCGCATGGAATTTTCTCTCCGTTTACCTTCTTGAACGCCTCAATTCTCGATATGTTTGTGAGACCTGTTAATACGCCATTTCCGTTCTTATCTCTCAAACCTCTTTGTACACCGTATTCATCAAAAAGCTCCTGAGGTATATAATCTGCTTTTCTACAGACATCTCCGTATTTTGATGTAAAATCTAACACATCTTCTTTTACTGCCATGTTCATCGCCTGCCTTTCATTTTATTAATAATCCCATTACATTCTCTCATGGTTAATAATCTAATTATAAAGTTCCAATAAAGCCAAGTCAATGGATAAATTGTTAACGTTATTTTAAGAATTTTTAATAAATCTTAATAATTGGGGCTTTTTCAACATAATCAGACAAAAGTACAAATCATTGCACAGGCAGTTTTATATAAAATTTATGTAAAATGAAACAACCCGGGGTAGGATTTCCGGGTTCTGAATAAAGCTATGTACATATTGACGAAATTTTCATTTTGTTACATTAATCAGACGTCCTACCTTTAAAACGAGAAAAAGAGTTTATCACATGGCAGAACAGCGTACTATTCACCCTTCAGGCACTCAATTAAAAAATCTCTAGCCTCTTTTTGAGTAAAAAATTTCTGATTCTTTTCAGTCAGATATGAGATTGATTCATTCCAATCCTCTAAAGTATAGTTTTCGGGAACTATTTTCTGTATAATTAACGCCAACGGCTCTTTCCATTGTTCTGAACGAAGATTTGAAAGATATTCACATCCTATCATTTCTGTTAAGTCGTCTAGCAAATTACCATAGCTCACTGTTTACACCAACTTTCCAAACAAGCTTGTATGACGAAGTATAAAAATTTAGTTCCGTCATATCTACAGTCTCAAATAGTTATATTGTACTCAACATGTTTATCAACATAATAAGCATTATGTAATGAATAAACCTCATGTTTTTGTGCCGCTTGTTTCTATTATGAATGAATTTTGGGAAAAATACAAGAGCTTATCTGTTTACACACAAAAAATAATATATTTTAAGGCGAAAAAATTATATAACCTATTTGGATAAACATCGAAAATTTTAGATATGGTGTTGGCTGCTAATATTATAATAATTTTTTACAACATAATGCTTATTATGTAATGAACGCCCATCAAACTATCAGCCCCAGCCTTGACAGAGTTTTCATATACTCTTCACCGCTTGTATAGGTATAAATTCTCGTTGTATCTACGCTTGAATGACCAAGAATATCAGCAAGACGTACCAAGTCCTTTTCAATCCTATAAAAAGTAAGGGCAAATAAATGCCTTAAATTATGAGGAAACACCTTCTGACTGTCCACCCCGGCTGTCTCACATAAGGATTTCATTTCAGTCCATATGTTGCTCCTATTTAAAGGGAATCCATTTCTTGTTATAAAAACCGGGCCTTTTGTTATCCCATTTTCCAAACAGTATTTTTTCAGATATTTTCTGAGTTCATTAGGCATAAAGACAATTCTTTCACGTCCCTTATTTACAATGCGAACATACCCTGTTTTTAAAGTTTCGACTGTAATAAACTTATGCTCGCTTACTCTGATGCCCATGCCGCATATAGTCTGCATAAGAAGTGAAAGCCTTTCATTTTTTTCAGACTGTGCCGCCCTTACAAGCCTTATATACTCTGATTTTGTAAGCTCCCTTTCCCGCTCTCTGAAGGTTTTTTTCTGAATTTTAAAAAGCTTTATTCTTAAACCATAAAGCTGATAAAAGCTGAAAAAGCTGTTGAGCGCTGTTATCATGCTGTTTGCGCTTGTCGCTTTATATTTATCTCCAAGCATTTTTTTATAGTCTATTGAAAGTTCCTTTGTAATTTCCCTTCCAAAGGAAAACTGATAAAACATTTTAATATCACGCATATATTTTTCTACCGTATTTTTGCTTTTTTCCTCTTCAATCAAATACTTTTTGTACTTTTCAAGCATTTTTTCATCTATAACCATAATTTACTGCCTCCTTTTTAATATAATTTGCAAAAACATTATACCCTATTCACAAACTTGGCAGTAAAATAATAACGGCCTGTACGTCAGGCCGTTTTATTAATAGACTTCAGTGTCACAGGCAATAATTTTAATCGTTTGATTTGTCAAAGTCATCATTTTCAAACTCATCATTAAATTCACTTATGACTTTTAGGCAGTTTAAATCAAGGTCAAGAACAGTTGCAATTCTAATGACGGTAGTCAAAGAAGGATTAACTTTTCCGGCCTCTAAATTCTGATAATGTCTAGTGCTTAATCCGCACCTAAAAGCCATTTCATCCTGTGTTAAATCGTTCATTATTCGGTACTGTTTTAAAAGTTTAGCAAAATTCTTTGCAGCGGATTTTGACATAATAAACACCTCTATCCGCATGATATGACAGTTTTTGCTAAAATAACACGATTGGAAGAACGTATTTTACAAGTTAATGGTAATATTTATTCAATTATATTCAATATCGACAA
>URCD01000043.1 GCA_900546215.1 uncultured Eubacteriales bacterium | reverse complement strand
CATCAGCGCGTAAAAGCCCAAGGAGCTGCCAAATATTATATCATAGAGCAATCCGGCAAAAAAACCGGTAACAGCCCCCGCAGCCTGACCCCTTAAAAGTGCGTAGGACACTATAATTATTATCATTGTGTCAGGTATTACACCTCTAATCTCAATAAGGTGAAGCGCCGTAGACTGCAATATAAAATTGATAATAAGCACAAGAGCTGTCACTATTATGTTAAGCATATCAGTTTACCTCCGACGGCTTTTCAAGGGCTTCCATAACAACCAGTACGGTATCAAGATGCTTAAAGTCCACCTTTGGTTCTATAACAGCGTATTTCGTAAGCCCATTTTCATCCTGGTGTATTTCCTTTACATAACCTATACTTATACCCGCCGGATAAAATTCACTCAGGCTTGAGGTGATTATCTCATCGCCTTCCATAATTTCAGCATCGGAATCTATGTATTCCATCTTGCAAAGCCCTTGGTTCATAAGCTCATGATCACCCGTAACAACGCCTAAATCTCCTGTCCTGAGGCTCTGGGCTGACACAGATGAACGGCTGTCCAATATGCTGTATACATTAGAGTATACAGCACTTGTCTTAACAACTCTTCCAACAAGTCCACCGGCATTTATAATTGCCATGTTATTATCAATACCATCTGTTTCTCCCTTATCAATCAAAAAGCTGTCATACCAAACACCGGTATCCTTTGCAATTACCTGTGCGCCAGTAGTATCGTAGTCCTGATATTTTTGGGCAACCTCAAGCAGCTGTGAAAGATTTTTATTTTCCTCTTCATAAAGAGAAAGACGCTGGTTTTCAGCCTCAAGCTCCTCCAGCTGAGCCTTAAGCTCTCTGTTTTCATCCGCCAGCTCATTTCTGTGGACAATGTCGTTTACCGACTCATTTACCCAGCTGGTAACTGACGCAACGGCCCCCTGAAAAGGCGTGACAACAAAGCCCAGCACATCGTCCATAAACGCGGCGTTTATTTGTCTTCCTGCCGTGAAAAAAGAAATAACTGCAAGGGCTATAACTGAAAGTATAATCAATTGCCTCTTATATTCATTAAAGAATTTCAATTAAAACGCTCCCTGTCAAAATTTTGGCTTTCTGGGAGATATAAGCACTCCCTTAAGCTTGTCAATATTTTCAAGCACCAGTCCAGTGCCAATTACCACGCAGTCAAGCGGGTCGTCAGCAATATTGACAGGCATTCCGGTTTCATCGGATATAAGCTTATCAAGTCCCGAAAGCAATGCGCCGCCTCCGGTAAGCGTAATTCCTGTTTCCATAATATCCGCCGCAAGCTCCGGGGGAGTTGACTCCAGGGTCTGCTTTATTGAATCTATAATTTCATGTATGGGGTCATGGATCGCCTTCTGCATTTCATCGCTTGTTATTGTTACTGTTTTAGGAAGGCCAGTTAAAAGGTCCCTTCCCCTGATGTCCATTTCCTCCAAAACATCCTTTGGATATGCGGAGCCAATTGTAAGCTTTATCTCCTCCGCCGTCCTGTCGCCGATAGCCAGATTATATTCCTTTTTAATATACGCAACGATATATGCGTCAAGCTCGTCCCCCGCAACCCTTAGAGAGGTACTGGTTACAATTCCCCCAAGGGATATGACGGCCACTTCGCTTGTGCCGCCGCCAATATCGACTATCATACTGCCCGTAGGCTCCTCAACCGGAAGTCCTGCGCCTATTGAAGCGGCCATTGGTTCCTCTATCAGATAGGCTTCCCTGTCTCTTGCCCCAGCTGCTATTGTGGCCTCAACAACGGCCCTCTTCTCAACCTCGGTAACGCCTGAAGGCACACATACTATAACCCTTGGCTTAGGGCCAAAAAGCGACCTTGTATAAGCCTTATCAATAAAATATCTCAGCATTGCCTGAGTTATTGCAAAATCTGCTATAACCCCATCCTTTACCGGCCTTATGGCAACAATGTTTCCAGGTGTTCTTCCTATCATTTCCTTAGCTTCATTTCCTACCGCAAGAACCTCGTTCGTGTTGGTATTCACAGCAACAACCGAAGGCTCGTTAACCACTATTCCTTTTCCTCTAACATAAACAAGGGTGTTGGCTGTACCTAAATCTATACCCATATCTCTGCCAAACATATAGCTCGCCCCTCTCGAAAATATCCAGTCACAATCATATATTATAAAAACCAAATTCAGTCTGTAAATCTTTTTGAGTATAATTAACCCAGTATATTTAATATTAACCTTTTTCCATGATTTTTTCAATACAAGAATAATGACTTATGTAAATTTAAGAAAGTTGAAATAAGTATGTACCTGTTTTAATTATAATACAAACACACCAAATGATAGTGTGCCCATTGCGCTTAAATGTCAACCTTATTTTTCGAAACTTGCACAGTAAATTTCATTTTTTCTTATAGTGATTTTAGATATCATAATTATTCTACTTTATTGTAAAATATGAAAATTTGTGGTATACTTTGTCTAAGTACTTAGACAAAGTGAGGGGCAAATATGAATATTAGGGAAACTGAAATGAAAATACTTGAGGTGCTTTGGAGAGAAGGACCTTTGCCTGCAAACAGGCTGTATAAAATACTGGAGGAAAGTATCGGCTGGAAAAGAAGCACAACCTACACTGTTTTGCAGAAATGTATAGAAAAGGGCTTTATCGAGAGGGAAGAACCCGGTTTTATTTGTAAGCCCCTTATTGAAAAAAGCCGCATACAGGAGGCTAAAATATCAGATTTATTAGCCGATTTCTTTGATAATTCAAAGAAAAGCTTTTTGAAGGCATTTCTTAATGACGAATCATTAACCAAATCTGAAATTGACGACCTTAAGGACCTCATTAACCGGCTTAAGTAAGGTGACATTATGAGTATATTATCGTTAAATATATCTGCCGCAGTCATGATAACGATGACATTATTTATTCGGAAAATTTTTAAAAACCATATTCCGCATAGTGTATTCTGTGTTTTATGGGCTGTTATCATTTTAAGACTTTTTATTCCGGTATCTATAGATTCTGATTTCAGTTTTTGGAATTTTTGTATGGGAGTAGAAGAATCTATTGCAGACGTGACAGGAGCAAACAACTTAGCATTATATGTGCCGGTTATTAATAAAGGTAACAGCCTATCAAACAAAATGTTTTTTACATCGATGGATCTGATAAAATAAAAATAGATAAAATTGATAAATGTACTCTAAATTTTAGTGAAATGCATTATGAAGTTGAAATTGAAAAATTTGAATAAGTTAGTTTTGCCTTTTCTTCTAAGTGACTTAATCTGAAATAGGGTTAGTTAACCGCAAGGAGTTAATCGGCACCTTTGGCTCGCCAAAGCAGGCCACTTTAAGAGATTTGCTTGCAAAAAACCGGATATATTAACCTACCTTTCCGTAACAGTTAGCTAAAGTGGAGTGAAAATCCACACCGTTTTTATCAATACCTTTTGAACTCAAATTTGGAAACAACTTCATCAAAATACTTGCTAAAGACTAAACTCTATTCTATGATCTTTGTAAGAATGATTAACTGTTTCAATCCTGTTTTGCAAAAAAGCTGTCTATTTTAGGGAGGGTGTTTAAAGCGTGAAAATAACATATAAAAATGTGCGTAAGCTTTACTGGTGCATTATGGGTTTGTGTTTGGCGATTATAATTTTAGGATCATTTTTACATGCTTCCAGCGCGTTTTTACTAATAACCGTATCCGTAATGTCAATTTCAGGAATAGTACTCATACTAAAATTCTGGGTATGCCCTTACTGTGGAGAACCTCTGCCAATGCGCGAGGAGCACCCTTGTTACTGCAGCCACTGCGGAAAAGAGCTGTTTAAATAATAATTGGCCATCTATCGGGAGGTGTTCTCATGATAACAATTTTTAACCGCAGGGAGTTAATCAGCACCTTTGACTCGCCAAAGCAGGCTGCCATAAGAGATTTGCTTGCAGGCAATAAAATTGATTACAAGCTGAAAGTAATAAGCCGTACAAGTACGTCTGCCTACTCGCCGGGGTATAAAAACCAAATGCAGTCTTATGGCAAAAACGTTAATTACGATACTGAATTTACATTTTATGTAAAAAAATCAGATTACAGCAGAGCATCATATTTGCTTGCTAAAAATCGGATATATTAACCTGCGGCTGTACCCTCCCCATAGTATTCCTAAATAATAAAAGGCGTCAGAAAAGGCCGCTCCCTCTTGGGTGCGGCCATCTTATTAATTCCAAAATTCCATTATATTTACACCATTTTCACTTAGCTCGGTATAAAGCTGTACAAGAGGCAATCCGACTACATTGAAATAATCGCCGTCGATATGGTCGATAAGAAGCGAACCCTTGCCCTGTATTCCGTAGCCGCCGGCCTTGTCGTAGGGCTCCTTTGTGTCAACGTAATCCTCTATTTCCTTATCCGTAAGTTCTCTCATATAAACATCTGTAGAGGTTACGGATTTATTAAGCCTATAGTTCCCGTTTTCATTCTTATACATAACCGCAAGCCCAGTATATACCGTATGCTTGTGCCCTGAAAGCATTTTCAGCATTTCAACAGCCTGTGCTTTTTCAAACGGCCTATGAACTATTTTACCCATATAAGTGACTATTGTGTCCGCGGCAATTATTATTTTGTCTCCGCTTACGTTTCGTCCAACTGTTTCAGCTTTAATAGCCGCAATAGCCTTTACCCATTCGTAGGGAGTGTGCTCCACGCCCTTCTGCATATAATTGGCTTCCTCAACACGCTCATCAACACCGCTTTCAATTACAGTAAACGGCACATTAAGCATTGTAAGCAAATTTTTTCTTCTCGATGAATTTGACGCTAAAATAATCTCCATTTCAAATACCTCTCTGTCTATCACAGTCTTCTGTATATGATGAAAGCAATCACTATTCCTATTATGCTTGCCAAATTAAATTTAACCGTTAAGCCAAAGGTTAAAACAAGCACATTTAAATCTAAAATAAGCGGCGAAGTAAGTCCAAAGGTTTTACCGTAATTGAGGAAAGAAAACGTTGGATATGAACTCAGCCATTCCCCTATAAAACCGCCTATAACAAGACCCGCAAGCAACAGAAGTATAAGTGTCAGCCTGCCCGAATCTCTTCTCATAATAACGCCTCCCGCCGTTTGTCCACTGATAAATTGTATCAAATTAAATTTTATATTTCAACAAAAAAAGGAAATTTTGTTTCAGCCGCCTATTTCCGACATATCGTGTCCTTCCGTTATGTTTTGGCGCTGGTCAAAGCAATGCTTTCCGGGTTTATTTTTTATTATCCTTTCAAAGATTATTTTAAGGTTCTCCGTTTCGCCATTCCTTAGCGTTTCCCTGATGCTTTCTCCGTCACCGTAGCAAAGGCATGCCTTAAGAAAGCCCTCAGAAGTCAGCCTTACCCGGTTGCATTCATCGCAGAACGCTCCGTGTACGGCATTTATAAAACCTATGCTTCCCACAAAGCCGGGTATATGATAATATTTTGCCGGACCGGCTCCTATATGCCTGCCGTCCCTTACAACGCCTTCATATTCGGAAAGTATTTTATCAAATATCGTTTCACAGCTTATAGAGTCAAAATTTTTTCCTTCCCCTATAGGCATCATTTCAATAAATCTAACGTCTATGGGAAGCTTTTCAGCCATTTTAATTATGTCAAAACAATCGTCGATATTTTCCTTTAAAACAACCGTATTAATCTTAACCTTTATTCCTGCCTCTAAAGCAGCGTCAATTCCTCCGAGAGCTTTATCCAGAATATCGAAGCCGGTAATGTTTTTATATTTGTCCGCGTCAAGAGTATCAAGGCTGACGTTAACCCCGTCAAGCCCGGCCTTTACAAGTTCAGGAAGCTTCTCCTTCAGCAGTATACCGTTTGTTGTCATTGTAATACTCTCTATTTTTTTTATTGACCTTATCATAGCTACAAGCTTTTCTATTCCAAGCCTTACAAGAGGCTCCCCTCCTGTCAACCTTATATACTTTATACCTAAATCCGCGGCTGCTTCACAGGCGCGCGCTATTTCCTCAAACGTCAAAATTTCTGACATCGATATATTTTTTATGCCTTTCGGCATACAATATCCACAGCGCAGATTGCACCTGTCAGTGACAGAAACGCGCATATATTCAATTTTTCTGCCGAAAGAATCTATCATAATAACACCTCCTAGGTATTATAACGCCCACTATGAATATAGGCAAGAAAAACGAAGAGTTAAATGCCTGTAAAATTTTTTATATAAACCCCTTGATTTTATAAATTGCTTATGATAATATAACAAGGTACCTTTTTAAGGGTGCTTTATATGTGTGCGTAGCTCAGCTGGATAGAGCGTCTGACTACGGATCAGAAGGCCGCGTGTTCGAATCATGTCGCACACACTTTTTATAATAACCGTATTACAATGATACGGTTATTGTTATATATGCGGAGGTGGCGGAATTGGCAGACGCGCTAGATTCAGGTTCTAGTGAACGTTAGTTCATGTGGGTTCAAGTCCCATCCCCCGCAGATTAGAAAGTCCTTAAAACATCAGGTTTTGAGGGCTTTTTTGATATAATAAACAAGTCTTGACCCTTAGAAATACCCTTAACAAACTTATATTATGTTAGTGTAATTCAATCACTTTAAAGATATTATGATATACTTCTTAAAATCATAGCCACTACCTGCTCCCTCGTTGCAAAGGCTTGCGGCATTATACCGTCTACTACTCCCGCTTCAGTAGCTTTTTTAAACTCTTCACTGGCCCAATCGCTCACAGGCTTCTTACTTCTCTCAGCAAGATAATTGTCCATCATTTTATTAAATTGTTCTTGCGTCATTTCTTTTTCCTCCTTCGGTTCTTTCCAATCAGCTTTTACTTCAAAATGCGGCTTATCCGGCGTGGCCCATTCTCCACCCCATGTTATACCTAGTGACTTCCCTATCTGACCAGCCTTGTTTAAAACTGATATATCGTATAACTCCTTACCTATACATGCTATATCCCAAGCTAACCGGCCTGTATGGTTGCTCTTTTTTGTCCATGTGACTATCTGACCCGGCGTAGTCCGTCCCTGATTATACAGCTCATTTTGCCTCGCCTGCGAGCGATATGTTTCCGTTATAAATATCTTTAAGCCGGCTTCTCCGCATTTCTTCATAAAAAGCCGGCAAGCCTTTTGCGCCGCCGGCAGTAATTCGTTTATGTCTCTGCATGCTGAGCTTATTTGCCATCACCCTTTTTCTGCAGAAGCTCTATTGATTAAGCGCCCACTTAGTGAGCGCTTAATCAATATCATAATATTATATCTTTTCCAACCGATTCATGCTTTGAAATGAAGCTTGCCGTCCATTTCAACACCTTATCCAAATTTTCTTTAATTTCAAACCCTATATAACTTACATTTTCATCTTTGATGTATGTAATTATGAGATAATATGTTATCTGTGCCACTGTTTTTTCTTTAGCACATCCGCCTATCATCGCACCCAGCGTGCCAAACAGCACCGCACCGCCTATTGCACCGCCTATACTGCTGACATAGGATTTTTGCAGTTCGGTATCAGTTTTTATACATACGTCCGTAACCTTTTGAAATGGCAGATGAAAATTATTGCCTGCGCCGGTAATCAAAAACTCGTCGTCAAAGCACCTTATATTACATATCGCCCCTTCAGACAACGGAAGTCCTGAAACATGCCCCAAATAATAAACGGTATTTTTTATTTCCTCCGCCTTCCTCAGGTTTTCCGCTATTTTTTCCTGTTTTTCACGTTCCTCGGCGGCCTTTCTTTCTTCTTCTAATTTCCTTTGAATTTCTCGTTTTTCCTTGGCGGCGGCAATCTTCTTCTGTCTAGCCTCTTTCTTTTCTGCCTTAGCCCGCTGCTCGGCCTCTATCTGCTCTTGTGTTTTGGGATAATCCCGTTTATATTTTTTTCCAAGATATACAGAGAGTATTAAAAATAAAATACCAGGGATGCCAAAATAGGCCCATATCGCCGCAACAGAACCTTTGGTGGTGCTATATATAGTTCCATAAGCAGCTATAATAAGTCCAATAATTCCTATTGCCAGCGAAAGCGCTTTACAAAAGGACAGCATAAATTTCTTCATATATTCCACCCCCAAATTGTTTGATATAATTATATACCAAAAAAACAAGTTATGGAATATATTTCAATATTTATTTCATTGCCTCTAAAACCTTAAATGTCTCGGGCATTTCCCGGTCATCAAACGTGCCGCTTAATTCCTCATCAAGATATTCCGCGTCAGCGTCATATTTAGCAAGCGGTCCTCCTTCGGATAAACATTCTTTCAAAATAATTGTCTGCCTATTGATGAGGTAGGATCCTCGTTTGTGACCTGTATATCAAAATAAGGCATATCGCCGGTATGCTTATACTCAAGCCACACTTTTCTGAAAATTGACTGGTTATAGTGTGCTGTTCGGCTCTCGTGCCCGCGGTGACAATCATGACCGGAGCGATATAGACCTGGCTGTATTTGGGATGCCTGAAATCAACAAGTCCGGTTTCTGGTCTGATATAGAGGATCTCCCTACGCTTTTGAAATTTGATATAGTCCACATAGACCATAATACCGATAAGCTGCTTATGGACAACATAATAAAGTACGGGATAATAATATACGAAAAATCTGACAACTTTTCCCATCCCCCGCAGACAATAAAAAGGAATGATGTAATAAACATCATTCCTTTTTAAATTTATTTATTTGCATTATCATATGCTTTTTTGATAATTTCTAAGGCCTTTTTTCCGTCTGTATCTAAATTACTGTTATCAGACTCGTTGCTGAAAGTACCGTCATATCCAAGCGCCTTAACTGATTTAAAAATATTAACAAGTTCTTCATAGTCCTCATCGGTAATTTGAGGCCTTGAGTAATTCTCCCCCATACCGCTTGTGTGCAGATGTTCAGTATATTTAATATATTTGCCTATATCATATATATCTGTGCCCATAGGCTTCATATTATAATAATCAAGAACCATTTTTACATTGGGAAGGTTTACGTCATCAACCATCTCATAGACCTCATCCACAGTATTTCCGAAATCGCACAGATATTTATGTATTGATTCAAACAGTATAGTCACGCCGTACTTTTTGGCAATATCAGCAGTTATAATAAGGAATTGTTTTGCCTGCTCCCATGCCTTATTTTTATCATAGGTTCCGGGAAGCTTTCTAATACCTGGAGCGCCTATTCCAACTGTTTTAGCGCCAAGGGCGGAAGCCCTAAGCATTACCAGCTCGGCATACTCTGCTGTCTTTTTAGGACAAAATCCGTCTCCGACCATTTTAGGCTCGCTTTTGGCATAGGCGTTTACAGCAAGACAGGGTATAGGCCCATTAATTATAATTTTCCTTATCTCATCAAACTCAGCGGCTGTCATTTCCGCCAGTTCCCATCCGGGAACCTCTATGAAGTCGTATCCAGCGTTTACAACATTACTGTAAAGCTTAACCGACGCACAGCATCCAAATTTCATATACATTCTCCTTTCATCAGTGCTCAGCCCTGTGCAGTATCAGTTCCCCGGCCACGCTTACCGCAATCTCCGCAGGGGTACTGGCCTTAATGGCAAGGCCAATAGGCGTGTGCAGGCTGTCAATTTTATTTTCGTCTATTCCACATTCAATAAGCCTTTTTCTTGTAATGGCAATTTTATTTCTGCTTCCAATTACACCTACATATGAAAGGTTTTTTCTCAAAACCTGTTCCAAAACCTCAAAGTCGGCTGAATGTCCGCTTGTCATCACTACCGCATAATCATATTCCGTTAAATCTATATACCGTCCTATTTCCTTAAACTCACCTTGTATTATGTCTATTCCAGTGGGAAAGGTCTTAATTAATTCCTCCCTTTGCTCAAAAACACTTACCTTGAAATCAAGATGTGAAAGCAAAGGAGCAAGCTCTCTGGAAACATGTCCCGCACCAAAAATATAAACATGTCCCTTTTTTACAAGCGGCTCAATAAACAGTGTGCTGCCGCCATGTTCAAATGCATGTTTGCATTCCGTCCACTTTTGCATATCAGTATCTGTTACTGAGTCAATAAACATTACTCCATTTATCCTGTCATATATACCAATATCAACCGCTGACCCTTCCGCCCGCGTTATCAGCCAGGAGGTCTCCTGTTTTTTTATTAAGTCATTTATATACTGGATCAATGCTAAATCTTTAGATGAAAAATATTTAAAGCATACCTCGACATTTCCCCCGCATATCATACCTACATCAGCTATATCTTTATTGCTTAAATCATAAGCGGCTACAAACGAGCGCTTCTTCCTAAGGGCTTCGGCAGCCCTCAACGCGCATAAATACTCCACACGTCCACCGCCAATCGTTCCCTCTGTACTGCCGTCCTCGAAAACGAGCATTTTCGCGCCCTGTCCCCTTGGAGTAGAGCCTGAGGAGGATATTATAGAGGCAAGCATAACATCCTGCCCCTTAAGAAGCGTCTCATATATGGATTTAAATATTTTCTCCATTATATCACCTGTAAATGTACAGCCCCTGTTAAAACAGAGGCTGCTGTATTGTTTAATCCCGCATAAGCGCTTATTAATACTTATGTCCTACAATCTGCACCTTAATCATATTTGTGGTTCCCGGTATTCCAAGCGGAAGGCCGGCGGTAATTACCGTAGTGTCTCCCTTGTCCAAATAGTTGAGTTCCATTGCTCTATCAACACATTTGTCAAAGAGGGCAAATGTGTCAAACTCGTCTTCCACAAGAATAGGAGCGACTCCCCATACAAGATTAAGTCTGCGGCAAAGATTTTCATTTGTCGCGCAGGCCAATATATCGCAGCCAGGCCTGTATCTGGCTATATTTTTTGCCGTTGTGCCTGATTTTGTTACCGTAAGAATGGCCCTTGCGTTAAGGTCATGCGCCGTCGTACAGGTAGCATGGCTGATAGCGTCCGTAATATTAGGATTCGATTTTCTTTCGTCAGTGAAAAATCTCTTTTTATAATTTATAGCTTCCTCTGCCCTTACCGCAACCCTCGCCATTGTTTTTACGGCCTCGACAGGGTATTTTCCGACCGCTGTTTCACCAGATAGCATTATGGCTCCGGTACCGTCGAAAACAGCGTTGGCAACGTCGGCTGTTTCAGCTCTTGTAGGTCTTGGGTTTTTCATCATGGATTCAAGCATTTGCGTGGCGGTAATTGTCATTTTTCCTGCCTTTGCAGCCTTCTTAATTATCATCTTCTGGATAACCGGAACATCCTCATAGGGAATTTCCACTCCCATATCGCCTCTGGCAATCATAACGCCGTCAGATACCTGAAGTATCTCGTCAATGTTTTCCACGCCCTGCTTATTCTCAATTTTAGCTATTATAGCTATTGTAGAGCAGTTTCTTTCCTCAAGTATCCTTTTGATTTTTAATACGTCTCCGGCAGTCCTTACAAACGACGCCGCTATAAAATCAAAGTCGTTATCAACGGCAAAATTAATATCCTCGACGTCCTTATCGCTCATATATGGCATTGAAACGACTGTTCCGGGCAAATTGACGCCCTTATTGTTGGATACGGGTCCTGGATTTACAACCACGCATTTCACATCAGTCTCGTTTTTATCAATAACCCTAAGCTCAATGAGGCCGTCGTCAATGAGCACCCTGGTTCCTATGGATACGTCGTTTGGAAAATCCTTATAGGTAACTGAAACGATTTTATTGTCTCCCTCAAGCTCTCTTGTTGTAAGAGTAAATTCCTGCTCCGCCTCAAGATTAATTAGACCGTCCTTAAACTTACGGACACGGATTTCCGGACCCTTTGTGTCAAGCAGAGCCGCAACATATCTGCTTTTATCCCTTCTTGCCTGCTTAAGCTCCTCAAGTCTTTGCAAATGTTCGTCATATGTTCCATGCGAGAAATTAAATCTCGCCACATTCATGCCTTCCTCTATCATGCTTTCAAGTACTTTTAAATCATCTGTTGCCGGACCTAAAGTACAAACTATCTTTGTTTTTCTCATATATGTCTTCCTCCGCCATAAAGCTGTCATATTTATCGGGTAACGGACAAGGTATTTTTTTACATACATTTGCCCTATTTGATTATATATTTTTTAGAAACATTTGTAAATCGCCATATCTTAAAATTTCCATTAAATACTCTTAAAGATATCTTCTGAGTTTATAGACAAGGTCATCTTCCAGCTTTATAAGCTTTTCGGCAATATCAACCGCTTCCTTATCGGCATGCTCATACTCATTTTTGTATTTGCACAACGTTTTAATGCCCATACCGCAGCCGTCAGTAATAAGGTCGGCAATGGTTTTATCGTTTTTGTCAGCCATAATCTTCATATTTATTTTTGTCCATGCCATTACCTGCGCCATTGGCGAAGGGTCTTTTCCCTCTTTATTGCATTTTGCCAAGAGGGAGTCAATTAAAAGTCCGGTTTTTTCGTGCTCTGCCTTGTTCTTTTCCAGCAGCTCTTTGAGCTCCTTATTCTCGACAACGTCTAAAACCTCGTCCAATGACTTTACAGCGGTTTTAACTCCCGCATCACATTCCTTCAAAAGTTCAACTGTATCAACTGTAACCTTTTCAGCTATCATAATTTTTCCTCCTTAAAAATGTTGTTACACTAATTTTTTGTATAATTGACCGATATTATTCTTTTAGATTATAATGTTATCAAAAAACAGGAGGAAAAGTTAAAATGAATGAGTATCTTAAGGACACTGAGGATTTTTTCGATAAAATGGCTTCCATTTGGGACGAAACCTTTGCCGGCAATTTCCTGAGCCTAAAAGCGGTAATGGCGCTGAGCGGACTTCGAGAAAATGATAAGGTAATTGATATTGCCTGCGGAACAGGAGTTCTTTTCAATGATATACTTGCATTAAATCCATCCTGTTTGTGGGGTATTGACCTTTCAGACAGCATGCTCAAAAAAGCCTCGGAAAAATACAGTGACAGAAGAATAAACCTATGGAAAGGAAATTTTTATGATTTTCCAGAAAAAGATTTTGATATAGCCTTCATATACAGGGCTTATCCTCATTTCCCTGATAAAAAAGCCTTTGCCAAAAAGCTCTATTCCGTATTAAAGCCAAATGGACGGTTTATTCTTGCCCACAGCGAAGGCAGGGACAAAATAAACCACCGGCATTCCCAGGGCGCTGCTGAAATTTCAGACATATTGTTGCCCGCCAAAACAGAAAGCGGCAATTTTAAAGATTTATTCAGCATAGATATTGTTGCTGATACCGATTATGTTTATATTATATCCGGAACTAGGAAATAACATTGACACTTTTGTTTAAGTGCGTTAGAATTAAATAAAAATGCAGGGGTGCTGTGAATTGCCTTTTGGTATTCACTGGCTGAGAGAAAGATTTTCAACCCTTGATACGCCTAAGCCGTATCTCACCTGATTTGGATAATGCCAACGTAGGAAGCTAATAAGATTCTCACAGGGGAACGCCAACAGGCCGTTCTCCTTTTTTATTTCGGAGGGAGGAAAAAATGCTTAAAAGCTGTCTTGAAAACGTGAGGCTTAAAACGCCTCTTATACACAACATAACAAATTATGTAACGGTAAACGACGCGGCCAATATTCTGCTTGCCTGCGGCGGCTCTCCCATTATGGCTGACGACGAGGCGGAGGTTGAAGAAATAACTTCCATCTGCGCCGGGCTGAATATTAATATCGGAACCTTAAATTCAAGAACAATTCCCTCTATGCATAAAGCCGGAAAAACAGCTAATAGGCTGGGACATCCCGTTGTGCTTGACCCTGTCGGGGCAGGCGCGTCCCGGCTAAGGACAAAAACGGCTGAGGACCTTTTGTCGTCGATTAAATTTGACGTTATCCGTGGAAATATATCAGAGATTAAGACTCTGGCATTGGGAATAGGCCAAGCTAAGGGCGTAGACGCGGACATAAGCGATAAGGTAACTGATGAAAACCTAAGCTGCGTAATTTCCTTTGCGGAAAAATTTTCTGCTGAAACGGGCGCTGTCATAGCTATTTCAGGGGCTATAGATATAGTATGCTCAGACAACAGGGCATACATAGTTAAAAACGGTCATCCTATAATGTCGCGGATAACCGGCAGCGGGTGTATGCTTACGGCAATGACCGCCGCGTATATTGCGGCCAACCGCGATAACATTCTTGAAGCAGCGGCGGCGGCGACTATTGCTATGGGAGTATGCGGTGAGCTGGCCTATGAAAGGCTTTCCAATACCGGAGGCGGAAACGCTACATTTAGAAATTACTTAATAGACGCCGTATATAATCTTGACGGCGATACACTTGAAAGAAGGGCTAAATATGAAATCTATTAAAGATGGCATGCTTTTGTATGCGGTCACTGACAGAAGCTGGCTTAAGGGCAAAACAGTAGCAGAACAGGTGGAGGAAGCGCTTAAGGGCGGCGCCACATTTATTCAGCTTCGGGAAAAGGAGCTTGACTATGACTCATTTCTTGCTGAGGCCTTTGCCGTAAAAGAGCTGTGTAAAAAATACGGCGTTCCCTTTGTCATTAACGACAATGTAGATATTGCGATTGCCTGCGGAGCTGACGGAGTACATGTAGGCCAAAGCGATATGGAAACAGGCGATGTACGCGCAAGGCTTGGAGACAATAAAATAATTGGGGTTTCCGTTCATAATGTTAAGGAAGCCATAACAGCACAGGAGCATGGAGCCGACTACTTAGGTGTAGGCGCCGTATTTTCGACCAGCACAAAGCTTGACGCCGATACCACATCCTTTGGCGTTGTTAAGGATATATGCGATGCGGTTCATATTCCTGTAGTCGCAATAGGCGGCATAAACGAAAACAATATACTTAAACTCAAGGGAACAGGCGTTGACGGAGTAGCTGTGGTTTCCGCGATTTTCGCCAAGGATAATATTGAAGAGGCCGCTAAAGGCCTTCTCGCACTGTCAAAAGAAATGACAGAGGCTAAGCCGGAAATTAAAAAGGTGCTTTCCATAGCGGGGACAGACCCTACCGGCGGCGCTGGAGCGCAGGCGGACCTTAAGACCATAACAGTCCATAAGCTCTACGGCATGAGCGTTATAACCTCTCTTGTAGCCCAAAATACTATGGGAGTTTATGATGTAATAGATACCCCTCCTGAGTTTGTCGCCAAGCAGCTTGACTGCGTATTTCAGGATATACGTCCTGACGCGGTAAAAATAGGAATGGTTTCAAACAGCAAAATTATTGATGTAATTGTAGATAAGCTTAATGAATACAAGGCTGAAAACATAGTGGTGGACCCAGTAATGGTATCCACAAGCGGCGGCAAGCTGCTCAGTGACGAGGCGTGCGAGGCGCTTATAACCAAGCTGCTTCCTTTGGGAGCCGTTATAACCCCAAACATTCCTGAAGCCGAGGTTTTATGTGGCTTTGAAATCAGAAACACCGATGATATGATTAGAGCAGCTGAAAAAATATCAGAATTAGTTGACGGCGGTATACTTATAAAGGGCGGTCATCTTGTATCAACCGCTACGGACCTGCTGTACCAGAACGGCGAGATAACGTGGTTTTCTTCCGAAAGAGTTGACAATCCCAATACACACGGAACCGGCTGTACACTCTCTTCGGCAATTGCCAGCAACCTTGCCAAAGGATATTCATTAAAGGAAAGCATTGGTAACGCAAAGAAATACCTTACTGGCGCGCTTAAAGCACAGCTTAATCTGGGCAAGGGCAGCGGCCCCCTTGAGCATACCTACAGCATTTGATATCAAATACAAATGTCCTCTTAAAGAGGACATTTTTTTCTTGACTTTGCTCCGCTATATGTTAAAATTACTTTATCACAACAAGAAAAAAGGAGAAGAAGGATGAAAGAAAAAATCAGAGCCGCCATACTTGGTTTAGGCACGGTAGGAACCGGCGTTTATAAAATCATACAAAACCAGAAGGATGAGTTCCCATTCAAAATAGGTTCAGAGCTTGAGGTTGCAAAAATACTTGTTAAAAATACGAAAAAGCACCGTGATGGAATTGATATGTCTCTTATTACAAACAAATGGGAGGATATAATCAATGACGACAGCATTGATATAGTAATTGAGGTAATGGGCGGTATTGAACCGGCTAAAACATATATAACAGAGGCCTTAAGCCGCGGCAAGCATGTTGTAACCGCCAATAAGGACCTTATGGCAGAGCACGGCCATGTACTGCTTGATACGGCCGCCCAGCATAAGTGCGACCTTCTCTTTGAAGCTGCGGTTGCGGGCGGAATACCTATTATAAGACCCCTTAAGCAGTGCCTTGCCGCAAACAGCATATCCGAAATAATGGGTATAATAAATGGAACAACAAACTTCATCCTTACAAAAATGACCGAAGAGGGAATGGAGTTTGAACAAGCGCTTAAGCTTGCCACAGACCTTGGATACGCGGAAGCCGACCCTACAGCAGACATCGAGGGTCTTGACGCGGGAAGAAAAATAGCCATTCTTGCTTCAATCGCGTTTAATTCAAGGGTAACGTTTTCGGACGTCTATACGGAAGGCATATCAAAAATATCGGCAAAGGATATTAAATACGCCAATGAGCTTGGCTGTGTAATTAAGCTCATTGCAACAGCAAAAAATACAGAGAGTGGCATTGAGGTAAGGGTTACTCCCATGTTTATACCAAAATCGCATCCTCTGGCTTCTGTTAACGACTCCTTTAACGCAGTATTTGTGCATGGAGATTCCCTTGGGGATGCAATGTTCTATGGCAGAGGAGCCGGCGAGCTTCCTACAGCCAGCGCAATAATGGGCGACGTAATAGACGTATGCAGAAATATTGCCTACAGCTGCAACGGCAGAATAGGCTGCACCTGCTATAAGGATATTCCGCTTAAGACAATGGATGATATTGAGAGCAAATATTTCGTCCGCACGCTCCTTGAAGATAAACCGGGTACCCTTGCGGCGGTTGCAAGCACCTTCTCAGGAAACAACGCCAGCATAGACCAAATGGTTCAAAAGACCAAGCTTCCGGGATACGCCGAGGTTGTTTTCATAATAGACAACGTAAAGGAACAGCTTTTCTTCAGAGCAATCAAGGAGCTTTCCGCAATGCATTATGTCAAGGAAATATCCTCTATTATAAGAGTTCATAACGACATAAATTAAAAAAAAGTCCCGAAGACAAACTTCGGGGCTTTTTAATTTCAGCCTAAGACTGTGATTCAGTTAAATATTTCCTTCAGCTTTTTCCTAACGGCCTCTCCTGCCTCAGATGTCGAAGCTCTTCCCCCCAAATCCTGAGGTATATGCTTTCCTTCAAGCAATACGTCGTCAATTGCCTGAATTATCGCCTCGCCCCATTTATTCTGCCCAAAATGATCCATCATCTGGCTTACCGACCATATTGCGGCAAAGGGATCCGCCTTGCCCTGTCCGGCTATATCCGGCGCGGAGCCATGAATAGGCTCGAACATCGAAGGATATTTCTTTTCGGGATTAATATTCGCGCCTGCCGCAAGGCCCATTCCTCCCGCAATAGCCGCGCCTAAATCGGTTATTATATCTCCAAAAAGATTGGATGTTACTATGATTTCAAATCTCGACGGCTCCTTTACGAAAAACATGCACGCCGCGTCAACAAGGCAGGTATGGGTTTCTACATCAGGGTATTCCCCGCCTATTCTCTTAAAGGTCTCGTCCCAGTAAACCATAGAGTAATTAAGAGCGTTGCCCTTGCTTATGCTCGTAAGCGTTTTCTTCTCTTTTCTTGCCAGCTCATAGGCGTAGCGTATAATCCTTTCAGTGCCTACCTTCGAAAATACGCCGGTCTGCAGCACAACCTCATTAGACTTGCCCTCGTTAAGTCTGGCTCCAACGCCCGAATATTCTCCCTCGCTGTTTTCCCTTACAACCACCATATCGACGTCCGCGGTATTTTTTACGGTTTTAAGCGGACATGGAGCGCCCTTTAAAAGCTTAATGGGTCTCAGGTTTACATATTCGTCAAAGCCTTTTCTTATTTTAAATAAAAGGTCTCTTAATGAAATATGGTCGGGTACGTCGGGAGAGCCTATGGCGCCCAGGTAAATAGCGTCGTAGTCCTTCAGTACGTCCATGAAGCCGTCCTCCGCCATCTTTCCGTTCTCTTTGTAGTAGCCGCAGCTCCAAGGAAATTCAGAAATTGTAAACGACAGCTCTTTATCCAGCTCCTCTATTGTTTTTAAGAGCTTAACTCCCTCTGAAATAACCTCCGGGCCGATCCCGTCTCCCGGAATAACCGCTATTTTATAATTTTCCATATCTGCCTCTCCTCCTTAATAATTAGACGTCATTTATTTTGGTTCCATTATAAGCCAATAAAATTTTAATGTAAAATAAATAATTTGTATAAAACCATAGCCAAAGCTTATTGACATATAAAAAATAAATATTTTACAAATAAACATATATTACTTATAATAAAATAAAAACTGCTGTGTGAAGGGAGTGTTTTTCAATGAGTGAGAAAGCAAAAACTGTAAGAGTGGCGGTTGTACAGGCCGCGCCGGTTGTATTTGATTTGGAGAAAACGTTGGAAAAAGCCATCGGTCTTATACGTGAGGCCGCAGAAAAAGGCGCAAACATCGTCGTTTTTCCTGAAACATTTATTCCCGGATATCCAAGAGGTCTTACATTCGGCTTTAATATCGGCGCAAGAACTATGGAAGGCAGAAAAGATTTCCAGCGGTTCCACGACAACTGCGTAGCAGTTCCGGGGCCTGAGGTGGATATTCTTGGCAAGGCTGCCGCTGAAAACAATGTTTACCTTGCTATGGGTATTACAGAAAAGGACGGAAATAATATCGACGGCACGCTTCACTGCTGTATGCTTTTCTTCGGCCCTGACGGCACTTTCTTAGGCCGCCACAGAAAGCTTAAGCCTACAGGCTCAGAGCGATATATCTGGGGTCAGGACGA
>URCD01000042.1 GCA_900546215.1 uncultured Eubacteriales bacterium | reverse complement strand
GTGCTTGATGAATTTGGCGGCTCATTGACTAAGCTTATATATTCTGACCCTGAAACAATTTCTCGAACATGCTCAATTAGTCAGAATGCGGCAACAATGTTCAGTATAATCGGTGAGATAAACAGAAGGGCAGCAATTGAAAAGTGGGATAAAAAGCTTGTACTGTCATCTACACATGTTGTAGGCGAATACGCATTGTCGTATTTAGATAATATAAGTATAGAAAAGGTATATATTATTTGTCTTAATAGTGCTCTTGCGCTGATAAAATGTGTTGAGGCTGCAAACGGCTCATCAGGTTCAGCGCTGATCGAAGTAAGAAGGGTAGTTGAAATTGCGGTAAACAACAAAGCGTCAAGTATAATAATCATGCATAATCATCCAAGCGGGAGTCTAAAGCCGTCGTATGAGGACATGAAATTTACATCAGACTGCTTTGATGCCCTTTCAGCAATAAAAATTGATTTAGCGGACCACGTAATAGTAGCTAATGGTGAGTATTTCAGCTTTAAGGCGGATGGAATTCTGCCGGTTAAAAAAGGAGAGGATTAATAATGAACGATAAAAAATTAGTAAGACCAAAAGAAGGAAGAAAAATATCAGGAGTATGTCTTGGCGTAGCCGAATACTTTGGCATAGACGTAACTGTTGTGAGGATACTTTGGGTGCTTGCGACGCTTATATTTGTAGGAACAGGACTGCTTCTTTATATTGCATGCGCTTTTATTATTCCTGAGGACGACGGAACAATCCATGCGGAATACAGGGAAAAAGAATAAAAGATTAAGGCTCTCCAATTAATAGGAGAGCCTGTTTTTATTATAGGGGTGAGGCCGACTGGAATATTCCAGTCGGCCTCTGAAAATATGAATAAATATAAATTAGGGGCTGATTTTAATGCATTGCAAGATAGCTCATTCGGTTGTGTTTTAAATATTATTCCTGCTGCCAAGCAGCTTTACTTGGCAGCAGTTGAATATTTAAAAATTATAGTTTTATACCATATTTGAATAACCCATTAAATACTCGTCTATTTCCTTAGCGGCAGCACGTCCTTCTGCAATTCCCCAAACTACAAGGGACTGACCTCTGCGCATATCGCCCGCAGCAAAAACCTTGTCAACATTTGTTTTATAGCTGCCTTCAACTGTATTTACATTGGTCCTGGCATTAAGCTCAACTCCAAACGCATCTGCCGTATACTTCTGACAGCCCAAAAAGCCTGCCGCTATAATAAGAATATCAGCTTCAAGAATTCTTTCGCTTCCGGCAACTTCCTTCATTGCAGAAATTCCTGTTTCTGGATTTCTCTCTTGTTTTACTTTAACCGTTTTTACAGCCTTGAGATTTCCGTTTTCGTCTGAAACGATTTCTTTAATTGTGGTTTCATAAATTCTTGGATCATGGCCGAACACAGAAATTGCTTCCTCCTGACCATAATCTGTTTTACATACTCTGGGCCACTGTGGCCAAGGGTTGCTTTCAGCTCTTTCGTCAGGAAGCTTGGGCATCATTTCAATCTGGGTTACAGATTTGCAGCCGTGCCTTATCACAGTTCCGGTGCAGTCGTTGCCAGTGTCGCCTCCTCCGACTATAATAACGTTTTTGTCTTTAGCATTGACAAATTTACCGTCATTAAAGTTGGAATTAAGTAGACTTTTTGTATTGTCAGCGAGAAAATCAACGGCAAAATAAATTCCTTTTGTTCCTTCTCTTCCAACGGTGTTTATATCTCGTGGGTTTCCTGCGCCACAGCAGAGTACAACCGCATCGTATGCTTTAACGATTTCTTCTGCATCAACGGTATTGCCGATGTCAGCGTTTGTAATAAACTCTATGCCTTCCTCTTTCATAAGGCTGACACGTCTTTCAACTATATCCTTTTCGAGCTTCATATTCGGTATTCCATACATAAGCAGTCCGCCGATTCTGTCGCTTTTTTCATAAACGGTTACATTATGCCCTCTCTGGTTAAGCATATCTGCCGCTGCAAGTCCTGAGGGGCCGGAGCCGATAACAGCAACACGTTTGTCGGAGCGGACCTTCGGAATTCTGGGCTTAATATATCCGTTTTTAAAACCTATTTCTATGAGAGCAAGTTCATTTTCCTTAATTGTTACAGGTGTGTCGTTCATGCCGCTGGTACAGGCAGCCTCACAGAGAGCAGGGCACACACGGCCTGTAAATTCTGGGAAGTCATTTGTTTTCAAAAGCCTGGAAAGGGCATGATCCCAGTTGTAGTTGTAAATTTCATCATTCCATTCGGGTATAAGATTATGAAGCGGGCACCCTGTAGCCATTCCGTTAAGAGTCATTCCCGACTGACAGAAGGGTACTCCGCAGTTCATACATCTTGCGCCCTGAATACGACGTTCCTCAAGGGAAAGCGTATTATGAAATTCATTAAAGTTTTTAATTCTTGCTTTAGGCTCTATTGAATGATTTATTTCTCTTTCATAGTCTAAAAATCCTGTTGGTTTTCCCATAACGCTTTCCTCCTTATCTATTTGTATTCATGTAGAATGCTTCAATTTCAGCCTGCTCTCTGGACATTCCCTTTTCTTCCATCTGGGAAATTGACTGGAGCATGTGGTTGTAATCTATAGGCATTATTTTCTTGAACTTTTCACAATAATCAGGGAAGTTATCCAAAATACGCCTTCCAAGTGGAGAGCCTGTGGCATTAATATGGTCTGCTAAAAGCTTTTTAATTTCAAATATATCATGCTTTTCACTGACGGTATCTATGTTAACCAGCTCTTTATTAACACGAAGGTATAAATCGTGATTTTCGTCAAGCACATAGGCTATACCTCCTGACATACCTGCTGCAAAGTTTTTGCCTGTTTTTCCAAGTATAAGAACTGTACCTCCAGTCATATATTCGCAGCCGTGGTCGCCGACTCCTTCAACAACAGCAACAGCCCCTGAATTTCTGACACAGAAGCGCTCTCCGGCAACTCCATTAATAAATGCCTTGCCGCTTGTTGCGCCGTAAAGAGCGACGTTACCGATAATAATGTTTTCTTCAGGCTTGAACCTGCTTCCCCTAGGAGGATATACAACCAGCTTTCCTCCGGAAAGCCCTTTTCCAAAATAGTCGTTGCTGTCGCCTTCAAGCTCCATTGTAAGTCCATTGGGAATAAAGGCTCCAAAACTCTGCCCTCCGCCGCCATTGCATTTTACAATGTAAGTATCCTCTTCAAGCGTATTGCCGTTAAGCTTTGTTATCTCCGATCCTAAAATTGTTCCTAGAGTACGGTCTGTACTGCTTATATTAATTTCTATTTTTTGTTTTTTATGAGCTTTAAGTGACTGTGAAAACTTCTTAAGGAGAATTCTTTCATCAATAGTATTCTGAAGCTTAAAGTCATATGTCTTTTCAGGAATAAAATGCGTTTCCTTTTCCTCTATATGTGGATTGTAGAGGATACGGCTCATATCTATTTTAGAGGCTCTTTCGGTTATCTGCTTGTCACGTACATGCAGAAATTCGGTGTGTCCGACAAGTTCCTCAACTGTTCGAACGCCGCACTTAGCCATAATTTCGCGAAGCTCCTCGGCAATAAACATCATAAAGTTTATTACATATTCAGGTTTGCCTTTGAATCTCTTTCTCAGCTCAGGGTTTTGAGTTGCAATACCTACAGGACAGGTATCAAGATTGCATACGCGCATCATAACACAGCCCATTGTTACAAGCGGAGCTGTGGCAAAGCCGAATTCTTCTGCTCCAAGCATGCAGGCGATTGCGACGTCACGACCGCTCATAAGCTTTCCGTCAGTTTCTATTACAACCCTTGAACGAAGACCATTTTCAATAAGAGTCTGATGCGTTTCAGCAAGGCCAAGCTCCCAAGGCAGGCCGGCACAGTGAATTGAGCTTTTGGGAGCGGCTCCAGTACCTCCGTCATATCCAGAAATAAGTATTACCTGAGCACCCGCCTTTGCAACGCCTGCTGCTATGGTGCCTACGCCTGATTCTGAAACAAGCTTAACGGATATTCTTGCATCACGGTTAGCGTTCTTAAGGTCATATATAAGCTGGGCGAGGTCCTCAATTGAATATATATCATGGTGAGGGGGAGGGGATATAAGCGATACGCCGGGTGTGGAGTATCTTGTTTTTGCTATCCAGGGATATACCTTTTTGCCTGGAAGATGTCCGCCTTCACCCGGCTTTGCGCCCTGAGCCATTTTTATCTGAATTTCCTTTGCGCTTACAAGATATTCACTTGTTACGCCAAAACGTCCGGAGGCTACCTGCTTAATAGCACTGCAATAATCTGAATGCAGCCTTTCGGGAAGTTCTCCTCCTTCACCGGAATTTGATTTTCCGCCGATTGTGTTCATGGCCTTAGCCAGACATTCATGTGCCTCCTGGGATATAGAACCGTAGCTCATTGCTCCCGTCTTAAACCTTTTTACAATTTCGGCCGCAGGTTCTACTTCATCAATAGATATACTCTTAGCCGGGTCATAATTGAATTCAAGTACACCTCTAAGAGTATGAGGTTTTGTCTCATCATCGACCATAGCGGTATATTCCTTGAATTTTGAGTAATCGCCGGAACGTGCTGCTTCCTGAAGAGTGATTATAGTTTTAGGATTGTACAGATGGTCATCCTTATCCGCTCCGCTCCTTAACTTATGTGCTCCGCTGGAATCTAATGTTGTGTCAACGCCCAGGCCGAGAGGGTCAAAGGCATGGGAATGCCTCCACTCAACACCGTCGTCAATTTCTTCAAGTCCTATTCCGCCTACACGGCTTACTGTATTCGTAAAATATTTATCTATTACATCCTGCTTAATGCCGATAGCTTCAAATATCTGGGCAGACTGGTATGACTGTATTGTAGATATGCCCATTTTAGAAGCTATTTTAACTATTCCATGAAGAACAGCGTCATTGTAATCATCAACAGCGACATGCAAGTCCTTGTCAAGCATTCCCATTTGTATAAGCTCTCCAATGCACTCATGGGCAAGATAAGGATTGATTGCCCTTGCGCCATAGCCGAGCAGGGTAGCGAAATGATGAACGTCTCTGGGCTCTGCACTTTCCAGTATTATTGAAACGGCTGTTCTTTTTTTTGTTTTAATCAAGTACTGCTCAACAGCAGATACTGCAAGCAGAGAGGGGATAGCCACATGGTTTTCGTCCACACCTCTATCTGAAAGTATTATAATATTGACTCCATTTTTATAAGCTCTGTCAACATTAACATAAAGGTGATCAATAGCGCGTTCCAGCGGCGTGTTTTTGTAATAGAGAAGTGAAACTGTTTCAACCTTAAAGCCGGGGATATTCATATTCCTAATTTTAAGCATGTCAACGCTTGTCAGTATAGGGTTTTGGATTTGAAGCACATGACAGTTATCAGGCTTTTCTTCAAGGAGATTTCCGTCAGAACCGAGATATACTGTAGTATTTGTCACTATTTCCTCGCGTATTGCATCAATAGGCGGGTTTGTAACCTGTGCGAATATCTGCTTAAAGTAGTTGAACAATGGCTGATGCTTATCGGAAAGCACAGCAAGTGGAATATCAATACCCATTGAAGCCGTAGGCTCAATTCCGTTGGCAGCCATAGGCAAAACAGCGGTTTTAACATCCTCATATGAATAGCCGAAGGCTTTATAAAGCTTATCCCTTGTTTCCTGGTCGTATATTTCAACTTTTTTGTTTGGTATAGACAGATCCTTCAAATGTACAAGGTACTGGTCAAGCCACTCGCCATAGGGCATTCTGTGTGCATATCTTTCCTTAAGCTCGTCATCTGATATTACACGGCCCTCTCTGGTATCAATAAGGAGCATTTTGCCTGGTTCAAGACGTGATTTCACAGAGACCTTCTCGGGAGCGAAGTCGAGCACCCCGACCTCAGAGGAAAGGATAAGATAGCCGTCATCTGTGATATAGTATCTGGAAGGACGCAGACCGTTTCTGTCTAATACCGCTCCAACGACATCACCGTCTGAAAAAAGAATTGAAGCGGGGCCGTCCCAAGGCTCCATCATGGTAGCATAGTATCTGTAAAGGTCGCGTTTTTCCCGGCTAATATTTTTATCGTTGCTCCACGGTTCGGGTATGGTTATCATCATAGCAAGCGGAAGGTCCATTCCGTTCATTACAAAAAATTCAAGAGTGTTGTCAAGCATAGCGGAATCTGAGCCGCTTATGTTTACAACCGGGAGGACTTTATCCATATCCTTTTGCATAACCTTGGAAAACATTGTTTCCTCACGGGCTAACATACGGTCAACGTTTCCTCTGATTGTATTTATTTCACCGTTATGGAGTATAAATCTGTTTGGATGCGCTCTTTCCCAGCTGGGGTTTGTATTTGTTGAAAATCTTGAATGTACCATAGCTACAGCTGATTTATAATCGCTGTCCTGTAAGTCAGGGTAGAACCTGCGAAGCTGGTCTACAAGAAACATGCCTTTATATACTATGGTACGGCTGGAGAGGGACACAACATACGTATTGTCATTGCTCTGTTCAAATACACGTCTGATGATATAGAGCTTTCTATCAAAGTCAAGACCCTTATTTATAGTATCGGGCCTTTCAATTATTGCCTGTATTATATATGGCATACAGTCTCTGGCCCTCTGTCCAAGGATAGAGGGATTGACGGGAACAGTACGCCAGCCTAAGAATTTGAGGCCTTCCTTTTTAACTATTACCTCAAACATCTTTTTGGCCTGATTTCGTTTTAAAGTATCCTGAGGAAAAAAGAACATGCCTACGCCATAGTCTCTTTCATCCTTTAATTTTATACCGATACCGGCGGCAGCTTTTTTAAAGAAGCTGTGCGATATCTGGAGCATAATACCTACACCGTCGCCAGTTTTGCCTTCAGCGTCTTTTCCGGCACGGTGTTCAAGCTTTTCTACAATTTTAAGTGCGTCGTCTACAATTTTATGAGACTGTTTTCCTTTAATATTAACAACCGCGCCTATTCCGCAGTTGTCATGTTCAAACTGAGTTTCGTATAATCCCTGATTTTTTTTATTCATATTTTTTTCCTGCATACACTGCAACCCCTTACATAGTGAAGATACAGAATGGCAAAAGATACGGTTAAGTACCTTCTGCCTTCTGTTTAATTTCTGTTATTCAATATCCTGGAGGGCGTCAAACCCTTCCTCTCCTGTACGAACCTTAATAGCATTTTCTACATCGTAAACGAAAATTTTACCATCGCCGATATGTCCGGTATAAAGGACCTTTTTAGCAGTTTCTATAACTGTTCGAACCGGAACCTTGCAGACAACAACCTCTACCTGCACTTTAGGAAGAAGGTTGACCTCCTGCATAACTCCTCTGTAATATTCAGGCTTGCCCTTCTGCGCGCCGCAGCCAAGGACGTGTGTAACTGTCATGCCTGTAATACCAATGTCCATCAAAGCATTTTTGAGCATCTCAAATTTTTCCTGTTTAATAACAAGCTCTATTTTTGTCATCTTAACGTCTGATGCAACAACAGTATCCTTGGGAACTGATTTTACCTGAACAGGAACTGCCTCGTCAATGGGAACATTTCCTACGGATACAGCTGCCAAAGAACTCTCAGCGTCAAGCTGAGGAATGGCGGGCATAAAATCCGCATAGGCGGATATAAGTCCGTGCTCAGGAAGGTCAAGTCCTGAAATTTCCTCCTCGGGAGAAACTCTGAGACCAATAGTTTTTTTGATAATTGTAAATGTTATTGTTATTGCAACTGCTGCCCATATAATTGTGCTTACAACGCCGATTATTTCCACACCGAGGAACTGACCCCTTGTCATCCCCATAGCATCGAGAGACTCGTTGGAGCAGAATACTCCTGTAAGTAAAGTACCGAGAGCACCGCAGACCATATGCACTCCACATGCGCCTACAGGGTCGTCAACCTTAATTTTTTTGTCAATAAACTCTATTGCTCCCACAACCGCAAATCCGGCAATAATACCAATTAATGCAGCAGCCCAGGGATTTACCACATCACAGCCAGCGGTGATTGCCACAAGTCCCGCAAGAGAACCGTTTAATGTCATTGATACATCCGGCTTTTTATAAAGCACCCATGTAACAATCATAACTGTAACCGTTGAAGCCGCCGCCGCAAGATTTGTATTGAAAAATACCTTTCCGGCAAGCTCTGCCGCTCCGCCTGTCATAGACACTGTGGAACCTCCGTTAAAGCCAAACCAACAGAACCAGAGAATAAAGCAGCCTAAGGCTCCAAGTGTAATGGAATGTCCGGGTATAGCCTTTGATTTTCCGTTTTTACCATATTTACCTATACGGGGACCAAGCATTTTAGCTCCGATAAAAGCGCACACGCCGCCAAGCATATGAACTGCTGTGGATCCGGCGAAGTCATGAAAGCCCATCTGAGCAAGCCAGCCTCCGCCCCAAATCCAATGTCCGCTTATGGGGTAAATGATTAAACTTATAATAGCTGAGTAAATACAATAAGCGCTGAATTTTGTCCTTTCAGCCATGGCGCCTGAAACAATCGTTGCCGCCGTGGCACAGAACACTGTCTGAAAGATAAAATATGAAAAGAAGCTTACTCCCTCGGGAAGTATTGCCGAGTAGTCGCCTCTGGTAAAGAGGTCAATTCCTCCAAAAAATCCGCTTGTAGTTCCAAACATTATTCCGAAGCCGACGATCCAGTAAAGGGGTGTACCAATACTGAAGTCCATAAGGTTTTTCATAATAATGTTGCCTGCATTTTTTGATCTTGTAAATCCGGTTTCTACCATTGCAAAGCCTGCCTGCATAAAGAATACTAAGGCCGCCCCAATAAGTACCCACATGGTGTTAACATCGCTGAATAATTCTGCAAAATCCATTGTCATTCCTTCTTTCTGCTGTCATAAATTATGTCTGAAGTTATGCTGTATAATACCGTTGTTTTTAATAATGTCTTTATATTTCAGCCGGACAGCATATTTGATAAATCCGGCTGATTTTTTCATTTATCTTACGCCAAAAAGGAGGTCTCCGTAAGTGGGGAAGGGCCAGTATTTCTTTGAGGTAAGAGTCTCAAGCTCATCCGCAGGCTCTCTTATGGCGTCCATTGCGGGAAGTATTGCATCCTTGTAGTACATGGAAAGCTCTGTAATATCGACAATTCCAGCTGTCTTTGCAAGGTTGTCTTCAAGAACCTTTACTGCGGCATAAAGCTTAGAGGTCAGAGCGGAAATTTTAGCAACAATGTCCTCCTCATATCCGCATTGGCAGTCCGGCAAAAAGCTCTTCTTGGCTACGGCCGTATCAGCAAGTTCCTTAGCATATGCGGTAGCGGCGGGAAGTATATCCTTTTTAGCCATATCAAGCATTGTGCATGCTTCAATGCTTATAACCTTGCAGTAGCCTTCGAGTGTGATTTCATAACGTGACTCCATTTCTGCTTTTGTAAGTACATTGCTTTCTGTAAAAAGTGTTACATTTTTATCAGAAAGGAAGTAGGGCAAACAGTCAGGAGTTGTTTTAAGATTGCACAAGCCTCTCTTTTCAGCCTCTTCAATCCAAGCGTCGTCATATCCGTTTCCATTGAAAAGAATCCTTTCATGGTCTTTTATGGTTTTAACAATAAGTGCATGAAGTTCAGTATTGAAATCCTCTGAACCCTCAAGTTGGTCTGCGAACTGTTTAAGCTCTCGTCCTACTACAGTGTTAAGCACAAAGTTAGGACCAGAAATTGACATAGTAGAGCCAACCATTCTAAACTCAAATTTATTTCCTGTAAAGGCAAAGGGAGATGTTCTGTTTCTGTCTGTTGTGTCCTTAAAGAAAGGTGGGAGAACATCTACTCCGATCTGCATATCCTCTTTAAGTGAGCCATTGTATGGTTTGCCATCCTTAATTGCCTCAAGGATTGAATATAATTCATCACCGAGGAAAATAGAAACCACAGCTGGAGGAGCTTCATTAGCGCCAAGTCTATGGTCATTTCCTGCGGATGCTACTGCGATACGAAGAAGATCCTGATATTCATCAACGCCTTTAATTACAGCACAGAGGAACAGAAGAAACTGAGCGTTTTCATATGGTGTTTCTCCGGGTTCAAGAAGGTTCACCCCTGTATTTGTAGAGATTGACCAGTTATTATGTTTTCCAGAACCGTTAACGCCCGCGAAGGGCTTTTCATGAAGAAGACATACAAGGCCGTGCTTTTTAGCTACCTTCTGCATGATTTCCATTGTAAGCTGGTTATGGTCAGTTGCTATGTTTGTCGTTGTGAAAATTGGGGCAAGCTCATGCTGGGCGGGAGCAACCTCGTTATGCTCTGTTTTTGCAAGTACACCGAGCTTCCAGAGCTCTTCATTAAGGTCTGCCATATATGCTGCTACTCTTGGCTTTATTGTTCCAAAGTAGTGATCGTCAAGCTCCTGTCCCTTAGGTGCCTTTGCTCCAAAAAGTGTTCTTCCGGTATAAATAAGGTCTTTTCTTTGGTCGTAGAGTTCTTTGGGAACAAGGAAATATTCCTGCTCAGGTCCAACTGTCGTTTTAATTGAGGTTACATCCTCGTTTCCAAAAAGTCTAAGTACTCTTAAGGCTTCCTTATTAATATATTCCATTGATCGGAGAAGAGGGGTTTTCTTATCAAGGGCCTCTCCGCCGTATGAGCAGAAGGCTGTCGGTATACAGAGGGATTTGTCCTTAATAAATGCATATGAAGTAGGGTCCCAGGCTGTATATCCCCTTGCCTCAAATGTTGCTCTAAGCCCTCCTGATGGAAAGGATGATGCGTCAGGCTCTCCCTTTACCAGTTCCTTGCCGGAAAACTCCATAATGATTTTTCCGTCACCTTTTGGTGAAATGAAACTGTCATGTTTTTCTGCTGTAATTCCTGTCATGGGCTGAAACCAGTGAGTGAAATGCGTTGCGCCCTTTTCAATAGCCCAGTCCTTCATAGTATTGGCAACAACATTAGCAACCTCCAAATCTACCAGCGGAAGTCCGTCCTTGATGGTTTTCTGCATTGCCTTATAAGTTTCCTTAGGCAGGCGTGCTTCCATCACTTTGTCGTCAAATACCATTGATCCGAATAATTCTGTCATTGTGCTTGTGCTCATGATGTCTCGCTCCTTTTTGATATTTATTCATATATGCTGCACATGGATTTGTTCATGCTAAATGCCATGAAGGACTACCACTCAGCAGCTAAAAATAGATATAAAAAAGGCGCTACGGATAATATCCATAGCGCCTTTGCTAATCTTGTGGCTAGTTTAGCATTACTTTAAAGCGTTGTCAATAGCTATATTTAAAAAATTTTCAGTTTTTTTACAAGAATTTGTTATACGGTGTATTGACAGTAACAACTTGTAGTGCTAATCTATTTTAATGAAGGACAAGGGCATTCATCCTATACAGGTTATATTACTCATACAGGATGAGTGCCCTTTTATTGAGAAAAACATTTTTATCTATTGTTTTAAAACTATAATTATGTTTTAATTTAATTGTGGTTTTGAAACAGCTTTTTTATGTACATTTATATATCAGTTTTTTCAAGGATATTTGGAGGATTATTATTATGGCAAAGTTTATTTTTGTTACCGGAGGCGTTGTGTCAGGATTGGGAAAGGGCATTACAGCCGCATCGCTGGGAAGACTTCTTAAGGCAAGGGGATTAAAGGTTGCCGCACAGAAGCTTGACCCATATATAAATGTTGACCCTGGTACAATGAGCCCCTATCAGCATGGAGAGGTGTTTGTTACTGATGACGGGGCGGAAACAGACCTTGACCTGGGACACTATGAGAGATTTATTGACGAGGACTTGAACAAGTATTCTAACCTCACAACGGGCAAGGTATACTGGAACGTTCTTAATAAGGAAAGAAGAGGAGAATACCTTGGAGAAACTGTACAGGTAATTCCGCATGTTACAAACGTAATTAAGGAGTTTATTTACGGCGTTGCACAAAAGACTGACGCTGATGTTGTAATAACTGAGATCGGCGGTACAACAGGTGATATAGAAAGCCAGCCGTTCCTTGAGGCAATCCGACAGGTTGGGATAGAGGTTGGAAGGGAAAACTCTCTTTATATTCATGTAACATTGGTTCCTTATATAAGAGGCTCTGAGGAGCATAAATCTAAACCTACGCAGCATTCTGTAAAGGAACTTCAGGGTATGGGGATAAATCCTAATATAATAGTTCTCAGATGTGATGAACCGCTTGAGGAGTCCATATTCAAAAAAATTGCAATGTTCTGCAATGTAAAATTAGACTGTGTTATTGAAAATATAACTATTCCTATTCTTTATGAGGCTCCGCTTATGCTTGAAAAGAGCGGCTTCTCAAATATTGTGTGCCGTGAGCTTGGAATAAATGCTCCCGCTCCTGATCTTGCTGAATGGGAAAACATGGTAGATAGAATTAAAGCAAGAAAAAGAGAAGTAAGAATAGGTATCGTCGGAAAATACGTACAGCTTCATGACGCTTATTTGTCAGTGGCTGAGGCTTTAAGGCACGCAGGATATGAAAACGGTGCATACGTTGAAATTGAATGGATTGATTCTGAGACAATTACAAGCGCTAATGTATCGGATATTTTGGGAAAATGCTCTGGTATAGTTGTACCTGGAGGCTTTGGCAACAGAGGTATCGAGGGAAAAATCGCCGCTGCAAATTACTGCCGTACAAATAACCTTCCAATGCTTGGTATTTGTCTTGGCATGCAAATTGCTGTTATTGAGTTCGCAAGATATGTATGCGGTATTACAGACGCAAATTCAGGCGAATTTGACGAGGATACAGCCAACAAGGTAATCGACTTTATGCCTGACCAGAACAATGAAATAGCAAAGGGCGGAACAATGAGGCTTGGTGCATATCCCTGCAAGGTTAAAGAGGGGACAAAGATGTACGACTGCTATAAATCCGACCTTATATATGAAAGACACCGCCACCGTTATGAATTTAATAACGATTATAGAGACCTTATGCAGGAAAAAGGCCTTGTTATAAGCGGAACGTCACCTGACGGAAGAATAGTTGAAACTGTTGAGATACCTGAAAATGATTTTTATGTTGGAGTTCAGTATCATCCTGAGTTTAAAAGCCGACCTAACAGAGCGCAGGCACTTTTTGTTGGACTTGTAAAGGCTGCTTTAAATCACTAAAAATATTGTTATTCAGCACGACATAATATTTGACAGAACGGGGGACTATATATGAAATTTAATTTCACGAAAATGCATGGCATTGGAAACGATTATGTCTATGTCAACTGCATGGACAAAGAGCTTGAAAAACCCGAAGAAATTTCTATTGCTGTATCACCAAGACATTTTTCCGTCGGCTCGGACGGGCTTATTATGATTTGCAGCTCCGATGCTGCTGATGCTAAAATGAGAATATTTAACGCCGACGGAAGTGAAGCAAAAATGTGCGGCAATGGTATTAGATGTGTTGGAAAATATCTCTATGATAAGGGCATCGTTAACAAAACAGAGATTACTGTGGATACATTAAGCGGAATTAAAAAGCTTAAGCTTAATGTTGTTAACGGAAAAGTTGATACAGTTTGCGTTGATATGGGCAAGGCTATATTGGACCCTGAAAAAATCCCTGTTTTGTCACCCAATATTATGATAAACAGACCTGTGATAGTTGATGGAAAGAAATATAATCTGACGGCGGTTTCTATGGGTAACCCGCATGCGGTGTGCTTTGTTGATGACGTTGACGGACTTGACTTGGAAAAAATCGGACCAAGCTTTGAAAACCTGACCATTTTTCCAGACAGAGTGAATACGGAGTTTGTTAAGGTTATCGACGAAAAGACTCTTCAGATGAGAGTTTGGGAAAGAGGCAGCGGAGAGACGTATGCCTGCGGAACAGGTACATGCGCTACAGTGGTTGCGGCATGTCTGAACAAAATATGCAAACAGGATACGGACGTAACGGTTCATCTGATTGGCGGAGACTTGGTTATAAGATACTGTACAGACGGAACGGTGTTTATGACTGGAAAAGCAGAGACAGCATATGAGGGAGTGTTTGAATATGAATATAAAGATTAACGATAACTACGATAACCTTAAAGAAAGCTACCTTTTTTCTGAAACGGCTAAAAGGATAAATAAGTATACTGCGGAACATCCCGATAAAAAGGTTATAAAGCTTAGTATAGGGGATGTAACTCTTCCTCTTACAAAAACAGTTATAGATGCAATGCATAAGGCTGTTGATGAAATGGCTTCTAAAGACACATTTAGAGGTTATCCGCCTGAATACGGATATGATTTTTTGAGGGAAGCAATATCGACGCATTACGGAAGATACGGAGTTAAAATTGATTCTGATGAAGTTTTTGTAAGCGATGGAGCTAAAAGCGACTGCGGAAATATTGTAGACATTCTTGGCGATAACGATATACTTATACCAGATCCCGTTTATCCGGTATATATGGACAGCAATATAATGAGCGGTAGGAATATAGAACTTCTTCCAGCTAATATAGAAAACAATTTCCTTCCAATGCCGGACGGACTTGCTAAAAAGCCATATATAATTTATCTTTGCTCACCTAATAATCCTACCGGAGCAACATATAATAAGGAACAGCTTAGCCTATGGGTTAAATATGCTAAGGAAAGCGGCTCGCTTATTATTTTTGATTCCGCCTATGAGTCTTTTATTAACGGTGATTATCCACACTCAATTTATGCTGTTGAGGGTGCCAGAGAATGCGCTGTTGAAATATGCAGCTTTTCAAAGATGGCAGGCTTTACGGGTACGAGATGTTCATGGACGGTGTTTCCTAAAGAACTTGTAATTGGAGAAAAATCACTGCAGAAGCTGTGGGCAAGAAGACAGGCTACAAAGTTTAACGGCGTTCCGTATGTAATACAGAGGGCTGCCGAGGCTGCTCTGTCGGAGCAGGGATTTAAAGAAGCAATGGATAACATTGCATACTATATGGGCAATGCAAAGCTGATTGCCGACCTTCTTACGGAAAAGGGAATTTGGTTCTCAGGTGGTAAATGTTCTCCATATATTTGGCTTAAATGTCCTAACGGAATGGATTCTTGGAAATTCTTTGACTGGCTGCTCGAAAATGCCCAGGTAGGCGGAACACCTGGTGCTGGTTTTGGTGACGAGGGAGAAGGATACTTCCGTCTTACTTCGTTTGGAAGCAGGGAAAATACAGAAGAGGCAATAGAAAGACTGAGAAAGCTGCTTTAAATAAATTAAACCTTCATTTTGAAAAAAATGAAGGTTTTTTATTTTTTTAAAAAATATCTCTTGACAAATAGAATGTATTTTGTATAATTGTATTAAGTACTTAATACAGAAGTACAACAGGAGGAGGGATACCATGATATGGTCTTTAAAAGAAGACAGGCCGATATATTCACAACTGGTGGAGCATATAAAATTAGGTATAATTTCTGGGACTTGGCTTTCAGGTGAAAAGCTGCCGTCAGTCAGAGATTTAGCGGAAGAGGCAGGAGTTAATCCAAACACAATGCAGAGGGCTTTATCAGATCTTGAAAGAGAAGGTCTCGTATATTCAAAGAGAACAAGCGGAAGATACATCACGGAGGACAATACTATGATTGAGTCTGTAAGAGACGCTATAGCGTCAGAAAATATCAACAGTTTTATCGAAAGTATGAAAAAGCTCGGATTTACGCCTGAGCAAACATTAGATGCCTTTAAAAAGGCAGTTGAGGGAGGGGAGAATAAATGACAGAATTTGTACTTGAGGTAAAGGGAGTAAACAAAAGCTATGGCAAAAAGCCTGCCCTTAATGATATCAGCCTTAAGCTGGAAAGAGGAAAAATAATTGGTCTTTTAGGACCAAACGGAAGTGGAAAGACCACACTTATAAAGCTTATAAACGGACTTCTTACACCGGATTCAGGACAGATATTTGTTGATGGAATGCCAATAGGCACTGAAAGCCATTTAGCAGTTTCCTACCTGCCGGATAAGACATATCTCCCGGACTGGATGAAGGTATCTGATATGATGAAGATGTTTTCCGATTTCTACAGTAACTTTGATGACGCAAAGGCAAGGGATATGCTCAGCAGGCTTAATATAAGCGAGAGTGACAGACTTAAGGCGCTTTCAAAAGGAAATAAGGAGAAGGTTCAGTTAATCCTTGTAATGAGCAGAAATGCAAAGCTTTATCTTCTTGATGAACCGATAGGCGGCGTTGACCCCGCTGCCAGGGACTATATTCTGAACACAATTATAACTACTTATAATCCGGACGCCAGTGTCGTTATATCAACACATCTTATATCGGATATAGAAAAGGTTCTTGACGAGGCAGTTTTTATAAATAACGGAAACATAGTTCTCCATGAGACTATTGATAATATCAGGGAGAAAGAGGGCAAATCCGTTGACGGATATTTCAGGGAGGTATTCAAATGTTAAAAAAATTACTGAAATATGAGTTTCAGGCAACAGGAAGAATATTTCTGCCATTATATGGAGCTCTTATAGTAGTAGCATTCATACAGAGGCTTTTTCTTGCATTTAATTTAAACAGCTTGGACAGTCTTGCGCTCAATATACTTACTGCAATGGTACCTACAATTTTCGGAGCGCTTATAATGGCGATATGCGTTGTAACATTTATAATGATGATACAAAGGTTTTATAAAAACCTGCTTGGACGTGAAGGATATCTTATGTTCACACTCCCGGTAAGTGTTTCAAAGCTTATTTGGAGTAAACTGATTGTAATAGTAGTATGGAGCATACTGAGTGTGCTTATCGGAATTTTATCGTTCTTTATAGTATTTCTGCAATCTGGCGACTTCACTCTTATTATGTCAGAATTTGGAGAGCTGTTAAAACAGCTGCATATTAATCACTTTATGTTATCTGCTGTAGAAACGGTTGTATTGATACTTGCAGTAGGAATTTCAGAAGTTCTCAGTATATATCTTTCAATGGCAATAGGACAGCTTTCAAATAAACATAAGGTACTTAGCGCAGTAGGTGCCTATATAGGCATCAGCATACTTGTTAATAACGTTGTAATGGCAGTTGTAATAAGCGCCGGCAATTCACCGCTTGGAGATACATTGTTCAGAACATTATTCTCAGGACTTAATGAAGTTCAGACCGTTAATGTAGGACTGATGATAATTATACTTTTCTTTGTTATTCAGGCAGTTGTATATTTTCTTATAACAAAACATCTGCTTACTAAGAAACTCAATCTCGAATAAGATTGTTTAAATAGATATAAAAATAAGGGCTTTTATAAGCCCTTATTTTTGTCTTGAATTTTTTTTATTGAGCTGCCTATATCAAATATTATAAATAATATATAATCGTTTTCATTTTCATCAATAAGTAACTTTCCATTAAGTGAAAAATATTTATAATTTCCCCATTTGTCCTTTATCCTTATTAAATTACTGGTGATTGCATTTTCAGCATATGACTTATATGCCTCTTTACAAATCTCTATGTCATCCGGATGGATTTCAGAAATTAACGACTGATTTGACGGATGAAGGCTGCGGTATTCCAAATAGCTGGAATATCCAAGTGATTCAAGTAAAGACTGATTAATAAAACGTATGCGTGAATTCTCGAAGTTATTATCTGTAACAATAATTCCTCCGGATACAACCTTTAATACATTGTTCAACTCGCTGCTTGTTAATTTAGACATATAATGCACGTCAGAATCATCTGTCAGCATACAGCCGCAGTAGCCATCAGAAAATTTAAAGCAGTCTATCTTCAGATATTTTCCGGTTTCAGGGCTAAATGCATGGAAAGAATTTTTTTCTCCTGTTGTCGAGGTTTCATAGTACATATTTAAGATACTGTCATCAGCATTTTTAAATATTTCATGGTATTTATGGCCTATTATTGAATCAAGCGGTATTTTTTCGACATCAGCAAGAGCTTGATTGGCATAAATAAAAGTAAAATCAACAGGCTTATCATCTACAGTTTCCATTCTTATCAGGGAAAATGCATAAGGACTGTTTTCATATACCAGCTTTAGGCTTTCAATACTGCGTTCAAGCAGACCTTCATCGCCATTATCCCTATAAGCGGTTATGTTTCTGCCTCGTTTCTTAGCGTTATAAAGCTCCTCATCAGCTTCTGTCTTTAATATGTCAAGCCCATTAGACGTTGTTATTGTTCCGCTTGATACTCCTATACTGACGGTTACATATTCGGATGGAGAGCCGTCAGGCGCCTTTATTTTTAGACTTTCAATATTAGTCCTTATATTTTCTGCGACCTTTATTGAACCATATATATCCGTATCATATAAAAACACCATAAATTCCTCACCGCCGAAACGGCAGGCAATGTCAGTTTCACATCTCAATGAGGCGGATATGGCATCAGATATTTTTACTAGACAGCTGTCTCCGCTATAATGCCCAAAATTATCATTATACTGCTTAAATAAGTCAACATCTATCATAAGTATGCCTACAGGTATTTGGTGCTTTTCTATATACGGCAGAAGGGCACCGGTCTTACGCTGAAATCCGTTCCTGTTAAATAGCTTTGTCATTGGGTCCTTAAAGGCAAGATTTCTATAATCGGCTGTTTTTAAATAGGCGTCGATTACATAAAGTATTCTTTTAAGCATTGAGACAAACAGCGCGGATATGGATATTGCAAGTCCAATACAAAACATCACGGTTCTGTCATAGGCAGGATTTATATAGAATACTGCGATGCCTATTATACCAAATACAGCAAATGATACTATTGAAAACGCGGCAAACCTTCCTTCAAAATTAGACGGTTCAACAGACTCTTTAATAACATATTTTAAAGAAACTATAATACTTATTACTAACAGTAAATGCTCTGCTGTTACTGTAAATATGAAGTCGCTTGTTCCTGTCACATATAAAAGCAAATTAATTATGTATAGTACGAGAAAAGCTCTTGATAAAATGCTCAGGGCTTTAACCGTTTTTCTGGTTTTGGCAGAATAGCTTATTACACTGAAAAACGGCACAGGAAGCAGCATAAATGAAGTAAACGATATAAAAACTACCGCTTCAATGTTAGTAAAAATAAATTGAGCTA
>URCD01000041.1 GCA_900546215.1 uncultured Eubacteriales bacterium | reverse complement strand
GAGGGAAGAGGGCGTATTTTCCGAAGGAAGCAGAGAATCTGTAATAGACGGATATATAAATCAAAGATATTAGTTTAATCTCCGTTAATGTGTAAACGGAGATTTTTTGCTAATAATAAGAGGTGGGAGTGATAATATGAAAAAGGCTTTTTATAATGGAAATATAATTACAATGGAGAATACAGGTGCCGATTATATAGTCATTGATAACGGAATAATAACTGATGTTGGCGTTGGCAGCGTCCCTTCGGCTGATGAATATGTGGATTTAGCCGGACGGACACTGCTGCCTGCTTTTATAGACTCACACAGCCATATGGCTTCTGTCGCATATTCGTTTTTGCAGGTTCAGCTGGACGAAATAACATCTATTCCTGATATTTTGGATAAAATAAAGTCATATATAAATGAAAATAACTTGAAAGACGGCTGGGTAATAGCTAACGGTTACGACCATAACATATTGGAAGAAAAGAGACATATCACATCGGCTGAAATTGATAGGGTCAGCGGCCAAAATGCCGTTGTGATAGAGCACAAATCCGGACATTCAGGTGTATTTAATACCGAAGCCCAAAAAAGGCTTGGTATTTTACATTCTGAAAACGGCTATTTGTATGAGGGAGAGTATATTGAGAAGCTGAAGAATATACCTTTAGAGGACGGAAGTAAAATTTTTGAGACATTTGAAAGAGCGCAGAAGAAATATTTTTCATACGGTATAACAACAGCCCAAGACGGAATGGCAGTGGAACAGCTGCTTCCATTATATAAAGGAATCATTTCAGCAGATAAGCTTAAAATTGACCTTGTTGCCTATCCAGATTTAAACAGCATAGAAAAATGGTTTTCTTCATTTCCGGAAAGTGATAGAAAATATAACAGGAATTTTAAAATCGGAGGACTGAAAATAATGCTGGACGGTTCTCCGCAGGGTGGAACTGCATGGACTAGAGACGGTTATATCGGAGGCGGAAATGGAGTGCCTCACATGACCGATGACAAGGTGCTTGAGGCTGTCCGCTGGGCTAAGGAAAGGAATATACAGGTGCTTTCCCACTGCAACGGAGACATGGCCTGCGAGCAATTTATCAATGCCGTAGGGTGTACAGGTAATGAGAGAGCGGTCATAATACACGCCCAGCTTATAAGAGATGACCAATTAGACAGAGCGGAAAAATATAAAATGATACCCTCATTTTTTATAGCGCATGTTTATTATTGGGGAAATGTCCATATTAAAAACTTTGGATTAGACAGAGCCAAAAAGATTTCACCGGCTAAATCCGCATTTGAAAGAAACATGATATTTACTTTCCATCAGGACTCACCGGTTGTTGAGCCTGATATGTTTAAAACTGTTTGGTGTGCTGTAAAAAGGCAGACCAAGGACGGAATTGTTTTAGGACAGGCTGAGAGGGTAGATGTGATGACTGCGTTAAAGACGGTAACTATAAACGCGGCTTATCAATATTTTGAGGAGAACGAAAAAGGAAGCCTGAAAAAAGGAAAGCTTGCGGATATAATAATTTTGGATAAAAATCCTCTCAAGGTTGATTTGGATGAAATAAAAGATATTAGGGTTCTTGAAACATTAAAGCGCGGCGAAACAGTATATAAGGCATAAGTTTAGGGAGACATGTAAGTCTCCCTTTTTTATTTTTCTATATATTTAATAACAGCCGCAAAATCATCTGCCGTTACAGCCGCTTTTGGGTCAAAGGTAAGTCCTTTTTCATGCATTAATCCACTGTCGATACAATATTGAACAGAAGCTATGGCCCAATCAGATATTTCAGAGCAGTCACTGAAAGAATAAACAGATAAATTTATCTTGTCTGATAGGGGCTCGTTTTTAAAATAATTGCTGTATATTACGGCAAGCTGTTCACGGGACATAGGCTCTGCGGGGCTATAGCTCGAATTGCCAAACCCGCTTATTATTTTATTGGAATAAGCCCAGCAAACTGCATTATAATAGCTGCCTGATGTTAATACATCGGTGAAAGGGCATTCGTACTCTGCGTCGGGCTGCCCGGAAAGCTGATACAGGATTTCTATGACAGTCCCTCGGCTTAGTTCGCCATAGGGTATATAATCCACTTTAAAATCCTTATTATTTGACTCACTTGTTTTTGATAGCTGTACCTCCTCTAGGGAATATACGTTGGATTGTTTCTTTGTACCATTACCAGAGGTATTAGGAATAATACTTATGTTGTTTAGCTCGGAGAATGAGTATAATTTATTTAAATCTGTACTGTCTTGAAGTATGAATGCTTCATCAAAATCAATACCTTGCCCGTTTTTAAACTCAATTAAATCGTTTTCATGTAAATTCTCATCAATAAGTATTTCAGAAGCAACAGCAAATTCTGAAGCTTTTATATTCAGATTTCCTCCAAAAACAAAGCATGGAGAAATAAGCCCATCAGATTTTAGATTTGTATATAATAGTCCATACTCGCCTGCCGATTTTATTTTTACCTCTCCTCCATTTTGTATAAATCCGCGGTTTGAGATGATTCCAGTATTATCTGATTTTATATTTATTTTTCCTCCGTTTACCATGACTTGTCCGGCGTTAATACCGAAGTTGTCAGAGGATATGAAAAATGCACCCTTTTCAAAAGAAATATCATCGCCCGACAGGGCTTCTATACCGCCAATAATTTCAATGTCATCCTTGGAGGTCAATGAAATTTTGCCGTCATTAAACATCAGACCGCAGCCGCCATGAGAATTGAGAGTAACATTTTTAAAACTCAGACTTCCTCCGCCTGTAACATAGACAGCCGGCAAATCTTCGGTCTTTGAGCTGACAGAAAAGTCTTCACCATCTATTGACAATAAACAGCCATTTAACTCAATATAAAGCGGACCGGTGTCCCTGAGAAGATTTAATTCCGCGCCGTCTTCCAGTAAAGAATTTAATTCTGACATACTATAAACTTCTGTTCCGTCAATTTCAGCTAGAGGTCTATTTTTAATATGTATTTCCTGTACTGCGCCAGATATTGATGAAAAATCAGTAGAATTCATTGCCGTACTGTCATTACCGGCGTATACATAAAGGTTCAGACTGTCATTTAGCAGAATAAAACTGCCTTCTGCATTTATGTCAAACCCATTTTCTCTATCGTAGCTTAATATATTATCTGTGATGGCATAGTTAGAATATAGTATAGCTGCGGATTTCGAATATATATTTAAATTTCCCGAGACTTTTAAAAAATCAGAATAGTATATTCCTGCTGTCGGGAAACTTTCTTTAGAACCTATGTTAACTTCACCGCCGGAAAGAGTAATACCGGCATTTAAAATTGATATGCCAAGCTCAGGTTCACAGCCGCTGTGCGGAATAATATTTAATATACTGTCTTCAACAAACAAATCGGCACTTTCAGAACCAAATCCGATACATTCATCTCCAGTAATTAAATTTATAATGCTGTTTTCAAAACGGCAGTATATATGGTCGTTATAATCGGCAAATATATAGACTGGATTATCAGAGTCAATATTTATCCGTGAGTTATAAGCACTTAAGATACCGTCGCAGGCCAATATTCCGTAATCTCCGGCCTGTATATTGATTTCATCTTTAAAAACTAAATCAATGCCTTCTGTCTCCACTCCAACCTGACCATATAAAGAAAGGTTTTCAATAGTAGCTTTATGGCTGCCATATAGGCTTAGGGCTGTATCCTTGGATATAATTTTATGTCCATGGCCATTAATGGTAAAATCGCAGTCAGCATTTATATACAGACTATCACTTATATCAGAAAAGAGTTCAATAGTCGCTCCTTTTTTAATTAATGTATTATTGATTTCAGAGCTGCTGTAACAAAGCTCTTCACCGTTTATTATGGCAGCAGGCCTTTTTCCTTTGTATAACAGTACATCATCTATTATGTCCTCGCTGCCGTCATATCCGAATATTGGCTGGACAGAACCTTTTATAGCGGCTGAACCGGAAAATAATATTTCTCCGCAATTATATACAGCAAAGCTGCCCTCCGTATTTATAAAGGTTTCATCTTCGATATTAAGTACTCCAAAGTTTATAATGGGAATTGTATCTGACGTTATTGTAAGTTGTTCAATTGATAGGTCTCCATAATTTTTGATCGTTACCTCATTTTTTATTTTACCGCCTGCCAGTGAAAGTGAAGCATTTTCCTCAATAATAAAAGAGGTATTTTCCAGCACAACCTCATTTAAATATATTGAAACATCTTTTCCTGAGGGTATAACAACAGTATCTAAGTTTTCGTCAAAATCCTGATTAATTTTGATGTTACAGTAATCTGAGCTGTCAATAACTGACTGAAGTGAGTAACTGCTTTTTATATAATCCTCAGCAAATACTTTAATATTTGAAGAGACAAAGCTTAATAAAAAAATAATGAACCAAGACGTTTTTCTTAATAACATAGTATCCCTCCTATATGTCGATAAAAGTCGTTTTTGAAATTATATTAGCACTTAATATTAAAAAGAGGCAATTAAAAATAGTAATAAAAAGAAAATATTGTAAATGTGTACTTTTACCAAAGTATAAGCAAAAAATAAAAAAATGCATAATTCATGTATTAATATTTAAACAATAAAAGTGGTTGAATTGATATATATTACTAAAAAAGATATTATTGGAAGTAAAGTTAATAAAAATGCTGATTTTAAACTGTTTATTATATATACGGCTTAGATAAAATTAAATTGCTGTTTTTAAATTGACGACAATAAATACCATAATGCTCCAATAAATATAAAGTTCACACTTTCGTAATTGAATTTTATTTGTTATCCGCTATAATATGTGTTAAAATACTATAATCAATGTAGTAAGGAGAATACTTATGAAACTGGGTTATCTAGGCCCTAAAGGAACATTTTCAGAGCAGGCGGCGCTGCTTTATGCCGAAAATTGCAGCCTCAGCTGCGATTATAATATGTTTTTGAATATAACAGATGTTATTTCGGCCGTAAATGACGGTATAATAGATGAAGGGATAGTTCCTTTGGAAAATTCAATTGAAGGAACTGTCACAAGTACGATAGATACGCTTATATTTGACACTAGGCTCTTCATAAAGGCTGAATTGATTTTAAAGGTAAGCCAAAATCTTATGGTCAGGCCCGATTTTAATAAAGAGGATATCAAAAAAATTATTTCTCATCCACAGGGACTGGCACAGTGCAGAAAATATATTAAAAGTATAGGAGTCAATGAGACCGCTTCGGTATCATCAACTGCTGAGGCTGCGCATATAGTTTCTGAAAGCTCTGAGCCTATCGGGGCAATTGCTCCTAAAAGGGCAGCGGAGGTCTATGGACTTGATATAATAGGAGAGGATATACAGGATGATGGAACAAATGCCACGCGCTTTGTAGTTATATCAAAAGCGGAGACCGAACTTAAGGCTTGCATGAAGACGAGTATTGCTTTTACATTAGATAATGACAATTCTCCGGGCACACTATATAAGGTTTTGGATATACTCAATATTTATGAAATAAATATGATTAAAATAGAATCGCGTCCGGCAAAACATAAACTGGGCACATATGTATTTTATATTGACCTTATTGCGGATAATGAAGAAGATTTGAAGGATGCGATAAAAATGCTTAAAAGAAAAGTAGCGTTTTTCAAATTCCTTGGGTCATATTCTTCTATATGCTGAATGGATAGGTGAACGTTATGGATGATTATAAAAATAATACACTTAAATATTTAGCGGTTCTTACAGCTGCCGGAATAGTGTGCGCCTTTTTAGGAGGTATTATCGGCATTATAGTTATGGCCGTTGTGGCAGCGATTATATACATTCTGGCATCAAATGAGAAAAAGCACATTGAGGAAGAACGTATTGAGGAAGCCCTTGAAGAAGATGACGAACCGGAAGTTATTGTGAAAAATGACATACCTGTTCCGTATGTTGTTATAGACGGTGACTTCAGTGTTATGGGCTGCAATGAAGAATTTTTGCAGCTTATGGGCTTTAAATGCTTTACTGATTTTAATATAAAAGAGAAAATACCTGAATATAACGAGCATCTTAATAACCAAATTGTTAAAATAGGGGACAGAGAGTTTAGAATTTATTCGTCTCATGCTGAGCTTACAGATGGAAACATAGCAGACTCGCTGTGCTTTATGGACGTTACGGAGATACAAACGCTTAAAAGGAGCTTGGAAAGCGATAAGACTGTTTTAGGGCTTATTTATATTGACAACTATGACGAGGTTATCGAAAGCGTTGACGATTCGGCAATTCCTATGCTGACAGCAATAGTTGACAGAAAACTGACGGCTATGATACATGAGGCAAGAGGCGTACTTAAAAAAACAGAAAAGGACAGGTATTTCTTCTGTATAACTGCCGAAGCTTTAGCGGACATTCAGAAAAGTAAGTTTGAAATACTAAACGAAATTCGCTCAATAACTATCGGTGAGCATATCCCGGTAACCCTAAGCATTGGAATAGGCATTGGCGAGGTAACGCTGGAGTCGGCTATGAAAAGCGCAAAAGCGGCAATCGATCTGGCTCTTGGCCGGGGCGGAGATCAGGCGCTAATTAAAAACGGAGATAAATATATCTTTTATGGAGGAAAAAGCGGAGAGGTATCCCATAACGCAAGAATTCGAGCAAGAGTAAAGGCTGACGCGCTTTCAGAGCTTATAGCTGAATCTGAGAGAGTATATGTAATGGGACACGTTATTGCCGACGCTGATTGCTTTGGATCGTCAATCGGTGTTTACAGAATAGCTAAATCACTGGGAAAAAGCTGCTCAATTATTTTGGACAGCATTCCTTCTTCGATTAAAAAAATACTTGATAAATTTATTGGGAATCCTGACTATGATGATCTTTTGACTGATTCACAGGAGGCGTGGCAGAATATTACAGACAACACTTTGCTGATTGTGGTTGATACGCATATAAATAACAGAGTAGAATCTGTTGATGTGCTGAATAAGGCGTCTAAGGTAGTTGTTTTTGACCATCACAGAAAGAGTACTGACTTTATAGACAAGGCTGTCATGGTTTATCATGAGCCTTATGCGTCTTCCGCCTGTGAGCTGGTAACCGAAATGATACAATACATTGGCGAAAAGGTTAAGCTGAAATCGGTTGAGGCTGATGCACTGCTTGCTGGTATGACTGTAGATACTAAAAATTTCAGTATGAAAACTGGAACTATAACATTTGAGGCCGCGGCATTTCTAAAAAGATGCGGAGCTGACGGAATAAGGGTCAGAAAGCTTTTGCAGGAAGATTTAAGCGTGTTTAAGGCTAAGGCAATGGCTGTGGCAAATACAGAGCCTATAGCGGATGGAATGTATATGTCGGTGTGCCCTGCGGATTATGGCAACACATCTGTAACGGCAGCGCAGGCAGCAGATGAGCTTCTTGACGTTGAGGGTATTAGAGCCTCGTTTGTAATCTGCGAAGAAGGGGATACAATATATGTCAGCGCCAGAAGTCTTGGAGATATTAATGTACAGGTTATACTGGAGAAAATTGGCGGCGGAGGACATCAGACCATTAGTGGAGCCCAGTTTAAAGATAAAACAGTGGATGACGTAAAGGAACTGGTAAAGGACGCTGTGAAACAATATATAGAGGAGGCAAACTGATATGAAACTTATATTGCTTGAGGATGTGAAGGGCGTCGGCAAAAAAGGCGACGTAATAAATAAAAGTGACGGATATGCAATGAACTTCCTTATACCGAAAAAATTGGCTGTAGAAGCTACAAAGGCAAATATAAACGACCTTGAGCTTAAAAAGAAGTCAGAGGAGAAAAGAAAAAAGGAAGAATTTGAAGAGGCTAAGAAATTAGGAGATACTCTTAAGGATAAAGTAGTTAAGGTAAGCGTTAAGGCCGGAGAGAACGGCAGGGTGTTTGGTTCAGTAACTAATAAGGAAATTGCTGCCGCTCTGCTTCAGCAGACAGGAATAGATATAGATAAAAAGAAGATAAGCTTTGACGACCCCATAAAAATGGTTGGCAGAAGAATAGTTAAAATAAAGCTTCATCCGCAGGTAACCATCGAAATGGCTGTGGAAATAGCAGGGGAATAAAAGGGGAGCTTTATTATGGAGCAGAACAATCAAATACAGAGGAAAATGCCCCATGACGCTGATGCGGAACAGGCTGTATTAAGCTCCATACTGATGGACAAGGACGCAGCAGCTGAAGCCTTTGAGATACTTAAGGCCGAGGATTTTTATTCGCCGGAAAACAAGGCGGTCTATGAGGCGGCCTTTCAGCTTTATACCAAAGGCGAGCCTATAGACGTAGTAACCGTTAAAAATCAGCTGGAGGAAAACGGAGTATTTGCTGAAATCGGTGGAGTAGAAACTTTGGCTAATATTGCTGCGGCAGTAGGCTCGTCGGTCAATGTTAAAAGCTATGCCAAGATTGTTGAGGAGAAATCTGTTTTAAGAAGACTTATAAAGCTTTCAGGCGATATCTCTGAAACAAGCTATAAGGCGAATGACGATATCAACAGTATTCTTGATAAAGCTGAAAAGGGCATTTTCGATGTTATGCAAAACCGTAACACGGACAGCTTTGCGTCGATAATGGATGTTGCCTTTGACGCGTTCTCAAATATAGAAAAAATTTATAATTCATCTGAAAAAATAACCGGAATATCTACTGGCTTTACGGATTTTGATAATAAAACCGCTGGACTGCAAAAGTCAGACCTTATACTTATAGCCGCAAGGCCGTCAATGGGCAAAACAGCATTTGTTCTGAATGTTGCTCAGCATGCCGCTTTGAAGGAAAACGTCCCTGTTGCTATATTTTCTTTGGAAATGAGTAAGGAGCAGCTAGTAAACCGTATGCTGTGTGCGGAAGCGTTGGTTGACGCTCAAAAAGTTAGAACCGGAGAATTAAATAACGATGACTGGAATAAGCTTGTTGAAGGGATGGGAAGGCTCAGCGAGGCTCCCATATACATAGATGATACCCCCGGAATAACCGCTATGGATATAAGAGCGAAATGCAGGAGGCTTAAGCTTGAGAAGGGCCTTGGGCTGGTTGTAATAGACTATCTTCAGCTTATGAGCGGAAGCGGAAGAAGCGATTCAAGGCAGCAGGAAATTTCAGAGATATCAAGGTCGCTTAAAGCCGTTGCCAGGGAGATTGAAGCTCCTGTTATAGCGTTATCACAGCTTTCCCGTGCATGTGAAGCCAGAAGCGACCATAGGCCAATGCTTTCAGACTTACGTGAGTCGGGAGCTATAGAGCAGGACGCAGACCTTGTGGCCTTCTTGTACAGGGATGAATACTACTTCCCTGAAAAAACTGAGAAGAAGAATATGGCTGAGCTGATTATTGCCAAGCAGCGTAACGGCCCTACGGGAACAGTTAATCTCACGTGGCTCGGGCAGTATACGAAGTTTGCAAATATGGCCAACAGCTTTTAAATTTTATGCTTTAAATACACGGTTTTACAAAATAAATGGGTAAGTCTGTTTTTACTGAAAATTTCAGCAAATATGAAATTTTTTGTTGCTATTTTATATCTTTTGATATAGAATATAAAATGTACATTTTCAGAGGAGGTGTTTTCTAATGGCATACAAAATTGGTGACGAGTGCATCGGTTGCGGAGCATGCGTAGCTGACTGTCCTACATCTTGTATTGTAGATGACGGTGGTGTCTTCAAAATCAATGAAGCAGACTGCATCGAATGTGGTGCTTGCGCTGGAAGCTGTCCAGTAGGAGCTCCCAAACTTGCTTAATTATAAGAAGATAGTGTAGGCCTACATAAGAAAGACCGCTGATTTTAATCAGCGGTCTTTCTTTTTTTAAAATCATCAGGCTTGACAAAATTAAAATTGGTTATTTTTATGAATATATTTACTAAAATTGTGTTATTTAAAAAGTCGGAATAAATCAAGTTATGGTTAAATTTGATATTGAATTGTCGTTATTTCGGGGTATATACAAAAAAATGCTTATTAAATTGTCTAATTGCATAAAAATGGATAATAAATGTGTTTGATTTGCACAAAAAAATCTTTGTTAAAATAACTGTTTTTGAGAAATAATAAAAAACAGCTTGTCTTTATACTGCATGTGGTGCTATACTTATCATGTAGTTTACAGACAGGCATATACTTGTATGTTGCCTGTCGAGATGAATTTCTATTTAAGGGAGGAAAATCATTATGAAGAAAAAAAGAATTTTAGCACTGGCGCTTACCGCTGTTATGGCTCTTGGCCTTGCTGCATGCGGAAACTCAAGCTCAAACAGCAGCAATAATGCGTCAGGCGGTAGTGACGCCGAGGGAGCGCTTCCCACAGTCGGAGTACTTATTTACAAATACGATGACACCTATATTTCAACTGTACGTAATGCTATTGAGGCAGCTCTTGATGGAAAAGCTGAAATCATTATGCAGGACGGAAAAGGCGATCAGGCAACACAGAATGACCAGCTTGACGTTATGATTGAAAAGGGTGTTGACGTTCTCTGTGTCAACATGGTAGACGCAAAGGCAGCACAGGGTGTTGTTGATAAGGCCAAAGAAGCTGGTATTCCTACTATCTTCTTTAACAGGGAGCCTGACACAGAAGTAGTTAAATCTTATGACAAATCAATCTTTATTGGAACAAACGCAGCTGACGCAGGTAAAATGCAGGGCGATATAATCAAAGACCTCTTTGATGCTCATCCTGAATATGATATCAATGGCGATGGAGCTATCCAGTATGTAATGTTCCAGGGCGAGCCTGATAATCCTGAAGCTATTGCACGTACACAGTATTCTGTAGAGCAGGCTGAGGCAAACGGCTGCACAATGGAACGTATTGGTGAAATTCAGGTATGTAACTGGGATACAGAGCAGGCACAGAGAGCTATGGAAGCACTCCTTGCTGCTAACGAAGGAAAAATAGAGCTTGTTGTCGCTAACAACGACGGTATGGCTATCGGATGTATCGCAGCTCTTTCAAACATTGGCTATAATGTTGAAGGCGGAGACAAATTCATTCCTGTTATAGGTGTTGATGCAACAGACGCAGCTAAAGATGCAATTGCAAAGGGAACAATGAGTGCAACTGTTCTTCAGGATGGCGACGCAATGGGCAATGCTATTGCAGCAGTAGCTCTTAACGCAGCGGCAGGCGAGGACTTCCTTGCCGGTACAGACTATGTACTCGATGACACAGGTGTTGCAGTTCGTATACCTTATGCTCCTTATACAGCATAAAATTTAACGAGTTTATTGTAATTTACGGCGCAGCGGTTGTTAACTGCTGTGCCTTCCTTTAATTAACGATTAATGCGGGATATTATGACAGCTATTTTTACTTTAAAGTTTAGGAAGCGTGGTGATTTCGGTGGCAGGTAATGAATATGTACTTGAAATGATAGACATCGAGAAACAATTCCCCGGCGTTAAGGCGCTGGATCATGCCCAGCTTAAATTAAGACCGGGTACGGTACACGCGCTTATGGGCGAAAACGGGGCAGGTAAATCAACGCTTATGAAGTGTCTTTTCGGAGTTTATAAAGAGGATTCGGGAAGTATACTTATAGATGGGGTTGAAACACATTTTGCGGGACCGAAAAATGCCCTTGATAATGGGGTTGCAATGGTTCATCAGGAACTTAATCAGGTATTAAAAAGAAGTGTTATGGAAAATATCTGGCTTGGACGTTTTCCGAAAAAACTTGGTTTTGTCAGCCATCAAAAGATGTATGAACAGACTAAGGAAGTTTTTGGCGAGCTTGAAATTCCGGTTGACCCTAAAATTATAATCGGTAAGCTTTCGGTAAGCCAGAGACAGATGGTTGAAATCGCTAAAGCGGTTTCCTATAATGCCAAAATACTTGTTTTGGACGAGCCTACTTCGTCTCTTACGGAAGAAGAAGTAGAGCACTTATTTAAAATTATAAATAAACTGCGGGACAGGAATGTGGCAGTGGTTTATATAAGTCATAAAATGGAAGAAATTCTTCGTATTTCAGACGAAGTTACTATAATGCGTGATGGAAAATGGATAGCTACTGAGACAGCCGATAATTTAACGACAGATAAAATTATTAAGCTTATGGTAGGACGTGACCTTACAAACCGCTTTCCTCCTAAAACCAATGTGCCAGGCGATGTAATGCTTGAGGTTAAACACCTTACGGGAAAATATATGCCCTCGTGTATAGATGTAAGCTTCGATCTTAAAAAAGGCGAAATTTTGGGAATAGCGGGATTGGTAGGAAGCAGAAGAACAGAGCTTTTGGAAACCATATTCGGTGTAGCTCATAGAGAGAGCGGAGAGGTAATTCTAAATGGAAAGCCCGTTAACAACAGGGACAGCCGTATAGCCATAAAAAATGGCTTTGCGCTTCTTACAGAGGAAAGAAGGGCCACTGGAATATTCCCTGTAATGAATATTTCATTTAACTCCGTTATCGCTAATATTAAGTCATACAGAAGAGGTCCTTTGCTTTCAAACAAACAAATGACAAAGGATACAGGATGGGTAATTGAGAGTATGCGTGTTAAAACGCCTTCTCAAAGAACTCAAATCAGATCTCTTTCCGGAGGAAACCAGCAGAAGGTAATATTCGGACGATGGCTTTTAACGTCACCGGAAATTCTCCTTTTAGATGAGCCTACAAGGGGCATAGACGTAGGCGCAAAATATGAAATTTACCAGCTTATTATAAATCTTGCCAATGAAGGCAAGGGTGTAATAATGGTATCCAGCGAAATGTCAGAGCTATTGGGAATTTGCAACCGTATTGCGGTAATGTCAAACGGGCATTTGGCTGGCATATTAGACGGAGAAAGTGCAACACAGGAAGATATCATGCGCCTTGCGGCCATGTATATTTAAGGAGGGGAAACTATGGCGACATCTGTAAAAGATAAAAGAACATGGAAGGAGATATTGCTTGATTACGCCCTTTATATTATTCTTGGTATCATGATTATAGGCGTTATCATTGCGGACCGCTCCTTCGTTTCAATGAACAACTTTTGGAAAATATTAGCACAGGCTTCCACTCGTGGAATAATGGCGCTTGGCGTTGCCGGACTTATAGTTCTTGCCGGCACCGACCTTTCAGCAGGACGTGTGCTTGGCTGCGGCGCGGCCATATCTGCCTCACTTCTGCAGAGCGTTACATACGCATCTCGTATGTATCCGCAGATTACGGAGCCGATTAATATGCTTATTCCGCTTTTAATCTCCATTGCCGTATGTGTGGCATTCAGCCTCTTAAACGGTTTTGGTGTGGCAAAGCTCCATATGCATGCCTTTATCATTTCACTGGGCACACAGCTTATTGCTTACGGAGTTCTCTGCCTCTATATCGACAGCCAGAAGGGCGGAGCACAGCCTCTTGCCAGCCTTGACCAGAGATATATAGACCTTGTAAACGGCAAGGTAGGACCTGTGCCCCACCTTGTAATATTCTTTGCAATTGCTGCGATTATAATGTGGTTTGTCTGGAATAAAACGACTCTTGGAAAAAATATGTTTGCTATTGGCGGTAATAAAGAGGCCGCTGCGGTATCCGGTGTTAACGTAACTAAAAGCATAATGCTTATCTATGTTGTAGCCGGTATTCTCTACGGTATTGCTGCTTTCCTTGAGGCAGGACGTGTTCAGTCAGTTACAACACAGACAGGCCTTAACTACGAACTTGACGCGATGAGCGGCTGCGTTATCGGCGGCGTATCATTCAGCGGCGGTGTCGGTACAATCGGAGGCATACTCATTGGTGTTATAACACTTCAGGTTATTAACTACAGTCTTTATTATCTGCAGATAAACCCTTATCTCCAGTTTATAATCAAGGGTGTTATAATAATACTGGCGGTTGCCATCGACGTACGTAAGTATATTGCTAAGAAGTAATAATTGTATTAGAATATTCAGGTAAGAATATTCTTGATGACATCATTTCCCGTCGGAATATTCGATATTCCGTCGGGATTTTTTTAAGGAGCAAAAAAATGGAAGATAACAGGCTTACAGAAGAGGAACTGGATAAAAGAGAAGCTGAACTGGAGAAAAGGGAGCAGGAGCTGGAAAAAAAGGAGAGAAAGCTCAGCGAAATAGACAAAAAGGTTACCGGAATGAAGGAAGGCTTCTATTCACACATTAATGTGTCCCTTAAAACAATGGACAGAGTTGTTATAGTATTGGTAGTAATTTTGATTATGTGCATAATAATAGGCATACTGACCAGATAACAGGAGGATAATATGTATAAAGTAACAGACAGCAGTCTTGAAAAGATTTATCCCGGCTTTGCCCAAAATTCTGATTTCTATAGAAAAAGAGTAAATAATGTTATTAATGGATTTAAAAATACGTTCGGAGCTGGCGAACCAAGAGTTTTTACAGCGCCGGGAAGGACTGAAATTGGAGGAAATCATACTGACCATCAGCATGGCTGTGTTTTAGCCGCCGCGGTTGATATTGATATACTTGCGGCCGCAAGAGAAAACGGTACCAATAGGATACGTATTCTTTCAGAGGGATACGAAATGGAAACTATAGATCTTAATATGCTTTCTCCAATAGAAACCGAAAGAAATACCTCTGCGGCGCTTATACGTGGTGTTGCCGCAAAGCTTACGGAAATGGGCTATAACATTAAAGGTTTTGATGCGTTTATGATTTCAAATGTGCTTAAGGGCAGCGGTTTGTCTTCTTCTGCGGCATTTGAAATTATTGCGGGAACTATTATGAATGGGCTTTTTTGCGGCGGAAAAATTCATCCGGTAAAAATAGCTCAGATAGGTCAGTATGCGGAAAATGTATTTTTTGGTAAGCCAAGCGGTCTGATGGACCAGACAGCGTCATCGGTAGGAGGAGTCGTGGCTATTGACTTTGCTGATACATCAAATCCTATTGTAAAAAAACTGGATTTTGACTTTTCTAAAACCGGTTATGCACTGTGTATCATAGACTCAGGGGCTGACCATGCGGATTTAACGGATGAATATGCTTCTATACCGAGAGAGATGAAACTGGCGGCAAATGCTGTTGGAAAAGAGTTTTTGAGAGAAACAACAATTGATGAAATATTTAAAAATATGCCTGATGTCAGAAAACGTGCCGGTGACAGAGGTGTTTTAAGGACAATTCATTTTTTGAGAGACAATGAAAGAGCCGTAAAAGAAGCAGAGCTTCTGGAAAATGGCGATTTCGACGGTTTTTTGAATGTTATCAGAGAATCAGGATATTCCAGCTTTATGTATCTGCAAAATGTTACAGTGCCCGGAAGCAGTGTCCATCAGGAGGTAGCCTATACGCTGGCAATGTGCGACATTCTACTGAACGGCAGAGGCGCGTATCGCGTACATGGAGGAGGCTTTGCAGGAACTGTGCAGGCATTTGTTCCAAATGATATGCTTGAGGAATTTAGAAAAGGAATAGAACAAACTGTAGGAGTGGGAAGCTGCCACATACTTTCGATACGAAACGTAGGCGGGGCTGAGTTGACAGAAGGAGAGTGACAGATATGACAGTTTTAGTACTTGGCGGTGCGGGATATATAGGCTCGCATACCGTGAAGGCACTTTGTGATGAAGGAACAGATGTTGTAGTAGCGGACAGCCTTGTTACAGGATTTGAAAGGGCTGTTGATAAAAGAGCAAGGTTTTATAAGGGCGATATAAGCGATAAAGATTTTCTGGACGCTCTCTTTTCTAAGGAAAAAATAGATGCTGTAATTCATTTTGCGGCGTACTCCCTTGTGGGTGAGAGCGTAACAAAACCTCTGAAATATTATAAAAATAACCTCTGCGGCACTAGAACGCTTCTGGAAAGCATGGTTGAAAGCGGCGTAGATAAAATCGTATTTTCTTCTACGGCAGCTACTTATGGAGAACCGGAACGCGTTCCAATAATGGAGAGCGACAGGACAGAGCCTACTAATCCATATGGGGAAACAAAACTGGCTATGGAAAAGATGTTTAAATGGACTGCCGAAGCCCACGGCTTAAAATATGTTTCTTTGAGATATTTTAACGCTTGCGGCGCCGATGAAAACGGAAATATCGGAGAAGCCCATAACCCTGAAAGCCACCTTATACCGCTTATACTGCAGGTGCCAAACGGAAAAAGGGAGCATATAAGTATTTTTGGCACCGATTATGCTACTCCTGACGGCACATGTATCAGAGATTATATACACGTGACAGATTTATCGGACGCTCATATACTTGCGGTTAAATATCTTATAGAAGGCGGAGAAAGCAATATTTTCAATCTCGGAAACGGGGTAGGCTTTTCTGTAAAAGAGGTTATTGAAACAGCGAGAAAGGTAACGGGACATCCTATACCGGCAGAGGAAACACCAAGAAGAGCAGGAGACCCGGCTCAGCTGATTGCATCCAGCGCAAAGGCAAAGGAGGTTCTTGGCTGGAAGCCGTGTCACGACTCACTTGAGGAAATCATTGCCTCGGCTTGGAAATGGCATAAAAATCACCCCAATGGATACGAGGATTAAGGGAGATACTTTTTATGAATGTAAATGAAGCAATAAAGGGACTTGCGGAATATGGACTTGAAAAGGAGCTGTTTTCCGAGGAGGATACGGTCTATGTCATAAACAGCATAATTGCAGCTCTGAAACTTGACAGCTATGAAGCATGCAAAGATGTTGAAAAACATGGACTTGAAGAGCTTTTAAATATTGTTCTCGATGATGCGGCTGCCAGAGGCGTTATTGATGACAGTCAGACCGAAAGGGATCTTTTGGATACAAAGATTATGGGAACTATGGTTCCGTTTCCAAGGGATGTTATAAATAAATTTTGGATTAAATATATGCACAGCCCCGCTGAGGCCACAGACTGGTATTACGATTTTTCTCAGAACACCGACTATATAAGGCGGTACCGTATTAAAAAGGATATGAAATGGCAGACAGACACGGAATATGGAACGCTTGATATAACAATAAATCTTTCAAAGCCTGAAAAAGATCCAAAGGCTATTGCGGCCGCTAAAAACGCGCCTCAGAGCGGATATCCAAAATGCCAGCTATGCGCGGAAAACGAAGGCTACGCAGGAAGAATTAATCATCCTGCAAGACAGAATCATAGAATAATACCAATAAATATAGCAGACAGCCAGTGGTACTTTCAGTATAGCCCATATGTTTATTACAATGAGCATTGTATTGCGTTTAACGGGCAGCATATACCTATGAAAATAGACAGGTCGGCATTTTGTAAAATGTTTGATTTTATAAAAATATTCCCGCATTATTTCATAGGCAGCAATGCGGATTTGCCTATAGTCGGAGGGTCTATACTCTCACATGACCATTTTCAGGGAGGAAACTATACGTTTGCGATGGCTAAAGCGCCTATCCTAAAAAATGTTGAATTTAAGGGCTATGAGGACGTTAAGGCAGGCATTGTCAAATGGCCGATGTCTGTTATAAGGCTTTCCTGTAAGGACAGTAACAGGCTCATAGATTTGGCGGACCTTATACTTGGAAAATGGAGGTCATATACGGATGAGGCCTCATATATATTTGCGAACACAAATGGAGAGCCACATAATACCATAACCCCAATCGCAAGAATGAATAACGGAATGTTTGAAATAGACTTGGTTTTAAGAAACAATATAACAACTGAGGATAGGCCTCTCGGACTATATCATCCAAATCCAAAGCTCCATCATATAAAGAAAGAAAATATCGGTCTTATAGAGGTCATGGGACTGGCTGTACTGCCGTCACGACTGAAAAATGAGCTTACAGCGCTTGAAACTTCTATAATAATGGGAAAAGATCTGAGGGAGGATGAGCTTACAGCTAAGCATGCCGATTGGGCTGAAACATTTTTGAAAAAGTATGATGAGGTTAATATAACTAATATAGATGCTATTGTCAAAAAAGAAGTGGGACTTGTGTTCCTGGAAGTTTTAAAGGACGCGGGGGTATATAAACAGGATGATAACGGCATAAACGCTTTTATGAGATTTATCAGGGAGTGCTGCGGTAATGAAATTTGAGATAAAACCCTTTGGAAAAACTAGGGGAGGAGAAGAGGTTTTTGAGTATATTCTTGAAAACAGCCGCGGGTTAAAAATTTCTGCAATATCCTATGGCGCGGCGATACGTACTTTTATATTGCCCGACGGCAAAGATATTGTTCTGGGATATGACACCCTTAAAGATTACGAAAAACAGGACAAATACATGGGAGCCATTGCAGGAAGATGTGCTAATAGAATTGGAAAAGGCAGATTTGAGCTGAATGGGCAGGAATACAGTCTTGCGCTTAATAATGGACCTAACCACCTTCACGGAGGGATAGAGGGTTTTGACAAAAAGGTCTGGAAGGGAATACTTAAGGATGACTGTATTGAATTTACGCTGTTTTCTGCTGACGGGGAGGAAGGATACCCGGGAAATTTGAGTGTCCGGGTGAGATATACTCTTACTGAGGAAAATGACGTTGTTATTGATTACTTTGCTCTCAGCGACGCTGACACTATTGTTAATTTGACAAATCACAGTTATTTCAACCTTGCTGGAGGCGGAACTGTTGAGGAACATCTGCTTCAAATTTTTGCGGATGAATTTACTGAAATAGATGAAAACGGCTGTTCCAATGGAAATATAGCTTCTGTTGAGAATTCTCCTCTTGATTTCAGAGAGAAAAAGAAAATTGGAAGAGATATAGATGATAAATGCATTCAGCTCAAAAATGCCTCAGGCTACGACCATAACTTTATATTGAAAAAGACCCACAGCCAAGAAATGAAAAGGGCAGCAGCTGCAGAGTATGGTGATATAAGGCTGGAAGTATTTACAGACCAGCCTGGAATGCATTTTTATTCAGGCAATTTTCTTGATGGAGCTGTGCATGGAAAAGAAGATGCAGTATATACCGCAAGGAGTGGTTTTGCACTTGAGACGCAGGATTGGCCGGATGCGGTAAACCATGACAATTTTCCTTGCCCGGTACTTAAAAAGGGAGAAGAGTATAGAAGAAAAACAATATTCAGAATTGTGTGATGTTTAAAACAGTCCTGTTAAGGGCTGTTTTTGTATAAATGCCGCATTTACTAGAAGCGAACAATATGGTATACATTACTAATCTTCTCAAAATAGAGACTATTTTAGTGCTTTTATGCAAAA
>URCD01000040.1 GCA_900546215.1 uncultured Eubacteriales bacterium | reverse complement strand
TAATTAAAAAGAGTTGTTTTTTTTATTTAATAATATATAATAATTGGTAGGGCAACATTATTCGGCATATAATATTTGCCTTAAGTAAACATAATTGGGGGCATATTTATGAAATATCTTATGCAGTTCGGTATAATCATCGGGCTGTCACTTGTAGGTGAAGTCCTAAATACTGTAGTACCTCTTCCCGTCCCTTCCAGTGTATGGGGCATGGTTCTCTTATTCGTACTGCTCTGTCTTAAAATCATAAAGCTTGATCAAGTTCAGGACGCGGCCGACTTTCTCCTTAGTATAATGACGGTCATGTTTGTTCCCGTTGGCGCCAGTCTTATAACAAGCTTTCCCGCTATAAAAGATGAAATAATTGGTATTTTTATTATAATTATTATATCAACTGTCGTATGTTTTTTTGTAACCGGAAAGGTAGCGCAAAAAATTATAGAAGGCAGGAATAAGGGCGGAAAGGAGGAATAAACAATGCTGGAAAATCTATACAACGGACTGTTTGGCACAGCCTTTTTTGGTATTGCCTTAACTCTCCTGGCCTTTAAAATAGGTATGGTAATCAATCAGAAAACAAAGCTGGTAGTCTGCAATCCCCTGCTTATTGCAATAATAATCGTAATTGTATTTCTTGCTGTAACGGGAATAAGCTATGATACATATAATGTCGGCGGCTCTATGATACAATTCCTTCTGACACCGGCTACAATAGCGCTTGCCGTCCCCCTTTACAGGCAGATGGAAGTCCTTAAAAAGAATTTTAAAGCAATTATATGCGCGATACTTTCAGGCTCTGTTGCGTGCGCCATTACTATGTTTGTGCTTGCAAAGATGCTGCATATATCCAATGAGGTATATTTCGGACTAACATCAAAGTCCGTTACGCTTGCTATTGCCTTAGGGATAACAGAGGAACTTGGAGGAATAGCGGGAGTTACATGCGTTGCGGTTGTTGTATCAGGTATAATAGGTGCTGCTTTTGTAACAGTGTTCTCAAGAGTATTTAAAATAACAAATCCTATAGCATTAGGCCTTTCGGTTGGAACAGCTTCTCACGCAATAGGAACATCAAGAGCTATACAGCTTGACGAGCTGGTCGGAGCTATGGGTTCCCTGGCAATAGTTATTGCAGGAGTACTTACCGTAGCAATTGCGCCTATAATGGCTGGATTTTATTAAAAAAATGGCTTTAAACAATATGTTTAAAGCCATTTTTTCATTCAAACTCCCTTGTAAGTGAATTAAGCCATTTATTCCCCTTCATTCTAAATAAGGACAATATCATTTTAGTTGGCTCATCAATTTTCATTAGCAGGAAAACAAGCGGCACCGGAAATTGGAATTTAAACGCAGCCACCAGCGCCAGTGGAATGGCAAGAAGCCAAAGACAGCATATTTCAAGTGTCATACAAAATTTAGTATCCCCGGCTCCCCTCAAAGCACCCATAATAAGTACAAGATTTACTGAGCAGCATATTGTTATAAACGAGAAGACCGTAATAATCTGCGATGCCAGTTCCTTTGTTTCAATAGGTACATTGTAGAAATTAATAAATATATTTTTTACACCCAGGATAAAAAGACAGGATATAATTCCCATTCCAAAGGAAAGATTTCTAAGTGCCTTCGCCCTGTCCTCTGCCTTTTTCATATTATTCTCACCAATAGCCATTCCGACCAAGACCGCAGCAGCATTTGCAACCCCCATTATAACGACCGTAGACAGCTGCTGTATAACACCAGCTATTGAGTTTGCAGCGACAGGGTCCCCGGCTGAATATGTAATATGTCCGAGTATTGCCGCCTGCGCCGATGTGGCAAGAGACCACATAAGCTCATTTATTACTACCGGTGTTCCATTTTTCACAACATCTCCGGCTAAAACTTTGTTATGTATAAAAATATCCTTTATTCTAAACTTAAGCCTCTTATCAATAAATAAAATATATAAAGCAGTTATCACAAACTCCAAAAGACGGGCAGTCAAAGTTGCAATGGCTGCTCCCTGTATTCCTAAGGCCGGAGCCCCAAGATTTCCGAATATAAGCACCCAGTTCAAAAATACATTCGTACAGAATGAGACAACAGAGCAAATTACAGATACACGCAGGACCTCTATGCTTCTTAGCGCTGAGAGCATTGTGTTGCTTATTGCAAATGTAAAATATGCGTACCCGAGTATTCTTAAATACTGTGAGCCCCTCATTATAACCTCAGCATTGTTGGAATAGACTCCCATTACCTTTTCGGGTACAAAAAGCACCGTTAGTCCAAATATTATGCCAACAGCCACAGCCAGCTTCAATACAAAGGAAAAAATATCCCTAATCGGTTTTATCTCTCCCTTACCCCAGTACTGGGCGCAGAGAACTGATGAGCCGCTCGCCAACCCAAATGTCAGCACCTGCAGTATAAAAAACGGCTGGTTAGCGAGGGAAGAGGCTGAAAGAAGTATTCCTGTAGTATCGGCGCGGCCAAGCATTATGGTATCCATTAAGCTTGTGCCAAGAGTAATTAAATTTTGCAAGGCTATAGGAATTGCTATAGCAAATATATTTTTATAAAATCCCTTTTCTAAATTCATGAAATTTCCCCTAATCCAAAAAGTCTTATTCCGTCAGTAGACTATTCTAGCATACAGCGGTCAGCTTTGCAATGTAAAGGTACATTATTAGTCGGGAACAAATTTTATCTTGACATATGATACTGTATACAATATACTATTTGTGAGAGTACGGAAAACGTACGAAGGGGGACACCACCGCGGGTGTCTGTTTTCGTATGCTTTGCGTACTTTTTGTTTGCAGTAATAAACTTAACTAAAGGAGAGACTATTATGAAGCTCAACATGAAAAAACTTGTCGCGGCGGCCATGCTTACAGCGGTAGGCGTTGCATTATCAGCCTTTTCCATTCCTATCGGGGCATCCAGATGCTTTCCGATACAGCATTTAGTAAATGTTGTTGCCGGTGTGACATTGGGACCCGCATATGGTGTTCTGGCTGCATTTTGCACATCAGCAATCAGAAATATAATGGGAACGGGCAGCCTTCTTGCCTTTCCCGGAAGCATGGTTGGAGCACTGCTGGCAGGCTTAGTCTATAAAAAGACAAATAAGCTTTCTGCCGCGTGTATCGGAGAGGTGTTTGGCACCGGCATTCTCGGAGGAATGCTTTGTTATCCTGTGGCCACCCTAATAATGGGTAAGGAGGCCGCTCTGTTTACATATGTTATGCCCTTCCTTATAAGCACTGCAGGGGGATCCATAATAGCGGCGGTCATTCTCTATAGCATGCAGAAAACAGGCGCGCTTAGTTATATAAAGGGAATGATGAACAGCGGCGAAAAAACACACATTTGAAATATTAAAAAGGCTCGTCTAACAGACAGAGCCTTTTAATTTTATTATATGTAATCAATTATACGAACTAATTATTAGTCTTGCTGTGGATATAAGCTTAAACCCTGTATCCATGCTTTTTTTCTGTATAAATCTGTGGGCCTCAGGCTCAGTCATAGAGCACTTTTCCATCAGTATCTGCTTTGCCTGCTGAATAAGTTCCTTTTCTTCATCTGACCTTTTAGGTTTTGACGACGCAATTTTATTCTCTTCCATGCTTATAAGCATATTCACAGAAGAAATTAAGTCCGTCTTCTTAAGGGGCGTCGGCAACTTACACAGACTTTCATTTTCGCACAGTTCCAAGAGCGTCGGCTGGGCAACAACCAGAGTCAGAGCTATATCGTCTAAATCGTCAGCAGTCATATCCACAAGCTTATAGCCACAAATTACAATGCCTCCGCCGATTGCGCGTATCGCGCGTATTGCCTCTTTGCCGGTTTTACATAGCTTTTTAGGGGTAAATCCACTAATTTCAAGAAGCTCAGCAATACGGTTTCGGTTGTTGTCATTACCGAAAGCTATTACTATTTTATCCATACTGCGGTACCCCCTTGTGACTATCAGACTATCAGCTAACAATTTTGTACTTTGATTATAAAACCAGTAAAATTCTGTGTCAAATAGATAAAAAAGCCACTGTACAAAAACATTTTATATAATTTATACAAAAAACTTGAAGAAAATTCCATGTAAACCCTATAAATCAATATATTTACAGTTCCTTTCGCCATGTTATAATTCTTTTCTCAAATATATTGATAATGGCAACGGCAAGCATCGCTACTGCTGAAAGCAAAACTATAGGCGCAAATACCCCAGCCCCGTCAAGCTGCGTCATCATTCTTTTGCTGAAATACCCAAGTCCGCTTTGCGCTCCAAGCCATTCAGCTATAGCAGCGCCTATTACGCTTAACGGAACCGACATTTTTATTGCCGAAAAGAAATTGGGAAGAGCTGTTGGAAGCTTTAGAGTAAAAAACACATCTTTTTTTGTAGCCCCATAGGTTATTATCATTTCTTCCATTTCCCTCTTAGATGACTTAAAGCCGTCAAATACAGTTATTGTTATAGGAAAAAATGTCATTAATATCGTAACAAGCACCTTACTCCATATGGAATAGCCAAACCAAAGTATAAACAGCGGCGCTATCGCTGTCGTCGGTATTGTCTGAGACGCAATTATAATCGGATAGAGAGCCTTTTCAGCCTTAGGAAACGAATCCATAATTACAGCCAGCGCAACACCCAGCACAACTGATATAATAAGCCCCAGCAGCGTTACTCCCATTGTGGCGGGAAGATGAACAGTAAAGAGCGGAACCCTTAATTCCCAAAGCTTTCTCAGAACCTGAACAGGCGTAGGAAGAATATAGGCGGCATTTATTCCAAGTGCCGCACACTCCCATATCATAATGAGCACAAGAGTCAGTATAAGGGAAGGCAGATTGAATTTATTTTTCATTTTCATCCCTCTTTCTGAGCTTTGATATGAGAGTTTCCTTTAAGTCCGCTACTTCCGGCCTTTTAAGTTCAGCTCTTTTCCTAGGATAATCCATTGGAACATTTACGCTCTCCATTGACGAAAAAGGTCTGTCCTGAATTACAAATATTCTTTTTGAGAGAAAAACAGCCTCTTCAACGTCATGGGTGATAAAAATTATTGTCTTTCCTGAGTTCTGCCATTGGGTAAGAAGCCATTCCTGCATATCAACCCTTGTAAGATAATCAAGCGCTGAAAACGGCTCGTCAAGCAGAAGCATATCAGCCCCGGCCAGCAGCGTGCGCGCAAAGGCAACCCTTTGCTTCATGCCTCCTGACAGATCCTTAGGATATTTATCAATATAGTCAATAAGTCCTACCTGTTTAAGAGCTTCTCTGCATTTTTCTTCCTGCTCTGTCTTTGGAACCTTCATTATTTCCATTGGAAGGCAGACATTTTTTTCTATAGTCCGCCAAGGCAGAAGCAAATCCTTCTGAGGCATAAATGAGCTGTAATTCTTCTGTTTTTCTATTGAAACTCCGTTTACCAGTATTTCACCCGACTGAGGCTTTTCCAATCCGTTTATTAATCTGAAAAGCGTGCTCTTACCGCATCCGCTTGCTCCTATCACGGAAACAAACTCGCCGTCGTTTACTGAAAAGCTTAAATTGGTTACCATTGGAAACTCGTCTTCTTCATACTGGAACGTAACATCGCGAAACTCCAGCATCTTTACATCTCCTTATTGTATGCCATATCCCAGAAGCCATATTCATATCTGCTGCAGTTCATAAATACCTCTTCAAGGTATACAGCCTTCTCCTCTGATATATTGTCTCCAAGCTCATTTACCATATCTATAATATCCTGAGTATTGGCTCTATAGTCCTGGCAGGAGTATCCCTCAATCCATTCGCCAAAGGTTTCGTTTTCCAAAGCTCCAGGAACATCAGCGTGGTGTTCTCCTATAAACTGGTAGCTCCATGCGCAGCTCAAAACCGCCACAAGTATATCTAATGCGTCACCCTTAAATGCCACGTCAAGCATATAGGAAGTATATGACTGATTAAGAAGAGCAGTCTTTGCCTCAGCCACCTCCTCCGCAGTTATTCCAAGTCTGGACATATACTTTTTATGTATTTCCATTTCTCCATCCAAGGTTTCCTTTACCATTAAGGCAAAGCTGCGCATAACATCTTCTCTTGGGCTTTTTACTATACCCAGCGCAAAAACCTTGGAGTACTCAAGCAGATATCTGTAATCCTGTATCATATAAAATCTGAACTTGTCCAAATCAAGGCTTCCATCGGCAATTCCACTGACAAATGGATGCTCAAGGTAGCTGTTCCATAATTGCTCCGTAGTTTTATAAAGTCTGTCAGCAAGTTTCATAATATCATCCTTTCAGGCTCTTCCATAAAGTTTTGTCATTCTCGCAATTTTTTCAGCAAGCTTATCTGTCGCTGCACCGTCTTTCATTCTCCATTTCCAGTTTCCTTCAGCAATACCGGGTATATTTGTTCTGGCCTCCTGCCCGAGATTAAGATAATCCTGCATTTGCGTAACGAATAAATCCGCCACAGAAGCCATACCCCCACGTATAACGCCAAGGTTAAAGTCATCTCTTGCTCTTATGCCAAAGTATTCCCTTGCAAACTCTATTTCCTTTTTGCTTCCGTTGTTCTTCCATTCTGTAAGAGTAGCGTTGTCGTGGGTTCCACCATAGCAGACACAATTTTTGTTGTATTTATGAGGAAGATAATCGCTGTCACCGCTCTCATCAAATGCGAACTCCAGCACCTTCATTCCCGGAAAGCCGGAGTCCTTTAAAAGCTGTCTTACTTCATCAGTAAGTATACCAAGATCCTCGGCTATTATCTCTATTCCGCCAAACCAGCCCTTTATCCTTGTTAAAAAATCAAGGCCAGGCCCTTTTCTCCATTGGCCATTGACCGCTGTTTTATCTTTTGAGGGAACAGCCCAGTAGCTTTCTAATCCCCTGAAGTGGTCTATCCTTATTACATCAAACAATTTTCTGGCTCCGTCAATTCTTCTTATCCACCAGCCGTAGCCGTCGTTTTTCATAGCTTCCCAATCGTAGAGGGGATTTCCCCAAAGCTGACCATTTTCCGAAAAATAGTCCGGCGGAACCCCGGCTACTTCAACCGGCATTTTGTTGTCATCTAATAAAAAGTTTTCCGGAGAAGCCCATACGTCGGCCGAATCCATTGCCACATAAATCGGCAGGTCTCCTATAAACTTCACATTATTTTCATGGGCATACTTTTTTAGGCTCTGCCACTGGGTGAAAAACAAATACTGAATATATATATGGAAATCTATTTCATCTTTAAGCTTCTCCTTATATCTGTCTACAGCGGTTTTTTCCCTCATTTTAATATCTTCGTCCCATACGTACCAAGGGGCCATTCCAAAATGCTCCTTTAAAGCCGTATAAAGAGCATAGTCGTATATCCATCCTGAGTTATCCTCAGCGAAATCCTCCACTTCTTCCCTGATTGATTTATATCCATTTTTAAAGGCTTTTTTCAGTATTATTGGCCTGTACTCCTGAATTTTTGAATATTCCACGTTTCCGCTGCCCCAGTCAAACTCCTTTAAATCATTCGCATTAATGAGTCCGTCTTCCAGAAGCATATTCAAATCTATAAAATAAGGATTTCCTGCGAAGGTTGAGCTGCTGGAATAAGGCGAATTTCCGCAGCTTGTAGGGCCAAGAGGAAGCACCTGCCAATATTTCTGTTTTGCTCTACATAAAAAATCAACAAATTCACGCGCTTCCCGTCCAAGTGTGCCTATTCCGTAGTTCCCCGGAAGTGAAAATATAGGCATTATTATGCCGCTTGCTCTATCCATAAAATTATCTCCGTTAAATTATTTTTACCTGCGTCCATTTGCCTTTTCTATATCTTATTACAAAGAATATCGACCTTACAAACCAGTCTATAAACATCGCTATCCATACTCCTATTACGCCCATATTGAAAACGCTTCCCATAAGTATACCAAAGCCAATACGGAAAATCCACATTGAGGCAACACTGACAATCATAGTAAACTTCGCGTCATTGGACGCCCTTAAGGTATTGGGCAGCGTAAAGGCAATAGGCCAAATGAGCAGCGCAAAAAATCCATGCATAGTGAGTATCTCTTCCGCCAGGATGCCTGTCTCGGCAGAAAGCCCGTATGCCTTTATGATAAACGGCAGAATAAGGAAAATAGCTATATTTAGCACTATATGCATTATATATGTAAGGCCAAGAAGCTTCTTTGTATAATATCTTGCCTGGTCATAGCTTCCCGCGCCCACACAGCGGCTTATTACCGTTACAACGGCAAAGCCCATAGATAATCCCGGCATTACCTGAAACGTAGATATTACATTTCCAACCGCGTTGGCCGCAACTGCCGCTGTCCCCAGTCCTGAAATAAAACTCATGAGCATTATTTTGCCAAGCTGAAAAAGACTGTTTTCAACTCCATTGGGTATACCTATTCTAAGTATTCTCTTAATCATATCCTTATCTAATTTAGGACTGTATTTACGACTCAAATGTATATTCAAGGTTTGATTTTTCAACAGTCTGATAATTACAAATGCAGCTATCATTCTGGAAACAAGAGTTGGTATAGCTACACCCTCCACCCCACGGTGCAGTCCATAGATAAGTATAGCGTTTCCTATTACATTTATAGCATTCATAAGAATTGACGTATTCATGGATATCTTAGTATTGCCCATAGCCCTGAACATTGCCGCGCCGCAGTTATAAATTGCCAAAAAAGGAATGGCCGCGAATACTATAAGAAGATATGTGTTAGCATATGCTTTAACATCCGGCTCTATCCTTCCAAAGAGTCCGTTTAGTATAAAACCCCTTCCAAGATACATAATAGCCATAACAGCAAGGGACAGAACTATAGTTAAATTTAAAAGCTGGTCACAGGTCTTACAGGCATCGTCAGGTCTTTTGCTTCCCAGATACTGACCGGCCACAATTGCGCCTCCTGTTGCTACTGAAGAAAAAATATAAAACAGCAGTATATTTATTGAATCAACAAGAGATACGGAAGAAACCGCCGCCTCTCCGACCGATGCGACCATAATAGAATCCGCCATACCTACCATAATAGACAGCAGCTGTTCTATTATCAGCGGAAATATAAGTTTTCTAAGGTCAGTGTTTGAAAATAAAAGATTTTTTTCTCCAATATTGCTCTTTAATGCAGTTCCCATAACCATACTCTCTTTCAAATAATCCATAACTACAACAACAAAAAATCTGTTATATTATACTCCTTTTTAGGTTTAAATCCAAGTGTATACACAAGTAAATATTTTTTAAAAACAACCTTTTTTTCAGGCTGTGAGTACTTTATAAAACCAATCAGGATATATTTAAAAATATTTAAATTTTTTTCAAAAAAGCTATTGACAAAACGCAATATTGGTAGTACCATTAACTCAACAAAAGAAATTGGTAGAACCAATGAACTATAATAAAAATTTTATATAAATCATTTGAAAGGTGGTTATATTATGAAACGTTTTACTAAATCAACAACATTTGACGTAAACTATTTATTTAACGGAAATGATGAAATCCACAGAAGAAACAATCATAAACAAAAAGACTTCTCCAACGAAGCTATGTTTGATGTAAAAGACTTAATTGAAAAATAAGTTGAACTCAGAAAGGAAGGATACATATGAAAACTAAAAACATAAGGCAATATGAATTGACAGACCGCCTTGCCGCTTATATATATGTAAGCCTTCTTATCTGTATAGCAGCAACAATGATATTTAAATTCACATTCCTTTTTCAATAAAATTATGGTATATATGAATAACTCCTCCGTAATCCCCAACGGAAAACCAATAATTTTTAAAACCGGATATAATTATCCGGTTTTTTAATTTTACATTTTACTAAAAATTAAGTATGCCTGTCTGATAAATAATATCAGACAGGCATAAAAATGGAGTAATTAAACCTATTTCGTTAAATCTGTTTCATAAAGCCCATAATCATCTGGGCGGTTTCCGCCCTTGTTGAGGTTTTTAACGGCATTATTTTTCCGTCGCTTCCGTTGATTATTCCTTGTCCTACTGCCCATTCAAGAGCCTTAACTGACCAGCCCGATATTTCAGCGCTGTCAATGTATGTGTTTACGTCAATTGTTTTGCTTGTATCTATTCCTTTATACCTGGCATAGTTGTAAAGCATTACCGCAAACTGTTCTCTGGTTACACTGTCGTCAGCACCAAAGTCGCCATTGCTGTATCCGGCTGCTATACTATTTTCCAACGACCAATTTACGGCCTCATCGTACCAGTTTTCAGTACCGCCGTTATTGACACCGCCGTTTATTTTAAACAGTATCTGAGCAGCCATTGCCCTGGTAAGCGTTCCTTCAGGATCAAATTTATTTTTCTCTCCCCCTGCCATATAGCCCATTTCACTGACATATGAAACAGCCTCACTGTACCAAGACGCAGGGCTTACATCGGTAAATATATTGTTAATGCTAGGCTCATGGTCGCTGTCATTTTTATTATTGTCATAGTTCTGTCCTATTACGGGTTCGTCTATGGGTTCTTCATAATTTTTCTTTAAACCGCCGCTGTCCTCTGAAAGCGAATAGGAGCCGCCGCTGTGGCTATTTGAGCCGTCTGAATTTTCAGAATCCAATATTACAAGTGTTTCTGATGTTTTCACAGCATTTAGCTTGTCGCTTCCAAGAAATTTAGCCGTTACCCTGTACTCTCCCTCTTTTTGGTGAACATTTTCAGAGATATCTCCGTTTTTCAACTCATACGTAATCTCTATTAAACCTCTTGTTTCCTCAAAATTGCTTTCGGCAATTACCGGAGAAACATTTCCTTCCCGCTGCAAAAGGTTAGCAAACGTGATTTTTGGTGTTCCCTTAACCGCTGTTATTTCATATTCCACGCTGGTCTGACGGTATGTTCCGCTTACTGCAGCAGCTGTGGCCTTTATAACAGCCTTGCCTATTCCTACAATTTTAACCTCTCCGGTGTTTTCATCGACAACAGCTACGTCCTTATTTAAGGATTTATATGTAATATTTCCGCCTCCAGCAGAATTGTTTACCGCTTTGTTTGTGAATGCGCCGCCATAGGCCGCTTCCATTTCGTTTTCCTCAAAGCTTATGTCCTGAACTGCCAAGCTATTTTCCAAAAGCTCAACCTGCATTACATACTGGTTTTTGTCCCTGAACAGCTTGTCCCTGTCTGTTGAATACCAGTTAACGTCTACAGAATTTGAACCTTCATGAAACGTCATAAGCATTACCATACCGGGAGCGTTATAAGGACCATCCATATACTGGGAATCACATAGCACCTGAGGTATGCTTTTTCCGTTGGCTCCCGTATCATATCTTGTTACCAAATCAGGATATCCTATATGCCCGGACAATACGAGGCATATATTTTTATGCTGACTCACAAGCTTCTCCCACATATCGTCACCATCATTAGCGTCTTCTCTTCCGGAATACTTACTGGGCCAGTCCTTGCAATCTTCATTTATTTGTGCTCCATTATGGTACATATAGGCATGCGTAGATATAATTACATTATAGTCAGGGTTTTCCGATATAATTTTATTAGCCCAAGCTATTGTATCATCATTGGGGCCGAATTCCAGACACACATTCATAAATTTTACTCCGTTAATCTCAAACTTATGATATGTGTTGTCCATGCTTCCCTCATCCTGAGCACCCGCAAAACCGTCTTTCTCGGAATATTTACTGTACGGGAAGTATTTATTGTAAAGGGTTGTGTCCCTGCCGCTCTCATCATGGTTGCCCGGAGCAAACACATATGGTAGCTCTCCGTCAAGTATAGTCATTGCCTTCTGAGCCGCCTGCCATTGAGTATCGTTATTTATGTTCACAAGGTCTCCAAGCTGTACGGCAAGCTGAATATTATACTCGTCCCTGTTGTCTTTAAGCCAAGTAGTAAGCTTATTAAATTTATCATTATAGGATTCAGCAAGGTACTGTGTGTCTGGAATAACTGCTATCGTGTAATCTCCATCAGCTATATCCGGTTCTAGCCACTCTTTGTACATATGGGCGTTGTTTCCGTTTTCAGAATTATCAGCGTAGGTTCCGTCATTCTCGTTGTCCAAAGTCCAGTTGGCTAAAAGTCCCTCTTCATCGCCGTCAAGAGTATTGTTATAGCTTTCCTTTATTTCCTCGTCGGTACGAACAGTCGACCAAATACGTACATCTGCTATCTCGCCTCTGAAAAACCTAGTATTGTCGCCCCTGTAATCCCCGCCAAGCTTAACGGGCATATTTATATTCACAATGTCTGACAGAGCTTCCTTTTCATCAATTTTCTCGCCGTTAATATAACATGATGCTTTATCGTTCTCATCATCATAGGTTATGGCCACATGCACCCAGTCATCAATGCATATGTTTATGTTGTCAGCTATGTAATTTACATTCACATTTTTGCCTTTCCAGTACAATCGAGGATGCCCGTTTGAAAAAATTTCAAAGCTCATTAACGGTATATCGTCATAGGACGCATCAAAATAATTTCCAGCTATAACTCCAGCTCTGTCGGTTAAGCCGCTTGGAAGCTTTACCCAAGCCTCAAACGTGTGAGGTGTATCTTCTAAAACGGTTTCAGCCGCTATTTCGGTAGTTCCATCGGAAAAGTCCACGCCGCTTCCCTCGAACTCGCTCTCATAGTTTAGCTCAAATCCTAAGGGTGAAATCGAAATTCCGTCCTCAGCCTTATCGTTTATTACCGCCGGAAATTTTCCAAGGGCGCTGTCATTTAAGATCCAGCAGTGCATAAGGCCAGCCTCATCGCCTTGTATTTCCTTCTCTATACCCTCCTGAATCTCATCTTCGGTTTTCATGTCCTCCCACAGCCTGATTTGGGAAATAGAGCCGTTAAAATGCATTCCCATTCTGGAGTCGGTTCCAATATAGCTTGGCGTATCCAGCGTAACATTGTCTCCCAAGCCGCCCGCATCCTTAGTATCGGTCAGCTCTCCATCTACATAGAGATATATTTTATTTTCTTCACAATCTCTTACAATGGCAATTTGAGTCCATTCGTTGGTACATATATCGCCGTCAAAAAATACATTTACAGCGCCATCGTTCTCATAATATCTAATCTTATTATCAGCACTCAACTCAACTGAGAAATGCTTGGTTTTTTCTTTGTAGTTCCCAAAAATAACCTGTCTTGCATTGAGCTTATCGGTCTTAAGCCAGAATTCCATTGTATCCGGTATTTTCTCAATTACGCCATTAAGCATCATATAAGTTTCGTCGGCCTTATCAAACTTGATTCCGTCCTGCTCCCCGATACTTCTTGCGGCTTTTCGGCTTTTTTTTGCTTCTGAATCCTCTTCTATGCTATCATCATCAGACTCCTGCAGATTTTCATCTAGGCTGTTGTCATTAGACTCCTGCTCATATCCGTAATCTTCATCATTTGTATCATACTGCGCTGCCCGCACTGGTACGGCCATACATAAAACCGCTAAACTTAGTGAAACACATCTTTTTGCCGCATATCTGATTTTTCTCATAATCTCACCCAATCTGAGTTTTTATCGTATTCGTCGTTTTATCCTTACAAATATCCTTTCAATCACATACGCAAACAGGAAAACAAGAAGTATGGCTACACCGGCCACTCCGTAGTCATAACCCTGTATGCTTGTGGATATGACAAAGCCTATTCCTCCCGCGCCGACCATTCCGAGTATGGCGCACTCCGAAAAGTTTATTTCAAACCTCATTCCGGTCCACGAGATTATCTGAGACATTGAGGCTGGAAGCACTGCGTTAGAAAATACCGCCAGCTTACCCGCGCCTGTTGCCTCTATGGCCTCAAGCGTTTCATTTGGAATGTTCTCAAAGCTTTCGGAAAATGATTTAGTAAAAAAAGCTGTAGTGTGGACGCAAAGTCCAGCAATTCCGGCCTCCGGCCCCATACCAAGGCATACAAGCATTAAAAGCACCCATACAGGAGTCGGAACCGCTCTTAAAAAAGTGAAAAAGGCCTTTACAAACGCCGATAGCTTTGGCATCTTAAATATGTTCTCCGCTCCAAATGCAGCGAATATAATTCCTAAAATTAGGCTGTATAATGTTGACAATACAGCAATTGATATTGTTTCCGTCATGGAGCTCATAACGAGGTCCATTTTTGAAAAGTCAAAGTGTATAAGCTTATAAAATATAATTCCCATATCCGGCATTCTGGAGAAAAGCTTAAGCCAGTCCACATCAAGATATATAATACTCAGTACCGCCATAATTCCAACTCCAGCCAAAAATCTTGGCACCGCTTTGTTTCTGTTTTTGCATTTAATTTCTATTTTCTTACCCGTTTTATCATAGTTAATATGTATACTGCTTGAATAATTTATAGCCTCGGCCGACTGCATTATTTTTCAACCGCCTTTCTTAATCTGCCCGTAAGCATATCGACAAGTATTACCATAGCCGCAATCAGCAGTATGATACTGGAAGCTGTGCTGTACTTGAAGCCTTTAATATATGAGAACAGCACAAGGCCGATTCCGCCGCCGCCTACCATTCCTACTATAGTCGAGGCCCTTATATTTACCTCAATACAGTATAGGAACCATGAGATAAAGCCGTTGATGCACGACGGGATTATTCCGTTGACTACCCTTTGAGGAAAAGTCGCGCCAACTGCCTGAAGGGTTTCAATACAGTCCTGAGACACCTCCTCCATAGTCTCGACAAAAGCCCTCACCATAAAGGCGAAACTTGTTATCATAAGTGCTACAAAACCGACACCGGTGCCTATTCCTAATGATGAGAACAATATAAACGCCCATACAAGGGCCGGAATATTTCTTAAAAATGTGGCGAATCCCCTTACAACCTTAGCGAATTTAGGAAAAGGCGAAATATGCTCGCTTCCAAAAAGCGATACTATAAAAGCAAATATACCTGCGACTGTTGTGGACGATATCGCCATAGCAACCGTCGTAATTACACTTAAAAAAACGTTTGGAAGCTTTTCGGCTTTAGGTATATTCGGAGGGAAAAAGTCCTGAAGAAGGAAGTCCCAAAAATTCCCTGAATTTGAAATAAGGCTAAGTATATTGAACTTAGTGTAAGCTGTGCAAATTATAAAAAGCGCAAGTATGACAAAAAAGAAAAGTGTATACATATTTTTCTCATTTTTACTGATAAGCGCAATTTTTTTCTGCATGATCTCTTCCTCCAATCATAAGGTTCTCTCTGCTTGTTCCGTATATTTTCTCTATTATCCCGTCTGTCAATTCAGAGGGCTTGCCATCGAAAACAATCTTTCCCTTAGAAAGGCCTATAATCCTTGTGGAGTACTTAATTGCAGCGTCTATCTGATGAAGGTTAACAATACACGCTATATTTCTTTTGCCTGTCATACTTTTAAGGGTGTCCATTATAGTTTTCGCACTTGACGGGTCAAGAGAGGCGATTGGTTCGTCGCAGAGCAGTATTTTAGGCTGCTGAATTATGGCCCTGGCTATGCCTACCCTTTGCTTCTGACCTCCTGACAAATCGGAGGCCCTGTTATAAATAAAGCCGTCCAGCCCAAGCTCCTCAAGAATTGCTATAGCCCTTTTCTTATCATCCTCGGAATATCTGCCCAGTATTCCGTCTATATTAGACATGCTCCCTAGACATCCGTGTAAAACATTTTGAATTACTGAAAGGCTGTAAACAAGGTTATAGTTTTGAAATATCATTCCAACCTTATGCCGTATTCCTCTGAGCTGGCTTCCCTTTTTTGAGGCTATATTCTCTCCGTCCACAAATATTTTGCCTTCTGTAATAGTAATTAGCCTGTTTACAGCCCGCAGGAGGGTGGATTTACCGGAGCCGGAGGGGCCGATTACCGATACAAACTCTCCCTCAGTTATTTCAAAGGAAACATTCTGCAAAGCATGCACTCCGTTGTCATAATGCTTTGTAACATTTTCAAATTTTAAAACCGGTTCCATATCCATTCCTCCTGCTAAGCCCATTGATTATTCCTCGTTAATAATATTGTTAAGTTCAACTATCGCCTCATAATCGTCAAGACTGCACTCAACAAAACGGGCGTTGTCCTTTTTAATTACAAGATTGAAGTAGTCGGCGTTATCATATGCCGTTAAAAAGCTTATAAGCTCCGCCTTAAGCTCATCATCAACATTTTGTGAAACAACCATTCCTTCAGCGGGAATTGCGCCTGACTCGTGTATTATTTTAACGTCGCCCTCATTTGCGTTGCCATTTTGAATTTCAGAGGCAAGAATCTGGTCTGAAATTGGCGCCACATCCACATCGCCTTTAATTACCGCCTGTAAGCCTGCCTGATGTTTTCCTGAAAAGCTTACAGCCTCAAAAAATTCCCCGTTTGTGTGCAGCAAATCACTGTTGAGGTTATCGTCAGGGAAAGCCTTTATTATTTCAGCGGTGGGTACAAGGTTTCCGGATGTAGAATCAGGGTCTACAAAGGCCATTGTTTTACCTTTGATATCCTGAATGCTGTTTATGTCGCTGTTTTTGCTGTTTGTAATGAATACCGAATGGTAAACAGCTTTGTTTTTGTCTCCGTCCTCAGCCTTCATTACAATTGGCTCAACTCCCGCTCGCTCAACGCCAAGCGCTATTGCGAGGGGTCCCATATAAGCCATATCAGCTTTTCCTGTACGGAGAGCCTCAATAATGGCGTTATAGTCGCTGGCCTGTATTTCCTCTACTTCCATTCCAAGCGCCTCTCCAAGATCCTTTGCAAGGCCGTTTCTGGCATCAGCGCTCTGCTCTGTGGACTCATTGGGCGCATAGGCTATTACAAATGTCTTTTTTTCATCAGTATCGTTTTCCTGTGTCTGTAACGCATCTGTACTAGCATTGTCAGAGCCCTTACTGCAGCCGACCGCTCCGATTGTAAGTGCTGCAGCAAGTAATATAGTAAATAATTTTTTCTTCATTTTTTCTTCTCCTTTAATAAATGTTTTTTAATATACCTTTTATCATTTCTTCTGTAATTTCAATTGGATTGTTATCTATTCTTCCCTTTGTTAAAGCCGCTTCAGCAAGTTTGTCTATTCCCTCTTCCGTGACCCCCCAGTCCTTTAATCTAGCCGGTATACCTGCAAGATTGAGAATATTTTTAATTCTTTTATCCAATTCATGTATGTTAGAGACCCTAAATGCCTCAAGCAGCAAATTAAAGTCTTTTATTGTCGGTTCATTTATCCTTGATACGGGTGCGATAAGCAAACTTACCGCTGCTCCATGAGGAATACCATAATTTAAGGTAAGTGGATATGAGATTGAGTGACAGGCCGTTGTCTTTGTATTGCTGAAGGCGAGACCGGCCAACATGCTTCCCTGAGCCATACAGTCATGTGCATCTATATCTCTTGGGTTTTCTATAAGAGCACTAATGTTATCCATTATAATCCCAATGGCTGATAGGGCAGATGCCCTGGACACAACGTTGGATGCCTTGGACCAAAAGCTCTCAAGTGCGTGCGCAGCAGCATCAAGAGCTGATGAAACCGCTAGGTTAACCGGCATTGACTGAGCGAACTGAGGGTCAACAAAGGCATATTCAGCATAGTTTTCATGGCACTCCAATGACAGCTTGCTTCCCTTGGCCTTATCCCACACAGTTGCCCAACATGTAACCTCACTTCCCGTACCGGCGGTTGTAGGCACTCCAATCCATTTTAAAGCTGGTTTTTTAAAGCTTTTTTCCTTAATTATTTCTCTAAGCTCATCAACAGAGGAAATGTTGCTTCCATATAAACAACAGAGTGACTTTCCCATATCCAGTACGCTTCCGCCGCCAATGGCAATAACTGCGTCTAATTTATTATTTTTTGTATCCTCATACAGTTTAAAGAGGTCTTCAATATCAGGATTTGACTTTTCAAAAACAAGCTTGGAAAAGTTTATACATCCATTTTTATTTAAAAGACTGCTTATATCCTCCAGAGCAAATACGCTTTCATTCCATACAAGCAGCAGTACGTCTTTAAATCCGCTTTCTTTGAGTGCGCGTCCCGTTTCCCTAACAGCTCCAAATCCTTCATATGTTCTTACAGGATTATAGTATTGGTTCATTTTCCGCCTCCGATTTCCATGTTCAGCTTTTCAATAAGCGCCGGCAGTTCTCTTATTGATTCAAGAACGAAATCAGCCCCGGCATCAAAATATTCCTTTCTGACCCTTTCTGCTCTCAGCTTCATATCCGACTCGCTCATATCCATCATTTCCTCCTCGGATAATCCCATGGCATTGGAACCAAGTATGATACCGATGCTCCATACTCCGGCATTTTTTCCTTCAAGTATATCAGTCTTGGTATCTCCAACCTTTATTACCCGTTTTGGAGGATAAACATCAAGCTTTTTCATGCACTCATAAACCATAAACGGCTTTGGCCTTCCGCTTCCCGTTACATCCGGCGTTATAACACAGTCAGGCTCATACCCGGCCATTCTCGCTCCGGGAATAACGTTTTTCATCATTTCTGAGGTGTATCCCGTTGTCGAACCAACCTTTATTCCTTTCATCCTAAGCTGTTTTACGGTCTCGGTCACTCCGTCAATGGGTTTGCTGTATCTTGCAACTATCTCAAAAAGCTTTGACTCAAATATTTCGTAAAGCTCATTCACATCTTCTTCCGTCCATGCTCTCTTATAGAGCCTGTTCCATTGGCTATTGCCCTTTTCAGTCGAAAGAAGGAATCTAATATGCTCCTTTTTCTCCATTCCCATCGGCTCATTTATTTCCTCTCTTGTAAAATTAATTCCCTTTAAAAGAAAGGTTTCCTCAAATATGATAACAGGTGCCATACATCCGTAATCCACTGTAGTTCCGGCCCAGTCAAAAACTACAAGGGCAACTCCATTTTGTCCCTTCATATGTATCTCCTTTCATACATCTTGCTGTATTTTGCTGTTTTCTTCTGTATTATATCCGTATCTTGCTGCATCAGAAAGCATATTATAGCCAAATCTATGTAAAATGTTTATTAACTAAATCCAGAAAACATTATATTGCAACAATTTACTAAATGAGTTAAAATGATTTTGTATTTTCCAAAAATATTCGTTTGAAAAGGATAGGAATATAAATATGTTGTTTAATGAGAGATCCGCTATAATTCTTGAGCAGCTGCAGCTGCGCTCCAGTGTAAAAACTTCAGAGCTGACAGCACTGCTGGGAGTATCTGTCGATACTGTAAGAAGAGATTTAAAAACGATGGAGCAAAATGGTATTATAAAATATCTAAGGGGAGGCGCCTGCCTTC
>URCD01000039.1 GCA_900546215.1 uncultured Eubacteriales bacterium | reverse complement strand
AACAGCAGCTCCTTTATATATGACAGAACCTTTGGAAAAAATGCCGCCGATACGTCCAAATATGTCACAGCTGTTGTAAGCCAAATGGCAGCTGACAATATGGGAAGCGCACTGAAGCATTTTCCGGGCTACGGCGACAATGGAGATACTCACACCGACATAATTACCGACAGCCGGGAGCTGGATATATTTGAAAAAAGCGATTTTCAGCCTTTCAGCGCAGGTATAGCCGCCGGCGCCGATATTGTACTTGTGGCACATAATATAGTTAATTCAATGGATCCTGACTATCCTGCTTCTCTGTCGCCGAAGGTCCACGAAATATTGAGAAAGCAGCTTGGGTTTAACGGCGTCGTTATGACCGATGATTTATCTATGGACGCGATAACGAAATACACTGACGGTGAGTCAGCGGCAGTTCAGGCAGTTAAGGCCGGAAATGACCTGCTTTGCTGCACTGACTATAAAATCCAGCTTCCAGCAGTTATGGAGGCTGTCAAAAGAGGTGAAATATCCGAGGACACTATAAATCAGTCGGTAAAAAGAATACTTCAAATGAAGCTTGACTTAGGCATAATTGAATAATGAAGGAAGCTATGCTGATTTGCCTGTAATTTAAATGTAATAATATTGTAAACTGCATTTAATTGCACAGTATAGGTTAATATGTTAATCTTTTCCTATATAATTAAACATTCAGGAGGAGATCCCTATGAGAAAAGCAGCTTTAATTCTAGCTACGACTTTAATGATTTCATCAGTAGTCTACGCCCAAGAAAAACCAATTGACTTTTATGTGAATTTTGAAAAGACGGAGACAACAGCGCCAATTATTGAGAAAAACGGAACTGTTTATATCAGTTTAAGAGATATAACCGATTCGGATACTCAAATTTCATGGTTTGATGACAGTAAGTCGGCTTATATAACCAGGAATGATCTTTTGCTTAAATCTGGGAGCACTGAAATTAAAAATTCAGGAAGGACTTTAACTATGTCGGCTCCTGCCGAACTTATTGACAATAGACTTATGGTTCCTATTGACGGTGCGGAGATGCTTTTAAAATCTGCGGAAGGTGTGTATACGTTTGACAGCGAAAATAGGGCTCTATACTATACCCTTCCTGAATATGAGTTTAAAAATGGAAATTCGGACTACTATTTTACGGCAAAAACTGTTGATTTTAAAAATGGTGAAGCTGAAGAGCTTAGGCTGGAAATCATCAAAAATCTGAAGCTGATGAACGTATACTCGGAAAACAACGAAATTATTCTTAAGAGCATTAAAGAAGTTTCCGAGGGAAACGGAGAGGTTGTTTTCTCAGTAACAGGAGAAAATCCGCGGGAAATCTCAGCAGAAATAAGAAATAATACAGCAGTGAAAATTCATGATCCATACATACTTCCTGTAAGGCAATAAAAAGAAGCCTTCGCTTATGCGAAGGCTTCTTTTTAATCCTCGTCAAAATGGAGCACACCTATGTAATCCAGATTTCTGTATCTCTGGTCATAATCAAGGCCGTAGCCCACGACAAATGCATCGGGTATTTCAAATCCGACATAATCTACAGGAACCTCAACCTCACGGCGGCTGGGCTTGTCCAAAATAGTGCATATTTTAAGGCTGGCAGGACTTCTCTCAAGCAGGAACTTTCTAAGCTGGCTTAACGTATTTCCCGAATCTATAATATCCTCTACAATAAGCACATTTTTGCCCTCTATGTAACCGTCAAGGTCCTTTTTAATTTTAATATGCCCCGAACTGGATGTACCGGAGCCATAGCTGGATACAACCATAAAATCAAAGAGCACGTCACCCTTTATTTTCCTTGCAAGGTCTACCATAAAGAAAATGCCTCCCTTAAGGACGCATACCATATAAAGCTCCTTGCCGTCGTAATCCTTCATTATTTGGTCAGCAAGCTCCTGAACCCTGTTTGTAATTTCTTCCTTTGAAATGAGTGTCTCAACTCTTTCAGCCATTATAAACATCCTCCCAGCTATACATATATAGCACGTTTTTTGTACTATCCTGAATATAATAATCCATTCCAAGCCTGTCTCCAGCTAATATTACACTGTTTCCGCAGGCCAGAAGCGGAATTTTAACTCTCTCGTCAGCAGAAATTTTTTCATCAATAAACAAGTCCTTTATTTTTTTTCTTCCGTTTTTAATGCCTATTGTATCTCCTGCCTGTCTTGTCCGAAGCTGTATCTTCCCTCTGATTTTATCATAGTCAATCCTTTTCGTACACATATTTACACAATTCCCTATATTTTTCTCTTGATTTAATGATAAAAGCACAAATTTATCGAGTTCTTTTATGAAATATTTTTCACCAATTCTAATATCATAACAAAATCCCGAGTATTCCCGTTTTCCCCTATACAGCTCCAGCCCTTCATAGCTTTTAAGAACAGTAATGTTCCCGGGAAGATTGATTTTGCGGCCAATACCTCCCATTAGTATACTGTCAGCAGACTCGATATGCGCCCGGCTGAAATCCCGTAAATCAGGCCGCAGTTCTCTCAGCGCAATACGCATAACCCTATTTCTTATTACAGCGGGTTCATTTACAATACAATCCGTATTAAGAATTGTAAGGCCCGTCTCACTTTTTACTACTGACGCTTTGTATTTATCATACGCGATGCCCTCAAGATAGTCCTCTTCTTCTTTCAGAAGCTCTGAAGTCTTAGCAATATTTAAGTCCGCCGAAGAATTTATATTATTCTTAAGCCATGGTATCAGAATGTTCCTTATCTTATTTCTTGTGTACTCATTTTGCAGATTAGTACTGTCAGTGCAAAATCCTATCCTGTTATCTGCGCAGTATCGCTCTATTTCCTCTCTTGAACAGTTAATTAACGGTCTGATTATGTTTCCGCTTACAGGCTTTATTCCTGATAGGCCCTTAAGCCCAGCCCCTCTGCAAAGATTCATTAAAAATGTTTCCATACAGTCATTGAGATTATGGGCAACGGCTATTTTGTCCGCTCCTGTTTGCATAACAGCTTCCCTGAATTTCTCATACCTTACAAGTCTCCCCGTTTCTTCTTCGCCAAGGCCTCTTTTTACCGCCTCTGCGGGAATATCACAGTAGAATGCCTTAAAGCCAATGTCCAGTCTTCGGCAAAAATCTTTAGCAAATTCCTCGTCTCTTTGAGCCTCCGCGCCTCTTATGCCATGGTTTACGTGTATGGCCAAAACCGTAATGCCAAATTCCTCCCTCAGAGATGACAGCAGATGTACAAGCGCGCATGAATCCGCTCCTCCGCTTAACCCCACAACAATTTTATCCCCAAATGACAGCATATTATATTTTTTTATCGTTTCAACAGCTTTCCCGTACATAGCCGCCTCCAAATCAGTATTAAAGACCATAAATTCCAGCGGAGAACCTCGTAAAACTTTGTTTTACTCGGTCGCATTGCTCCTCAAGCCTTCTAAATAAGTAAACCGTGTCTGCAAGCAGTCCTATTTACTTATTTCTCAGTCTTTCTCCGCTTCTTCGCGAATATTATACCATAAATGCATAAAAAGATTGGAAGAATTTTTATTTATGCTAAAAAGGCACGCCAAGCGGCGTGCCTTAAGCTCATGCAAATTTTTGAATATATCCGACAACAAATACGACAAGCACTATAAACGGAAGTATCCACGTAAAATAAAACTTCAGTTTGGCCGGAAATTTAATTCCCTCTCCCGCGTCAGCCTCAGCAAGAAAGTTTTTATATCCCCATCCTTTTTTGGATACGCAGAAAAGCAGATATACAAGGCTTCCCAAAGGAAGAAGGTTGTTGCTGAGAATAAAGTCTTCAAATCCCATTATGTCTCCGCCAAGTATCTGAACATCTTTAAGAACATTAAATCCTAAAAGACACGGCATACTGAGAATAAATATAAGCACAAGATTTATCAATACGGCCTTTTTACGGCTCCATTCCCATTTATCCATGCAGCATGATATTATATTTTCAAATACCGCGGTTACCGTAGACATAGCGGCAAAAGACATAAATACAATGGGAAGCGTTATGAAAATCAGGTTAGGGCCCGCGTCCGGCTGTATCCCAAAAGCAAACGCGGCAGGAAAAATAATAAGTCCGGCAACAAAAGCAACCATAGTATCGAGAACTGTTACATTTATTGCCTCGCCTGTCAGCCTGCGTTCCTTTCCTATGTAGCTACCAAATATTGCTATTGCTCCTATTCCAAGGCTTAATGTAAAAAACGCCTGCCCCATAGCGGCAAAAATTGCCTCGCCGAGAATAAATTTTCCCGTTGAATCATACATGAGATTATTAAAATTCGGTTTAAGATAGAATTCAAGACCTTCTTTAGCGCCTGGAAGCGTTACCGAACGGACAGCAAGCACAACCAGTATGGCAAGTAGGCACAGCATCATTACTTTATTTACTTTTTCTACGCCATCCTTAAGCCCTCTTATACATACGGCCATTCCTAAAAGAACTACAAGCGCCATAAATACAGTCTGTAAGCCGACATTTTGTGTAAGGTCAACATAGGATTGGGCAACCCCGGCTGCATCAAGCCCTGCAAAATCACCCTTCGCCATCCTTATGAAGTAAATTATAAGCCAGCCTGCAACTGTTGTATAAAACATCATCAGCATATAATTTCCAATCATTCCAAACCAGCCGTGTATATGCCACAGCGAGCCCTTAGGCTCCAGCTCCTGATAAGCGCAGATTACGCTTTTCCTGCTGGCGCGTCCCACTGCGAATTCCATTACCATTATGGGCAGTCCCATAATAATAAGGAAAAACAAATAAACAAGCACAAAGGCCGCGCCTCCGTACTGACCCACTATGTAAGGAAAACGCCATACGTTGCCAAGCCCTATGGCACAGCCCGCCGATATGAGCAAAAAGCCCAGACGGGAACCAAAGGTTTCTCTTTCTTTCACAAAATCCTCTCCCTCTGAATAATTAATACCCCTTTAAATTAGTAATTCTTAAATACACAAAAAAAGCAGCGCGAATTGCGCTGCTTCGATAATACAAAAAATTTGTGCTTCTGTCAATCTCAGCCGGGAAAATAAGCAAATCAGTACTGTGTAAACGACGTTAAAGCACCTCGTAAACGATCACCGCTATCCAGCGAGACCCATTATAAAACTTCCTGCCTTCTTCATCCATCCTTTCGACGCCGACCTCAATGTAGTCCTTTCCTTGAAATGTAAAAGTCGTCGTTTCGCACTTTCCTACAGCTCCTTCGACCTTCGCACACATACTCCACGCCGAATGCTCAGCCTCTTTTAGCAGTTCTTCATCCACATAAGGCCTAACCGGATTTGGACCCGGTCTCGACTCCATATATTCTTCATATGCCTCGTTATCAGTTTCTTTAATACGACCGCTGCTTTCCTCTATAAAGATGTTGCCTTCCTCATCGCAGTACCTGTAATAGCCGAACGCTTCCGTTAATTCCGCCATCGGAGCATATATATATCCATTACAATTGAAGCCATCAGGACGACGCCACGTATCATACCATACATCTGAATAGGCGAATACATCGTCCTTATAGTACACCGGCATTTGATTGAAGTCTGCCCTAACCTCTCCGCCTTCAAATATCACTCCCTCCGCTTGGCCGTTGGGATATATATCCGTTATCCTTGCGCTTCCTGTCTCATCGTCGTATATTATTGATTTGTCCATAAGCTCAGCGGCAGTCCTCACCGGAATGAACAACTGCCCATAGTACATAAATACATCGCATGAGACGCTGTTTTCCTTAAACGTCATGTTAACCCTTTTAGTTTTTACAAGGGCGCTCTGTTTTTCTACATTATCCCTATATTCATCATAGGTGAAGCCGTTAAGCCTTGGTTCTTCCTCCGCACGCACGCCCATTGAAAACAATAGGCAGAGCACCGCAGACAGTAAAATCATTTTCCGCTTTTTCAGATGTGTTTTCATAACGCTCCCTCCTGCTAGGTAAAACATCAAAAAATTTTATAAATAAACGTAGTTCCATAGGATGTAATATTAGATAAACTCATATGTGTATCTCAAACGCCCACTTCAACTGCTATATAGTTACTTACGTTGTGTATTTAATTGACAGCCTATGACAAGTAGTGCCGTCAAATCACCTCATAAACACCCGACATAAGATAATACTCGCCTTTAAGCGATGTATAAACCTCAATGGCAAGCTTTCCTTCGTAATACCCTGCCATATACCACTGCTCCTTGACCTCTGCCGGTTCGGCATAATGCCCCCACTGCCTTTGAACAGCCTCATTTATGAGCTTTGCATCAACAACTCCGTCATTGTCTATATACTCGACGTAATCCTTGTATCCGGCCTTTGCACCGGGAATAATTTTTAGTCTGTCCGACGGCTCAGATATATTGATTTTGTTTCCGTCGTATTCCCACAGCAGCCCAAAGCTTTCCGTTAGCAGTTTGAGAGGCACATATATCCTGTCGTTATAATTTAATATCGGTATGTATTCTCTGCCGATCTTTTTAGCCTCATCTGTAAAATCGTTATCCAGTCTCATCAGATCAGCCCCGTTATAGTATATATCATTATAGGCCGCCTTTGCCGTACCCGACGCTGCGTTATCCGCACTTGATGCTGAATATAAAACATTCTCCATGCTGTCGCTTATATTTATACTGCTCGATACCGGGTCATAGCTTACCTCTTTGCCAAAAAAATTAGCAGTATCTCGTAAGGGGACATATTTCATATTTTTATATGTAAAAATCCCGTATGACACGACTTTGTCCATATAACTGAGCTCACAGGTTTCTATGGTTACGCTGCAGCCATAGTCGCCGCTTTCTCCATAAACCTCGCTTTTACTTTCGTCTGTCGCAGCCAGTGCCGTTGTTGAAAACATTAGCACGGCAAAAAATAATGATATAATTTTTTTCATTTCAGTCCTCCCTAAAATTTGCGAATATACTGAGTAACTAGATGCTAAATTTAAAGAAATAATACATCTATTTCCTTTTTTTATCAAGAAACCCAGGCCAATTGTTTTGAGTAAATTCAGAGTAAAAAACATAAATTTTATATAATACAAACAAAGCCAATACTAACTTATTTTATATAAATAGTTGATTGAAGATAATGAATTAAAGAAAAATAAACAAGGCCAAACTTCTTTTACACTTTAAATTAATAAAATAATCATTGGAAGCTTCATATAATAAATAATCAATATATCAGTTTGTAAAACATTTATAAAGAATAAAATTCAGTTCAATAAAAAATATGAACATAGCAAAAATACCCTGCTATAAAGCAAGGTATTTTAATCAAAATCTCTAATTTATGAAATCATCTCATTTTTCTTATATGGCATTACCGTCCTTTGGTATACCTGAATCCCCTAATCTAAACATTTATTACTCCATTTGAAGGGGTCTTTATCTATCCCCACACTCTTGCGGCCACGACAGTCATATCGTCCTGTATTCTGAAACCGGATCTCTCCTTCAGGCTTTCCAAAACATAATCGGCTATGTCTTTGGGGTCCTTCATTTTATTATTCTCCATTAGTTCCGTCAGAATTATGTCAGACATTCCATCCCTGTCGATGACCTCAGCCGCCCCGTCGGTCAGCATGAGAATTATATCGTTTTTCTTCAGTTTAAATTCCGCTCTATCCATATCGAAGTACTTGAGCATTCCAATTGGAAGTGAAGAGGAACGTATCGCCTTTGCCTTTGAATCCCTTATAACAAATGTTGCCGCCGCCCCGGTTTTTATAAATTCTGCGGATCCGGAATACAGGTCCACATAGCACATATCAAGGGTGGCAAAGCTCTCCTCGTCTGTTCCCATAACAAGTACTGAGTTTATCATTTTAAGGGCCAGCTCCCGTTTGAAACCGGCCTCTGCAAACTGTTCCAGCAGTTCTATAACTGTGCGGCTTTCTTCACCGGCCGCTCTGCCGCTTCCCATACCGTCGGAAAGGGCTATCATATATCCTCCCTTAGGCAGCTCCATAAAGGAATAAGAATCTCCTGATATATGTTCGTCATCTTTAATGGCCATGGCCGCCGCAGTCGAAATTTTAAAATTGCATTTTTCACACAGCGTCAGCTTACAGTGCCCGTTAGTATCAGGCTTACATTCCTTTTCCAGCCGCCTCATCTTTCTGCCAAGTATAGCGCTTACGGTATCGATTGTTTTGTCCCTGCACGCTTGTCTTCCTTCACATCCATGTTTATATACCGTAACTTCATATTCACCGTTTTCACCCTCCTCAACGCTTACCCTATCAACGTTATCATTAGTTCTTTTGAGTTCGTAGAGCAGTATCTTTTCCAGATTTTCTTTAAAGCTTGTTTTGTTTTCAAACTCCTCGGCCAGGGCTTTCATCATATCGGCAACTGCTCCTAACTGTTCGCAGGCTATCTGCTTGCTCTCCGCAAGCCTCATTTTCCATATGAGTTTTTCCCTGTGGCTTGAATATGTCACATTAACTGCCTCGGCAAATTCATCCTGTTTCACGCAGTAATCCTTGAATACGGAAGGCAGGTCATCCGCACTCACAGTTCCTTTTTTCTCGCATGCAGAAAAAAGCGTTAACAGGGTTTGATATGTATTGTAAAACGAACCATTCCAGCAATTGTCGCTCATGAAGCAGTTTTCACAGGCCATGCAGGCCACCTTATCCACAAGCTCGTCCGTCTCTTTCTTGGCTTTGTCCTTATTTGTCCTGTCAGGCAAAAAGCTCTTATACAGAGCATCTATTCCTCTGTAATAGTCATTGAGCCTTCCTGATATATAATCCCGCATACCCGCATAATGGTCTCCGCCGCTTTTAGCGGTGCTTTCATCTGTAAGGGCAACGCTTTTTGTTACCCTTTCAGCCGAAATGACGAACATTATACAGGCTGCGCACACCCCCAATACAAAAGAAATTTCCAACATCCCGAAGTAATATCCCAGCATACAGGCAGCAGAGATACAGCCCACAGCTGTAAGCACTCTGCCTGAATTTCTCAGCGCACCTGACATGACTGAGGATATGCAGTATATTACAAACATTCTTGTATCAATAATCCCTCCAAAAAGAAGGGCGAAGCCTGTCAGTACTCCTGCGGCCGCGGCTGCCTCCGCTCCAAAGGCCCAGCCGGCAGTAAGAAAAATATAAAATCCCAATATTATATGTACAGGTATGACGCCATTATATAGTGCAGCCGCACCCGAAGCCGCAAATGCAGCTATCGCAGTAAGGCCTATAACGTCTCCCCTGTCAAGGGAACGTTTTATAATAGCCGTTTTTACGGCAGTCACGCCTTTGTCAAATATATAAACCAGAGAGAATATTACAAGCCCCTCCAGCACATAAACCGTAAGTATGTATGGCAAATCCTTCTCTATCAGTCCTTTAATTGCTCCTGACATGGAAAAAATAATAAATGCAGATATTGCCTTTTCACCGGCTGTTATTGATTTATTTGACCTATCCTTAATAACGCCGTAAATAGTACACAGTAAAACAGCAATTGCATAGTCCGGAACAAATAACTCCATATTGCCCAGTACATATCCCGCGATTACCGTCAGTACAGTAAAGTAAAACTGCATTCCCTCTCCAAGAAAGGCCATAATGCAGGCAATGCCTACCGGGTTAAATGAGCCGAGCATAGAAAAGGCTCCGCACAGTATACCAGTAAGCCCAAATATTCCGCCCGTGTATATTTCTTTTGCGGCGGTAAATTTTTTAACGGTTTCGGCGGCTTTCGCCGTCCCGGTTCTTTCCATAAGCCTGTCCCCCATTTCCTTCCTGTATGAGGGATTATACAAATTTATTACTTCTTTTTTTGTCTTTTTATGCAAGAGAAATACGTACTTTTATGATAAAATTCGACTTACAGAAAATGAAAGCGGCGGTTATATCACTGGGTTTCTTTGAAAGTAATATTTGACCTCTTGCATATATGCATCGCCCTTTACTTAAAAGGAGTGTGAAAAAAATAATTCTGGATACCTAAAAATATAAGGGAATAAATAACAACAAAAGAGAACCATCTGACGATGGTTCTCTTTTAAATACCTTCTTATTTAATATTGCAAAGCAGTTCGTCAACCGCTCTTTCCATTACCTCAACCTTTTTATCCGCTTCCTTAAGACTGTCAGCCTTCACTCCCATATAGAACTTAATTTTCGGCTCTGTTCCGGAGGGCCTTACGCAAAGCCACGCGCCGCCCTCTAAATTGTAGTAGAGTACGTCTGATACTGGAAGCCCGCTTTTAGCTGTCTCTCCGGTGGCTATGTTAATAAACTCCTGAGTTTTGTAATCCTTTTTCCAAATCGTCCTGTGTCCCGCAAACTCGGCCGGGGTATTGTCTCTCAGATAAGCCATTATCTTTTTAATCTGCTCAGCACCGTCAATCCCCTTAAGCGTTACGGACTTAACGCCTTCTTTATAGAAGCCATATTTTTCGTAAAGCTCATCAAGGCCGTCGTGAAGAGTCATTCCCCTGTTTTTATAGTACGCAGCCATTTCGCATACAAGCATTGCTGCGCCGACAGCGTCCTTATCTCTGGCATATGTGCCCGAAAGACATCCGTAGCTCTCCTCAAAGCCGAAAACAAACGTATGGCTGTGATCCTCTTCAAACTGCTTAATTTTCTCGCCTATAAACTTAAATCCTGTAAGAACCTCAATTATCTCGGCATCGTAATTTTCTGCTATCGCCCTTACCATCTCTGTGGTAACAATGGTTTTAATAACCACAGCGTTATCAGGGAGCTTTCCCTTCTCTTTTCTTCCGTTAAGCACATATTCAGTTAAAAGCGCTCCCGTCATATTTCCTGTGAGAACGTCATAGTTTCCGTCAGCGTCCTTAATTACAACACCAATCCTATCAGCATCCGGGTCCGTACCTACAACTATATCGGCATTTTTCTCCTTAGCAAGCTCTATGGCAAGCGTAAACGCCTTTGGATCCTCCGGATTGGGGTATCCTACTGTAGAGAAATTTCCATCCGGCATTTCCTGTTCAGGAACAACATATACGTTTTTAAAGCCTATTTCCTTTAATACCCTGCGCACCGGCTTATTTCCTGTTCCATGAAGCGGAGTATAGACAATTACCATATCCTCAGCCTTTTTAACTTCCTCAGGTCTGACCGCCTGAGCCTTTATATTTTCTATAAAGCCGTCATCTATTTCCTTTCCGATTATATTGAAAAGGCCTGCCTCTTCAGCTTCCCTTTTAGTCATAGTCTTAATATCCGCAAAGTCAGTAATAGCGTTTACTTCACTGATTATTCCCTTATCCTTAGGCGCAACCACCTGTGCTCCATCGGCCCAATATACCTTATACCCGTTGTATTCCGGAGGGTTGTGGCTGGCAGTAACGACTATTCCGGCAGTACAGCCCAAAGCTCTTACGGCATAGGACAATTCAGGAGTTGGGCGAAGCTCGTCAAATACATACGATTTAATTCCGTTGGCATTCAAAACAAGCGCCGACATTTCTGCAAATTCAGGCGACATATTTCTCGAGTCATATGCAATGGCAACCCCCATTTTCCTGCCGTCCGGGTTATTTTTTAAAATGTAGTTGGCAAGACCCTGCGTTGCCTTTCCTACGGTATATTTGTTCATTCTGTTTGTTCCGGAGCCAATTATGCCCCTAAGGCCGCCTGTGCCAAATTCCAAATCTTTATAAAATCTTTCCTTTATTTCCTTATCATTTCCCTTAATTGACTCAAGCTCCGATTTTGTCTCCCTGTCGAAGGCGTCAGATGTGAGCCAAAGTTCGTATTTCTCCATATAATCCATAGTTATGCCTCCTATTTATTCTTCAGCAAGCAGTACAGATATTGTCTTCTGGTCCTCATTAACGGTTGTATTTAAATTATAATCGGCATATCCGTCTTTTTTAATCGAAATCTGATAATCACCATAATTTATTTGAGTTGTAAACGGGGTAACCCCAATAACAGCGTTATTTGCATATACCGTAGCGCCCGAAGGATTTGATTCTACGGTTATTGTCGCTGTTTTAACTTCAATCTTTTCAAGGTTAATATCCATTTCAACAAGAGGCGCATTAATGTCGACCGTTCCGTTAAAGGTCTTATAGCCCTCGGCTGAAACACTTATGGGGTATGTTCCCAAGCTCAGTACTACAGGCGAGTCCTTATCTACCTGTTTGCCGTCGACAACTATTATACAGTCATCGACATTAATATTAAGAGTAAGAACTCCTGTTTTTTCCTGAACGGATGCCATATCCACAGAATAAACCTCTCCCGCAGGGATATGAATATCTACAGTAAGCGTATCAATATTAGAGCCTGAAATTCCCAGAGAATGGGCGCCTGCCGACACCGCAGCCTGATTATCCACAAACTCAACCTTTTCACCGTCTATAGTTATCTCAGGGTCTTCTATTCTGTCTACGTTTTCAAGCTTAATAAAGCCATGATATTTTTCGACAGTAACTGTCCATACTTTATCGTCTATGCCCTTAAGCGCCACTATATCCTCCTTGCTTATATCCGATGCCTTTATAAAGTCGGCATTATATATAAACAGAGTGTTCTTGTCATAATCGTAGGTTGTAACTCCGTTAGAAATTGTTCTGTCCGCCGTTTCAACCACCGGATTTTCAAAGCCCTTTTTCTCCCACACATCGTCGGTATATTCTATACTGACAATATCGGAGGTCTCCTTTGAGGTACCGATATAAATTATATCGCCTCTTGTAACAGTGGTATACGTTGCTTTTCTTCCGTCCAGCTTTGTAACAGGAACCGCGCTGTCAACGGTGTAAATGGTTGTTTTGCCGTCTGTTGTGTCTATTATCTCAAACTGATTGTTGCTTACAGACGCCACAACACCGTAAAAATAGTCCGCGGTCTCCCCTTCTTCAACGCTGTCATTTTTTTCTTTGCCGCTTCCCATAGCGAATATAACCGCGGCGGCAACAACAATAACCATAACAATAGCCGCAATAATATACAGCAGAGTTTTGTTATCTCCGCCGTTCTTTTTATTTTTTACGGGCTTATAATTATTTTTTCCCTTGCTTTTATTCCTTATTGGTACCTCTGCAGTACGGGCAAACTCGTCATCGTATTCGTCGTATTCATCGTCAAACTCATCAAAATCGTCAGGCAAATCCTGCTCTTCCATTTCATTGAGCTTAAGTTTGATGTCGTCTATTCGGACTGTTTCGCCCATATTTTTATTTTCATCAAAATTGTATTCCTTCATAAAAATTTCACCTCATAAGTATCGGGGTAAATATAAAATATACCTCTTTAAAGACTAAGCATATTTTTTCCTAGATACCATTTTAAATGTTTACGGTGAAAATAGCAACAAAAATATAAGGGGCTATATAGACATGGCAAGACTCATTTCCCTTTCCCGGCGTTCCACACAATTTTCAAACCTTTCAACTGATGCCTCGGAAATGCATACCCGGCGCTTATTATAGTGCTCGTTGCAAAGTTTCAGGAACTTATAGGGATAAATAAGCATACCCCTTATTATTCCCAATTCATCCGCAGAAATGCTTCTTGTTTTTCCGTAACTTTCCAATATTGCTGAAATGCCCGATTCATCCGCAGCTTCGCTTTTAATATATCTTCTAATCAGATGCGCCACATCAGTTATGCTTACATCGCATGTACAGCCGTCAAGGCCCGAAACAATGATATTTCCTGTCTCGCTCTTTCTTACATTGTCATTTTTAAAGGCGTTGTGGCAGACATGTCGCCTTTGGGCTGCATTAATTACAGCGCCTGTATAATCTGATTTTACCAGAAGCTCAGAGGCCATTTTTATTCTGTCAGTATAATAATCAAAATATTTTATGACCATCAAGTCTACCGGCGTATAATCCCCAAAGCTTTTTATCCTTTTTCGTATTCTTGAAAACTCTCCTGTTCTCCGTCCGAAAAAATCATCGACGGACCCGCATGTAACTCTCATACGGTCGTCTGAAAACCCCTCGGCTGCATTATGAAACAAGGCAAGAGTTTCGGCTGTTTCTTTTAAATCGTTTTTATCTTCAAAGTCCATCCTTCCGGTAGGAATGTATCTTATCAGTATGTATGCTGAATCGTCAAATCTGTAGCACGGCATATCATCAGTAGTTCTGTAGGCTTTATCCAGTCCGTCGAATCCCCTTGAGCTTAGATACTGCTTAAGAGCGCTTTCCATCTCAAGGCTTACGTCGTCGGAAAAAGTTTTTTTCAGCTCCAGCAGCCCCCTGTCAGTCCTGCATACAAGACCTGTTCTGGTACGGTATGAACTGACGAGCTTTACGCCGAAGCCCTGCTGTAATATTTTTGCATTTATATCATCCATAAAAATCCCTCCGACTCACACAATATGCCTGTTTTACAATAATATGTGGTCAAAGGGTAAATTATTATCACAAGGCGAAACGGCTGAGGACAAATTTTTTCAGATACTCTTTATTGTTATTGCCGTTATCCCTGTGAACGGCGTCTAATGCGCATTTAAGGGCTTCGCCTATAGTTCTTCCGTCAGTTATTCCCAGCTCCTTAAGCACCGCCCCATTAATCTTAAGGTCTTTCATATATATACACTCTTTATTTTCCTTTATATCATTATATATTTTCAATGCCTCGTCCGCACCTTCGCGATTTTGTGCCATATAAAGCTTTATAAGCAGTGAGTATACGTCATCTCCCAGTTTTTCAGCCAGTTTTTTTATTTCATACCGGTCTGTCTGCGGCTCATTTTCAGCTTCCTTTATTACCGCGCAGGCAAAACGCAGTGTTTTAGTATCAAATTTTAGGCCTTTCATCAGGTTTTCCGCTTCTTTTGCCCCAAGTCTGCTTAAAAACAGCGACCACCTTAGAGCAGGGATTTTTTCTGATTCCGAAAGCTCCCTTGAAATATCCTTCCATTGTTGTTTTAAAATGTCTGCCAAAGGTTTACATATATAGTCCATAAGACCGCTTTCAGCGAGAAAAGAAATTTTCTCCGGCCTTTCACTCATTATTAGCTTCTGAAGCTCCTCCCTTACCCTTTCTGCGCTTATTTTTGTAATCAGGAAAGAGTTTTCCTTAAGCGCCTTCCATGTTTTTTCTTCTATAACAAAGCCAAGCTGGGCGGCAAACCTGACTGCCCTGAGCATTCTTAACGCGTCTTCCTTAAATCTTTCCTCAGGACAGCCAACTCCCCTAATAATCCCGCATTCAATATCCTTTACGCCCCCAAAGGGGTCAATAAAGCCCTCCTTTGGGTGATATGCGATTGCGTTAATCGTAAAATCACGCCTTAAAAGGTCCTCATGGATGTCTCTTGTAAACATAACCTCGTCCGGGTGGCGGCAGTCAGTATATTCACCCTCGATACGATAGGTTGTTGTTTCATAACTGTCCTTGCCCATAAGAACCGTAATCGTTCCGTGTTTTATGCCGGTGTCATAGGTATGCGTAAAACATTCCTTAGTCTCCTGCGGCTTTGCCGAGGTCGTTATATCCCAGTCGCCGGGAGTCCTGCCGAGTATCATATCCCTGACACAACCACCGACAATGTATGCCTCGTAGCCTTTTTCATTCAATGTATATAAAATTTTTTCGGCTTTTTTGTCAATAATAAAATTCATAATTATCTCCTTAGACAGTATTTTTCCATAAATTAAAGCAGGATTTATAATAATATAACGTCTTTTTAACAAAAACGCAATTTTCTCTAAAAAAATATTGACATATAAAATATGTCATGCTATTATATTTCTTGCAGTCAAGAAAATATAATATTGAGCACCTTTAGCTCAGTTGGTAGAGCAACTGACTCTTAATCAGTGGGTCTGGGGTTCGAGCCCCCAAAGGTGTATCGTAACGGCGAGGTTTTGCAAATGTATAGGTTGTGGGGTCTCGCTGTTTTTTTGTGTGGAAATCGAACAAAGCGCACCTGCTTAGGCAGGTGCTTTTTTAATTTTCCTCATTCATATACAATTCTTTTATATTAAACTTTTTTATCTCATAAAGCTTCCAAGCTCTGTAAAATCTGACAAGGAACAGTATATATATAACCAAATGCACTACTATTACAGAAAGCAGGCATATAACTCCAAAAACCGTAAAAATACTGAAAACGGTTACCAAAAATGGAATACCCACACTTAGAATAACAGACAAAACATTCACTACAATCATTGTTTTCCAAAGTGAATATAGATTTTCGCCGTTAATGTCCAGATCGTATTTAATTTCAATTTCCAAAATTCCTTTGATTACACAATACATGATATATAACATAGAAGCTGTTTCAATTAATCCCAAAACTGTATTGAGTGCTGAATAGCTGTAGCTGACCCCAAATAAATTGAAAGCATATAAAATAGCGGAAAATCCGACCATTGCCTTTGTTAAACCTTTTACTCCGGCAAATCTTTTACTGTTATTTTCCATTTCTCTAATCCCATGCACAAGATATAAATATCCGATAAAGTCAGGAATAAGGTTTAAAACATACTGCTGATTTGCTCCAAATTTTAAGTTAAAGTTCAAAAATATCAGCAAAAAACCTATAAACATTTTTTTCATCGGCCTATTCCTCTGTGTGCATATCACAAACCCTGTACCTTATATATCCCTTTTCGTAATAGGTCTCAACCTTCCCGCACTCCTCCAGATACTGAACATAGGGCATTATCATTCCATGAATATCAAAGAAATAATATCTGTTGCTTATTTTTATATTCATGCAGGTAACCACGGCCGCCGCTATATCATCAAAGCACATTCCGTCCTCAATATAGCTTAATACAACCTCGGCCCTCATTTTAAGATAATTTATGTTTGCCGCAACCTCAAAATCCAGTTCTTCTCTTATTCCCCTGTGTGAAATAATATATTTGTCGCAGTTCAGCTCAAGAAGCCTTCTTTTTGACGCAAAATCAACAGCAAAATTTGACGCATACGGTATTTTGGTTTTAACTATTTCATTTTCCGTCATAATCGTGTCTCCAACCATCGCGACGTTGTCCGGCGTGATAATTGAAATATGTGAAGCGCTGTGTCCCGGAGTATGGATTATTCCAAATTTTTTTCCGCATATGTCAACATCCTTGGCACCTGGTTTAATAAAAACATCGACAGAGCTTTGCATACACTTAAGAGCCTTTTGTATTGTATCATCAAATGGAACAAGAGTATGCTGCATTCTAAGGCTGTCCATATCGCTGCATATATAAGCCTCGGCGCCGTACATATATACCTTTGAGCCAAATTTCTCTATAAGCTTCTCGTTATTTCCTATATGGTCTAAATGGCCATGAGTATTTATTATGGCTTTAACATTTAAATCCGCACCATCCACAACGTCCATCAATATTTTAGTCTCATGATTTCCATAGGATGTCCCGCTGTCGAGCATTACAATATCCCTGTCATTAAGCATATAAACGCCCATAAGGGTACGTCCTGTATCTATACACCATGTATTTTCCTTTACACAATAGAAATTTTTCATTTAATCTGACACTTCCTTAGCTGTTATAATAAGAATAATATAACATCAGCGTCAAGTCATTTTCAAGACGTCTTATATAACTGTGATAAAAAAGCTTCCTATTCATTGCTTTAATGCCATGTTTTGTGTGCTAAAACGCCTAAACTATTGCTTTTTATTCAATTTAGATGTATAATAAAGGCTGCAAATGCGCGGACGATTGTACGTCATGCGCAGACAGCACATTAACATTAGGGAGGAAGAAAAATGAAGAAAGCTTTATCAATTGCTTTAGCTGCTTGCCTTACATTAGGCGCCCTTGCAGGATGCGGCAGCTCATCAAGCAACTCAAGCTCAGGAGGAGATAATCAGGCCTCAGGAGACAATGTAATCAAAATCGGCGTTTTCGAACCGCAGACAGGTGAAAACGGCGGCGGCGGACTTCAGGAAGTTTACGGTATCCGCTATGCCAACCAGATGTACCCTACAGTAGAGGTTGGAGGAACAGAATATACTATCCAGCTTGTAGAGGTTGACAACAAATCAGACAAAACAGAGGCTGTTACAGCAGCTCAGAAGCTTGTATCCGAAGGCGTTGTAGGCGTTCTTGGCTCATACGGCTCAGGCGTATCAATTGCAGCAGGCGATATTTTTGCTGATGCAGGCATTCCCGCAATCGGATGCTCATGCACAAATCCTCAGGTAACAAGCGGCAACGACTGGTACTTCCGTGTTTGCTTTATTGATCCTTTCCAGGGTACTGTTATGGCTAACTACGCTATCCAGAACGGATATTCAACAGCAGCTGTAATCACACAGCTTGGCGACGACTATTCATCAGGTCTTGGCTCATACTTCAAGACAGCCTTTGAGAGCCTTGGCGGAACAATCACAACAGAGCAGCAGTTCCAGACAAACCAGTCTGACTTCAAAGCTATTCTTACAAACATCAAATCAACAAACCCTGATGTAATCTTTGCACCTTCTTCAATCACAACTGCTCCGCTTATTATCAAGCAGGCTCGTGAAATGGGCATTACATCTGTAATCGCTGCAGGCGATACATGGGAAAACGCTACAATTATTGAAAACGCAGGCGCTGACGCTGAGGGCGTTGTTCTTTCAACATTCTTTGACGAAGCAGCTCCCGCAAACGATGAGGCAGCTTCCTTTGTTACAGGCTTTAAAGAATATCTCACAGGTATCGGTGAGTCAGATATTATCCCTGCTGTTTCAGCACTTGGCTACGACGCTTACCTGACACTTCTTCAGGCGATTAAAGATGCTGATTCAGTTGACCCCGCTGCAATAAAAGAAGCACTTGTAAACGTAAAGGTTACAGGCGTTACAGGAGATATAACATTTGATGAAAACGGAGACGCAAATAAGAGCCTTGCTTTCATCAAGACAATTAAAGACGGCAAATTTGAGTTCTTAACAACTACAGAGCTTTAAGCAATAAATTGGAAATACAAGAGTGGGGAAGGATTTCCTCCCCACTCATTTTTTAAGCTAAAAAATAAATTCCGCAGAGAATAAACTTAACAGGGGGCTTTTATTATGAGTTTATCCACAATAATTCAGCACTGTCTGACAGGTATTTCTCTGGGCGGTGCTTATGCACTAATTGCCATAGGATATACTATGGTATACGGCATTCTGCGACTTATTAACTTTGCTCACGGCGATATTTTTATGATGGCGGGATATTTTATGATATTCGCAATGGCCAGCTTTCCTTGGTATATCGCTATACCTATAACGCTTATCGGCACTGTTGTGCTTGGCGTTGTTATAGAAAAAGTTGCTTATAAGCCACTGCGCTCCGCTCCGAGAATGTCTATTATGATTTCTGCTATCGGTGTATCATATTTGCTTCAGAATCTTGCTACATATCTTTTTACTGCCCTTCCAAAGGGTTATCCGGAAATTCCGATTCTTAAGAAAATCTACCAGTTCGGCGATGTTTCCGCATCACTTGTAACTTTTATCACACCGGTTATAACAATCGTACTTGTAATTATACTTATACAGCTTATTAACCATACAAAAATGGGCATGGCCATGAGGGCGGTTTCAAAGGACTATGACACCGCGCAAATCATGGGTATAAAAATTAACAGTATTATCAGCTATACGTTCGTTATCGGCTCTCTTCTTGCCGGTATAGGCTCTATCCTTTACTTTACAGACCGTATGACTGTTTATCCC
>URCD01000038.1 GCA_900546215.1 uncultured Eubacteriales bacterium | reverse complement strand
AAACCGGGGTGCTTACTGAGGCTCAGCTTGCTGCAAAAATGTCGAAAAATCCCGCCGAAATACTCCACTTTGATTATAAAGGTGAAATAAAAGAAGGAAACGACGCTGATATAGTCATAATCAATGTCGATAATGAACACGTGATAGAACCGTCAGAGTTTTATTCTAAGGCTAAATTCACACCGGCCAAAGTACTTACGGTTTCAGGAGAAACACTCCACTGTTTTGTCGGTGGGAAAAAAGTTTTTTAACGAGGTGCGCCAATGTATTTAAAGGAACTGGATTTACAGGGCTTTAAATCTTTTCCTGAAAAGGTAAAGCTGGAATTTAATAAAGGAATAACTGCCGTAGTAGGTCCCAACGGAAGCGGAAAGAGCAATATTTCTGATGCCGTCAGATGGGTTCTCGGAGAACAGCGTCCTAAAAGCCTGAGAGGCGGAAAGATGGAGGACGTAATATTTGCCGGTACGGCAAACCGTCGTCAGGTAGGCTTTGCAGAGGTTTCGATGACGGTTGATAACTCCGATAAGGTTATACCTGTTGAATATTCAGAAATAAAAATTACAAGACGGGTATACCGTTCGGGCGAGAGCAATTATTTTATAAATGGGACAGAGTGCAGGCTTAAGGATATCTATGAGCTGTTTATGGATACGGGTATCGGCCGCGACGGTTACAGTATAATTGGACAGGGAAAAATCGATGAGATTTTGAGCAACAAATCTGAAGACAGAAGGCAGCTGTTTGAAGAGGCCGCCGGAATAGTAAAATATAAGAACAGAAAAAGCGAAGCTGAAAACAAGCTTGATAAGGAGCGTCAGAACCTTGTCCGAATTACTGACATAATAAGTGAAATAGAAAGCAAAATTGAGCCTTTGGAAAAGCAGGCGGAAAAGGCAAAAAAATATCTAGAGCTTTACGGTGAAATGAAAGAGGCCGATATAAGGCTTTTTTGTATAAACGGAAAGAAGCTGGAGAAAGAAACCGAAGAATTAAAAAGTCTTGTTGAAAACGCAGTAAGGGATATTGATGAAAGTGAAAACAGCCTCAGCTTATTTAAGAGTGAAGCTGAAAAAATAAAGGAAAGCGCTGAAATTTTAACAGCCTCTATGGAGGAAATAAACCGCGTTGTTGCAAGCTTAAGCGGCGAGATAGAAAAAAATGAGGGAGTTTGCCGTCTAACTGAGGAGCAGATTAGAAACCTCAGGGAGTCTGTGAAAAGACTTGAGGGAGAAAAAGAAAGCCGAAGTACAAAAATTTCTGCAAATACTGAAGAGATTTTGGTCTGCAGGGAAGCGGCCGAAAATGCGGCAGGAGAAATTGAGAGGATGAGAGCCCTTCTGGCTGAAAAAGAAGAGGCTTTGAATGCCATGCTCGAAAGACAGAGTGAGCATGAACAAAAAATTGAAAATTACAAGTCGGAAATGATTGAGAAAATCAAGCTGACTGCTGATATAAAAAGCTCGGCCGAAAGAACAGAGGCCGTTCTTGAACAGTTTAATGCCAGACTGAAACAAATATCTGAAGAAAAATCAGAGCTTGAAAAAAGACTGAAGGACAGAAAAATTGCGGGTAAATCCGCTGAAATCAGGGCAGAACAGAGTACAGACACTGTTGAGGAAATCAACAGAGAGATAGAGAAGCTTGAAAATAAAAAAGCAGGCATTATGAAAATAATTGCCGTGATAAAAGAAGGATTTGATGATAAAAGCAGGAGGCTCGCGGAAAAACAGTCAAGACTTAAGGTGCTCAATGATATGGAAAAGGAGCATGACGGTTATTATAAGTCTGTAAAGGCCGTTCTGCAGCTTAAGGATAAGGGAAATCCCAGCTTTAAAGGTATACGGGGAGCTGTAGCGCAGATTTTTAAAGCTGATGAGAAATACGAGCTCGCAGTAGAAACCGCCCTTGGAGGCTCGCTTCAAAGTCTGGTAGTAGAAAATGAAGCGGATGCGAAAAATGCTGTTAATTATTTGAAATCAAACCAGCTTGGAAGGGCAACATTTCTGCCTATGTCAACTGTAAAAGGAAGAGCTTTAGGAACGGAAAAGGACAGCCTTCTAAAAGAAAAGGGTGTAATAGCCTCTGCTGTAGACTTAATAAAATGCGACAGGGAGTATATGGGAATTGCCGAAAGCCTGCTGGGAAGAATAATAGTAATTGATACTATTGACAACGCAATTGCATTTGCAAAAAAATTTAAGCAGAGCTATCGTTTAGTTACTCTCGAGGGTGAATCATTTATGCCAGGCGGCGCTATAACCGGCGGAAGCACAGGAAAAAAGAACAGCGGAGTTTTTGGCAGAAAACGCGAGATAGACAGCCTTAAGGCTGAAACCGAAGCTTTATGCGCAGCATGTGAGGGTCTTGCATCTGAAAGAGATAAAAACAGAAATAAGGCAGACAGTATAGATGAAGAGATAGAGGAAAGACGTGAGGAAGCGAGAGAGGCGAATATCGGCTTCATAACCGCTAAACAGGAGCTTGAGCAGGTAAACAGAGACATTGGGGACTATGAGGAAAAACTGCGACTGGCTTCGATAGAAGAAAAACAGCTTAACGAACAGATAGAAAAGGCGGAAAGCGACAGAAATTTAGCAAAAGAAAAGCTTGAGAATATAGAAATTGAGATAGTCAAGCTCCAAAATAAGCTGAATGAGCATAGGGACGACGCAGAAAACAGAAAAAATGGACGGGATACCACTGCTGAGGAGATAACATCAATAAAAGTTGAGATTTCCTCGATGAATGAGAAAAAACAGTCGCAGCTTAATAATATACAAAGGCTTGAGGCGGAGAATGAACAGCTTTTGTCAGATATATCAAAAGTCGAGCTTGAAAAGGCAGAGGCTGAGTCCCAAATAGAGGATAAGCAGAAGCTTGCCGAAAAGGCGGCTGAAATGACAGAAAGAAGCAGAGCCGAAAAGGCGGAGAAAGAGCTGGAACTGTCAAATGTAACTGAACAGCGCAGATATGAAAATGAAAGACTTATCGAGCAGGAAAATAAAATCAATGACTGCCGTGAAACTATACTTAAGTATAAAAATGAGCTGGTAAGGCTTGAAACAAAGTCGGAGAAAATTTCTGAAGAAAAAAAACGGCTGAATGACGATATGTGGGAAAACTATGAAATAACATATCCCGAAGCTCTGAAATATGAAAGCTCTGACGAGCAGGCCTTTGAGCTTTCAAAAAGAGCCAGGGAGCTTAAATCCCAGATAAAGGCACTTGGCTCGGTAAATGTAAATGCTGTGGAGGAATATAAGGAAACAAAAGAAAGATATGAATTCCTTTCCAAGCAGAAAAATGATATTATAGAAGCTGAGGAAAAGCTAAAAGAGATAATCAACGACCTTTCCGGCCTTATGGAAAGACAGTTCAGGGAAAAGCTTGAGATAATTTCCGAGAATTTCAATGAGGTCTTCAGGGAGATGTTTGGCGGAGGCAGAGCTTACCTTAAGCTTTCAGACGAAGAGGATGTGCTTGGTTCAGGCATTGATATTATAGCGCAGCCGCCGGGTAAAAACCTCCAGAATATGATGCTTCTGTCCGGAGGTGAAAGGGCGTTGACGGCTATAGCAATTCTTTTTTCCATACTTAAAATGAAGCCATCTCCGTTTTGCATATTGGATGAGATTGAAGCTGCCCTGGACGATGCTAATGTACAGCGTTTTGGAGATTATCTTCAGCAGTTCGCTAAGGGAACGCAGTTTATTGTAATTACGCATAGAAAGGGAACAATGGAGTCAGCCGATGTTCTTTATGGTGTTACTATGCAGGAGCAGGGCGTATCAAAAATAGTATCAGTAAAATTTGATGAGGCAATTAGCCAATAAGGAGTGAAATTATGGCGTTTTTTGATTTCCTTAAGGGGAAGGAATACAGAGACAATGTTAATGATGAAGACAGGGAGGAAACTGTTGAAGAAATTGTCCGTGTGGCTGTCGATGAAATAGAAGAGGAGACAGAAGAACCGGTAGGCGAAGATGTTGTAACTGAGGTCGTTGAAAATGTCAGACAGATAGAGAAAGAAGTAAACGACGATGTAGAAAAAAGTATTGGCCTCCCGGACGAGGATAACGAAACAGTTGATGAAGTGAGCCTTGAAGAAGAATCGCCAGAAAAAGAGCCTGAAGAGGCCAAAAAAGGATTTTTTGCGAAGCTTAAGGAAGGCTTGGAAAAGACTAAGAAAAATATCTTTGGTGGAATAGATGCTGTACTTGGAGGCTTCACAAGAATAGATGACGATTTGTTTGACGAGCTTGAGGAAAGCCTGATTATGGCAGACCTTGGCGTTGATACGACCCTTAAAATAATAGAAAACCTTAAAAAAAGAGTTAAAAAAGAGCATGCAGAGGATCCTGCGCTTATTAAGGGAATGCTTGAGGACGAAATAACGGAAATACTTGTAGAGGGAGCTGAGGAAGAATTTAAAATATCTCCTCCTACAGTAATACTTGTTATTGGAGTTAATGGAGTAGGAAAAACCACAACTATAGGCAAGCTCGCGGCAAATTATAAATCAGAGGGAAAAAGCGTTCTGCTTGCTGCCGCTGATACTTTCAGGGCTGCTGCTATAGACCAGCTTAAAATCTGGGGAGAGCGTTCAAAGATTGATGTTATTTGCCATGAGGAAAATTCAGATCCGGCTGCAGTTGTATTTGACGCAGTAAATGCCGCAAAAAGCCGAAAAACTGACATTCTCATATGTGATACTGCCGGAAGGCTTCATAACAAAAAGAACCTTATGGAGGAGCTTAAAAAGATAGCTAAGGTAATAAACCGTGAATATCCGGAGGCGGCTACAGAGGTATTCCTTGTTCTTGACGCTACAACAGGACAAAATGCTCTGCAGCAGGCTAAGCTCTTTAATGAGGTTGCTGACATTACAGGCCTTGTTCTTACAAAGCTTGACGGAACAGCAAAGGGCGGAATAGTAATTGCAATTAAGAATGAGCTTAACATTCCGGTAAGGTATATAGGTGTGGGAGAGGGCATTTCAGATCTGCAGATATTTAATCCCGCTGAATTTTCAAAGGCGCTTTTTGAAAAATAAGGAGATGATATCGTGGGAGAACTATCGAAGCTTCCCAATATAGGAGCTGTGGTTGAGAAACAGCTGAATGAGGTAGGTATAAATACTTACGATGATTTGAAGGAAGCTGGTGCTGAAGAGGCATGGCTGAGAATAAAGGCTGTCGACCCGTCTGCCTGCATACACCGTCTGCTTGCCTTTGAAGGGGCTATCAAAGGAATTAAGAAGACGGAGCTGCCCGCGGAAAGGAAGGCTCAATTAAAGGATTTTTATAATAGGAACAAGTGAGCCGCAAATGCGGTGTTAGGGGGACATTATGCAGATTTTTCTTATAATCGCGGCTAACGCGATAATCGGTTTTATAGTGGGAGCGTGTGGAATATCAGGCTTCTTGCTTCCAATGTTTTATACGGCTCTTACTGATTTTGCTGTTGGAGAGGCTTTGGCATTATGCTATTGGGCTTTTATTCTCTCAGGAATACTTGCAATGGTAGGCTGTAAGGACGGTATATCAAGGGAAAAGGGGACCCTTGGTTATCTTTGTGTCGCAAGTGCCTTAGGCGCGGTATTTGGGGTAAAGCTTAATTCGTTTATTGCTCCTGAAAATGTTAAAAAAATTCTTTACATAGTTGTTCTTTTGGCGGGAATATCAATTTTAGTAACTGAGCGAAATAGGAAGAAAGGACGTAAAAAAGAGGAACGCAGCAAGCTGCTTGATTCAAAAGCCTTTATGGCCTTATTTGGAATTGTTACGGCTACTGTCTGCTCTATAGGAGGTTCGGCGGGAAATATACTGGTTGTGCCGCTTCTTACGGTACTTGGCATGGAGGTTCATTCGGCAATGGCAGTTGGGCTTTTTGCCTCTTTATTTGTATCTGTTCCGGCCTTTGTGGGATATGTACGAGGTGTGGAGATTGGAAGCCTTGCGGGGTATATGGTAATTATATTTTTTGCCTATGGCATAGCCACATTTATCGGGCGTAAGGCATCGTCAAAGGTTCCATCAGTACCGCTTAAAATGGGAGTTGGAATTTTTGCTGTTCTGATTGCAATATATATGCTGTCAACTGTATTTTAAATGATTAAAAGAGCTGAATATTTCAGCTCTTTTTCATTTATTTCAGTAATATTTCATCGGGTTTAAGGTTATATTACAGTTCTCATATTTTGTAGAAATTTATGGTATCACGTGTTATCTTAAGAGAAAGCCTTAGGAATGCTTTTTAGGGAAAAAGGCAATTTTTAAAATTTTATTTCAATTAGTATAAATTATAGATTTTTTTAATTTTATAAGTTATTCTAGATTTATAAGGAGGGATTAATATGAAAAAAACATATATGAGAATTTTAGCTTGTGCTGCGGTACTTTCAATGCTTCCTATAACAGCTTTTGGGACACAGTGGTATGATGAGGCTGTAGCTTACTGTACTGAAAAAGGAATAATCTATGAAGATTATGACACAGAAGGACTTCTTACAAGAGGCGAAATGGCGAAAATGCTTAACAAAGCCGCAAATATCGGAAAATATTACTTTATAGATAATCCCTTCGAGGACTTAGATTTGTCAGAAAGCTGGAGCGACGATATAATAAATCTTTACTACGCAGGCATTTATGAAGGAAGCGCGGCGGCAGACGGAAAGCTTGAAGCCAATCCGGAGGACGTACTTACAAGAGAACAGGCAACAGCATTTATTGTAAGGACATATGGATTTAAAGATGAAGACAAGGAACTTGATTTTTCTGATAAAAACGATATATCGGATTATGCAGCAGGCAATGTAAGTGCGCTTACTGGCAAAGGCGTTATTTCCGGTTATGACGATAACACATTTAAACCTAAAAAAGAGGTTTCTAAGGTAGAGTTTATAACTATGATTTATAAAGCCGAAGAAGCGGTGGGGGATAAAATTCCTGGACATCAGCTTAAGTCCCAGATTACAGACGATAATTTATCAAAAAATGTTAAGGTTGATGTTCTTAACGAAGAAGACATTACAATTAAGAGCGATGTCAGGTTAAACTTTACCAGGTTCAGCGAGGAACCAGGGGCACTTTACATATATAATCCACTTGATTTCCAGCTTGAGAAGAAGGTTAATGGCGAATGGATCGTTATTAACCCGGATAAGGGCGGAGTAGAGGATATCGGATATCAGCTTAAGGCAGACAGCAGCAGCGAGAGAAAAGTAAACCTTGGAGATTTTTTCAATGAGCTTGAAGATGGAGAATACAGGCTTGTTTACAGCTTTTCGGTTAACGGTGTTGGAATTGAAAAAGGAACTGAGTATTCAGCTGTACAGTTTTCAATAGCTAATTCAAAGGAGGAGGCAGCATGAAAAATATTGTAATAATAATATTTTGCATGACATTCCTGACCGGCTGCAAAACTGCACCGGATACTGAAAATGAAATTCATGTGAGTTCTGAAACAATGGAAGATAAGGGAAATGAGATCTACGAAATGCTAAAGGAATATATGTGGGATGAGGTGGTAGACACATTTTCTCCATATTATGAACTGATAGACTACCGAATTACCAATTATAAGGAAGATACTGACGAAAAGCTGACTGAGGCGCTGTTTAATTATAAAGTTATTTACAAAAACTTTGATAAGGACCCAGACACTGTTGAGTATATAAGAAAGGCCAAGGAAACAAATGACCCAAACTATAAAGTATATTACAAAGCGTATCTTGAGCCTATAGAAATGAATATGGAAATAAAAGCGGTTGTAGACGAAAACGGAAATATAACGCTTTATACTGACGTAGACCCAACAGTAAGGAGAAAATGGGTTGAGTTTGAAATGTCAGACTGTATTTTAAACTAATATTTAAATCCGGTGATAAATTCACCGGATTTTTTTGAAGTAAGTGAACCTTATTAAAAGTTATTACAATATATAAGTGAAGGGCAAAACAAAGCGCTGCAGCGGAGGTATTACATGAATACAGAAGAAATTTCACGGCTTATAGCCGAATATGGCAGGGATATATATAATTTTTGTCTGCATCTTACTATGTCTAAAAATGAGGCCGATGACCTGTATCAGGATGTATTTTTAAAGGTCATGGACAAGGTTTCTGATTCAGGAAATCCGAAGAGTTTTCTTATGGGCTCCGCCCTTAGGCTTTGGCAGAATAAAAGGAGGAAAGCAGCGTGGCGGCACCGGCTGGTACCTCAGGATGATTTGTCTGAGGATTTAAGTACAGCTGTGACTCCCGAAAGCGAGTATCTTATAAAAGAAGAGAAAAAAACAGTGCTTAAGGCTGTCAACAGCCTTAAAGAACCGCTTAGAACAGTTATTTTACTTTATTATTCCGCCGATTTGAGTATAGATGAAATAGCAAAAATTATGGGTGTACCGGAAGGAACGGTTAAAAGCCGTCTTTATAAAGCCAGAAAAGTTTTAAAGGAAAAATTGGAGGCCGATATTAATGGATAAAAATATAGATAAAATTTTGCGGCAGGCCCTTTCTCCAACAGCTGAGCCATCAGAAGAGCTCAACAATAAAATTTTATTGAGAGCAAAGGAGAATGAAAATATGAAATTACGTAAAAAAAGAATTTTTATTATAACTGCGGCAGCTGTAATAGCCTGCGCCGCCACTGCGGCAGCGGCAATAAGATATTTGGCGCCGAAAGAAATAGCCCAAAGTGTGTCTGATAATTCACTTGCCAGGGCATTTGAGTCTAAGGACGCAGTCGAAGTAAATGAAACACAGGAATACGGCGGCTACAGAGTAACTTTCTTAGGGGTAATATCAGGGAGTGGGTTAAGCGATTTTACAGCATCGGCCGATGGAGTTGAGCTTGAGGACAGAACATATGCCGTAACAGCTATTGAAAAATCTGACGGAACGCCAATGCCGTCTGCAAGTGACGACAATTATGGTGAAGTATCTTTTTTAGTCTCACCGCTTATAAAAGGTTTAAATCCTGTCCAATTCAACGCGTTTACGATGAACGGAGGGTATACAGATATAGTGAAGGACGGTATACTCTACAGATTGGCTGAATGTGATAATGTGGAAATGTTTGCGGACAGAGGAGCATATCTTTGTGTAAGCACATCAATGACATATGATATAAACGCATACAATTATGATGAAAAGACCGGCGATATAACCAGAAACAATAATTATGATGGATTAAACGCACTTTTTGAGCTTCCGCTTGATAAGTCCAGGGCAGACAGGGACGAAGCCGATAAGTATATCAAAGAAATAAATAGTATGTTTGAAGGAGACAATAATACTGGGAACAATAATGCCTCAGTTGGAGACAATGATTTTATAATTGATGAATATGACGGTGAATTAATTATTGAACAAGCTTAATGAATATATCGTAAAAACATCGGGCGGCCTCCTTGCCCGGTGTTTTTGTATTTTAAGGAAAGACAAATGTATAAGTTTTATCTGTAAAGTAAAAATACTTGACAAATAAGATGGTATGTATTAGAATATCACAAGTAAAGTAAAAATACTTTACAGGGGAGTGAGTATTGTGGATATTTTAAAGACTACCCTTCTATATGATTTTTATGGAGAACTTCTTACTGATAAACAGAAGGAGATATATGAGCTTTTTTATCAGAACGATATGTCGCTTTCAGAGATAGCGGGCGAGCTTGAAATTAGCCGTCAGGCAGTAAGAGACCAGCTTAAAAGAACTGAAAAGATACTTGCGGATTATGAAGATAAACTGACGCTTGTGGAGCGGTTCATTGAAAATAAGAACTCCGCCGGCAGAATTAGAAATTTGATTGATGAGCTGGAGAAAAATAATAAGCTTTCAGAAGAAGCACTAAAAATTGCGGAGCAAATAAGAAAAGCTGTTGACGAAATAACAGAACAGTGAGTTTTAAAATAAAGGTTACCTTATCATAAAGGAGCATAGAATATGGCTTTTGAAAATTTGTCAGAAAAGCTGCAGTCTGTTTTTAAGCAGCTTAGAAGCAAAGGCAAGCTTACTGAAAAAGATGTTAAGGACGCCATGAGAGAGGTTAAAATAGCCCTGCTTGAGGCGGACGTTAACTATAAAATAGTAAAACAATTCGTAAATAAAGTAAATGAGAGAGCTGTCGGTGCTGAGGTACTTGAAAGCCTTACACCTGGACAGCAGGTTATAAAGATTGTTAATGAAGAGCTTGTAGAGCTTATGGGCTCCGCGCAGAGTAAGCTTACGTTTTCGAGTAAGCCGCCGACAATTTATATGATGGTCGGCCTTCAGGGCGCAGGTAAAACAACGACATCAGGAAAGCTTGCTGGACTGCTTAAAAAGCAGGGAAAAAATCCTTTGCTTGTTGCCTGTGACGTTTACAGGCCGGCGGCTATAAAGCAGCTTCAGGTCGTTGGAAATAACTATGGAATACCTGTATTTGAGATGGGCGATAAGCTCAGCCCGGTAGATATATCTAAAGCTGCGCTTGAGTTTGCCGAAAAAAACAGGCATGATGTAATTTTGATAGACACAGCCGGCCGCCTTCATATAAATGAAGAGCTTATGGACGAGCTGAAAAATATAAAAGATGCGGTAAGACCTCAGGAAATTCTTCTTGTGGTTGACGCAATGACAGGTCAGGACGCTGTCACCGTTGCAGAGAGCTTTAATGCTCAGCTTGGGGTTGACGGTATAATACTTACAAAGCTTGACGGTGACGCCAGAGGCGGAGCTGCGCTTTCTGTAAGAAGTGTCACCGGAAAGCCCATAAAATATATCGGTATGGGTGAAAAAATGGAGGACCTTGAGCCCTTCTATCCGGACCGTATGGCATCAAGAATTCTTGGAATGGGAGATGTGCTTTCTCTGATTGAGAAGGCTCAGGAAGCCTATGATGAGAAACAGGCCATGGAAATGGCTCAAAAGATGAGAAACAATGATTTTACATTGGAAGATTTTCTTGACCAGATGCAGCAGATTAAAAAGATGGGGCCCTTAAAAGACTTAATGGGAATGATACCTGGAATGAGCCAGTACAATCTCAATGACGTTGAGGTAAATCCTAAGGATATGGCACATATTGAGGCTATTATCCAGTCTATGACTAAAGAGGAAAGACAGAATCCGTCAATACTCAACGGACCAAGAAAAAAGCGTATTGCAAACGGCTCCGGAAGAACAATAGCAGAGGTCAACAGACTTCTTAAGCAGTTTGAAGATATGAAAAAAATGATGAAACAAATGAACTCCATGACAAAGGGCAAAAAGGGAAAAATGAGAATGCCGTTTTTCCGTTGAACATACCTTATCCTCTAAAGCCGTGATGCTTAGGCTTAATAATTGGGGAGTCATAAGAAGTAAATTGCTATATGCGCAAACAGCGTTTATATAAATATTAAATGGGAGGTGAAGTACAAATGGTAAGAATCAGATTAAAAAGATTAGGAGCTAAAAAAGCACCTTTCTATAGAATCGTAGTTGCAGACCAGAGAACATCAAGAAACGGTAAGTCTATAGCTGAAATCGGATACTATGATCCTACAAAGGAACCCGCAGTATTAAAGGTTGATGCAGAGCAGGCTAAAGACTGGATCTCTAAAGGCGCTCAGCTTTCAGATACAGCTAAGTCCTTATTAAAGAAAGCCGGCGTTATCGAATAATCCGGTAGGAGGTACGGCTATGAAGGAATTATTGGAAGTTATAGCCAAGAACCTTGTTGATAATCCTGATCAGGTAACTGTATCAGAGGTTAAGGGCGAACGCTCAATAATCCTTGAGCTTAAAGTCGCTCCCGATGATATGGGTAAGGTTATCGGCAAGCAGGGCAGAATTGCCAAGGCTATAAGAACTGTTGTTAAAGCCGCGGCAATCCATGATGATAAAAGGATTGTAGTGGAAATAGTACAGTGAAAACTTTTCGAAAAAGTCCTATATGGGACTTTTTCGAGTTTTACGAATATTTACCGGCATAAATGCCGTATAGAAATAATTAATTGATATTGACACTATGTTAGGTGAAAACCTAACTTTTTTAAAATACAGGAGCGTAATATATGGACAACTATTTTGAAATCGGAAAAATCGCGGGGACGCATGGAATAAAGGGAACGCTGAAAATTTTCCCCACGACCGACGTGCCCGAACGCTTTGAATTGCTTAAGGAAATAATACTTGAGGTTAAAAATGAAAAAAAAGTTTGTAAGATTGCTAAAGTTGGCTACCATAAGAACCTTGTGCTGCTTACACTTGAAGAATATAATGATATAAACCAGGTAGAGGGCTTTAAAAACGGAAGAATTTTAATTCCTGCTGAAAAGGCCCTTCCTCTTGATAAAGACGAGTACTATACAAGGGATTTGTATAATATGGACGTTTATACGCAAGAGGGGGAATATCTTGGCAAGCTTAATGAGGTATATACAACCGGAGCTAATGACGTATACGGAATAACTTCGGAGGGCCAGAAGGAACTGCTTATTCCGGCAATTAAGCAGTGTATACTTGATGTAAACTTAGAGGAACACAGAATGACGGTTAAGCTTTTGGAAGGGCTGAGGGAATGAAAAATTTTTATATACTCACGCTTTTTCCTGAAATGATAGAAGCTACACTCTCCCATAGTATAACAGGCAGGGCAATAAGGGAAAAAATTATTAATGTTGAAGCTGTAAATATACGTGACTTTACTGAAGATAAGCATAGGCATGTCGACGACTATCCATATGGCGGAGGGGCCGGTATGGTTATGCAGCCACAGCCGATTTATGACGCTTATAAGAGCATTGAGGAGAAGGCAGGTAAGTGCCGTGTGCTTTATATGAGCCCGCAGGGAAAGCGGTTTGATCAGAAGATGGCTGAAGAGTTATCAGGCGAGGACAGCATAATTTTCTTATGCGGACATTATGAGGGTGTTGACGAAAGAATAATCGAAGAGATAGTTACTGATGAAGTATCAATCGGAGATTTTGTCCTTACAGGAGGAGAGTTGGCCGCAGTAACAATAATTGATACGGTTTCAAGGCTTGTACCGGGAGTCTTGAATAAAGAGGAAAGCTATGAGAATGAAAGCTTTTCAGATGGACTTTTGGAATATCCGCAGTATACAAGACCGCCGGAATTTATGGGAAGAACTGTTCCCGATATACTCCTTTCAGGACACCATGCAAACATTGATAAATGGCGGAGAGAACAGTCAATAGTCAGAACCTATAATAAACGGCCGGATTTGCTGGAGAAAGCGGAGCTTACGGATAAAGATAAAATATTTTTGGACAGACTTAAAGAGGAGCGGTAAATATGGATATTCGCATTTTTGGTGTTGAGGGCGACTCTATCGTTGACGGACCCGGTATAAGAATGGCAGTCTTTACACAGGGCTGCATACACAATTGCGACGGCTGTCATAATCCTGAAAGCCATGACCCAAACGGAGGCAAGGTCTACGATACTGAAAGAATAATCAAATTTGCCGGTGAAAATCCTTTATATGACGGAGTGACACTTACAGGAGGCGACCCTTTTTACCAGCCGGTTCCTTGTGCGGTAATTGCTGAAGGGGTTAAAAAATTTGGTCTTAATGTATGGACATTTACAGGTTATACATGGGAGCAGATTATGAACAGCAAAAATGATGACTTTATGAGGCTGCTTAAAGCGACTGATGTATTAGTTGACGGAAAATTTGAGAAAGACAAGCGCTCACTTGAGCTTAGATTTAAAGGAAGCACTAACCAAAGGACAATAGATGTGCCAGCAAGCCTTGAAAAAGGTGAAATTGTACTTTGGAAGGACACAAACATTCTTGATATATGAGAGGACGGAAACAATGGCAGCAACAAGCGTTGAAGCATTAGAAAAACGCCGTATATTCGGCATTATATCACATCCCGACGCCGGAAAGACAACACTGACGGAAAAACTGCTTTTTCACGGCGGTGCAATACGTGAGGCAGGCTCTGTAAAGGCCAGAAAAACCGGAAAAGCCGCAAAGAGCGACTGGATGGAAATAGAAAAACAAAGAGGTATTTCGGTTACATCATCCGTTATGCAGTTTGAATATGACGGCAAGGTGGTTTCAATTATGGATACGCCCGGACATAATGACTTTGGTGAGGATACCTACCGTATTCTCACTTCTGTTGACAGTGCTGTAATGGTTATAGACGCGGCAAAGGGTGTTGAGACACAGACTAAAAAGCTATTTAAGGTATGCAGTATGCGTGAGATACCTATATTCACATTTATTAATAAGCTGGACAGACAGGCAAAGGACCCATTGGAGCTTTTAGAGGACTTGGAAGAAGCACTTGGACTGCCTTCAGTTGCTGTTACATGGCCCATAGGAAGCGGTCAGTTGTTTGAGGGAATATACAACAGGCTTGAAAACTGTGTGCTTCTCTATAAAAGTGATAAGCTTATAGAATTAGGCGATAAAGGCGTTTTCGGTCAGGAGCTTGAAGGCGTGATAAGTGATGCCAATCTTGAGATATTAAGAAATGAGATTGAGCTTGTGGACGGCGCGGGAAATGAATTTGATAAAGAAGCTATTGATGAAGGAAAGCTTTCGCCAGTTTTCTTTGGTTCAGCGCTTGCGGATTTCGGTGTTACAATGTTCCTTAAGCATTTCCTCGTTATGTCACCAAGCCCTGGAAACAGAAAAACAACAACAGGCTTTGTGAAGCCGACTGACGACTTTTTCAGCGGATTTATATTTAAAATACAGGCAAACATGAACCCAGCCCATCGTGACAGGCTTGCATTTTTAAGAATCTGTTCTGGAGTATTTGAAAGAGGAATGAACGTAACCCTTTCAAGAACCGGAAAGCAGATGAAACTTTCTCAGTCTACTCAGCTTATGGCAAACGAGCGAGAAACAGTTGATGTTGCGTATGCAGGAGACATAATAGGTATTTATGATACAGGCAATTATCAGATTGGCGACACTCTTACAGACAGTAAGGAAAAACTGTTTTTTGAACCTTTGCCTACGTTTCCGCCTGAACTGTTTGCAAGAGTGAGGCCGGTTGATACAATGAAGGCCAAACAATTCCAAAAGGGTGTGGAGCAGCTGGCACAGGAAGGTGCTATACAGGTATACACCAATGAGTATAATGAAGTAATATTGGGTGCTGTAGGACAGCTTCAGTTTGAAGTCTTTGAATACAGGCTGCTTAATGAGTATAATTCTGAAATCCGTATGGAGCCACAGGACTATTCAGTTGCCAGATGGGTTCTTGATATGGACGCTGCGGATATAAAAGAGCTTCTTAACGCCAGAAGTACGCTTGTATTTGACCATTTTATGAGGCCGCTTATACTTTTTGCAAACCAGTATACATTAAATACTTTTATTGAAAAGTATCCTGACGTTAAGTTAATAGAGGCGCACGAGGTAAAGGCGCTTGTGGAAGAATGAAATAAATAGTCTCATATGCGTTTACAGAAATCTTTAAATTGACATGAATTTCCCTTATAAGATATACTAAATGTAAGGGGGTGCGGAATGAAAACAGTTGCTCTGATTTCTATATATATTTTTTTAGTTATAGCTTATGGTGTTATTGAGTTTAATAGTTTGAAAAATGACACTTATGGCAGTAGCCGAGGCGTTATTTTTAGTATTATAATGCTTTATTCCATTTTTTTCAGAAGCAACTTCCTGCATGATGAATCAAGTATTCCTCCGGTATTTAATTTGATAATGATTTTACTTGTGCTAGCCATTTCAATTGTGTTAGCGATTTATAGACGAAGAATACAAGCCACGGCAGAAGATAATAATAATTTTTATGAGACAGAAAACAAAAAGTTGGCTGAAAAGGAGGAAAATTCTCAGCTAAGTTTTATTGTTATAGCTGGAGCAGTTTTTTTAGCTGTAATTATAGTATCTTATTACTTAAGTCATAATGTTTTGTAAGGAAATTTAGTGAAAATAAATAATTATAACAAACGCAAAAAGCACTTTCCGTAATTGGAAAGTGCTTTTTGGCATATATTTTATTAATCTTCAAATTCAAGTTTATGTTTTACTCTGTCATGCTCCTCAGCTGTCTTTCCGTCATTCCATTTGGACATGTCGCCTACGAGATAGCCTGTTATACGGCGGATTCTCTGGAAGTGGGGACCTTCCTCCTCACTTCTGCCACACTTAGGGCAGGTGTCTCCTATAATGCCGTTAAAGCCGCAGCAGGGGTCTCTGTCAACAGGGTGGTTTATTGAACCATAGCCTATTCCCTGTTCTTTCATGTAGCGTACAACCTTCTCAAATGCATCAAGATTTTGAGTAGGGTCTCCATCAAGCTCTACATAAGAGATATGACCTCCGTTTGTGAGAGCATGGTAAGGCGCCTCAAGCTGAATTTTCTTAAATGCGCTTATAGGATAGTAAACAGGAATATGGAAGCTGTTTGTATAGTAATCCCTGTCCGTAACGCCTTCAATAATACCATACTTCTCTTTGTCTATTTTAACAAATCTGCCTGAGAGTCCTTCTGCAGGTGTTGCTACAAGAGAGAAGTTCATATGATATTTCTGAGAGAATTCATCTACACGGTGGCGCATATGCGCTATTATGTCAAGCCCAAGATTTTGTGCTATTTCATTTTCACCATGATGATAGCCGACAAGAGCCTTAAGAGTTTCGGCAAGGCCGATAAAGCCGATTGAAAGTGTACCGTTTTTAAGTACCTCACGGACCTCATCGTTTATATCAAGCTTGTCGCTGTCAATCCAAACGCCTTCACCCATGAGGAATGGGAAGTTGTGAACCTTTTTCTTTGCCTGTATTTCAAAACGTTCAAGAAGCTGGTCCGCAACAAGGTCAATTTTGTTGTCAAGCTCTTTAAAGAACCAATCAATGTTATTGTTCGCTTCAATAGCTATTCTCGGAAGGTTTATGCTTGTGAAGCTGAGGTTTCCTCTGCCGTTTGAGATTTCCTTATCAGGATTATAAGTATTGCCGATAACCCTTGTACGGCAGCCCATATATGATATTTCTGTTTCAGGGGTTCCTTTATAGTACTGAAGATTATAAGGAGCGTCCTGGAAAGAGAAGTTAGGGAACAGCCTCTTAGCGCTTACTCTGCAGGCAAGCTTGAACAGGTCATAGTTTGGCTCGCCGGGATTATAGTTTATTCCTTCCTTAACCCTGAAAATCTGGATAGGGAAGATGGGAGTCTCGCCATGTCCAAGGCCGGCCTCTGTTACAAGCAGTATATTTTTCATGACCATACGGCCTTCAGTAGATGTATCCATGCCGTAATTTATTGATGAGAACGGAGTCTGAGCTCCAGCTCTTGAGTGCATTGTATTAAGGTTATGGATAAAAGCCTCCATTGCCTGATATGTTGCTTTGTCAGTTTCGATAGCAGCTTTTCGCTTTGTAAACTCAATGGCTTTTACGACTTCCTTCTCGTCAAAGCCTTTTTCTACAAGAAGCTGTTTTTCTCTTTCGTCATAGTCGGGATTTTCATCAAGGTATGGTTCAAGCCCCTCTTTTTTGAGAGTTTCTTTAATCTCGTCTATGTCGCTGTCAACAATCTTGTCGTCAAGCAGCTCAAGTGCATTTTTAAGAAGCCTGAAATAACGCTTCTTGTAAGTTTTCTTTACACCGGGGGCAAGGCCGTAGTCAAAGTTTACAATTGACTGCCCGCCGTGCTGGTCATTCTGATTTGACTGGATAGCAATACATGCAAGTGCAGAATAGCTTGAAATATCATTCGGCTCACGCAGCACACCGTGGCCTGTTGAAAATCCGTCCTTAAAAAGTTTTATTATATCAATCTGACAGCATGTTGTTGTCAAAGTATAGAAGTCAAGGTCGTGTATATGAATGTCACCGTTTCTGTGAGCTTCGGAATGTTTTGGATTAAGCACATACATTACATTAAAGTGCTTAGCTCCTTCAGAACCGTATTTAAGCATTGCGCCCATAGGTGTGTTTCCGTCGATATTTGCATTTTCGCGCTTAATATCACTTTCTTTAGCGTCTGAATATGTTATATCCTCAAAGGTTTTCATAAGACGGGTATTCATGTCTCTGACCCTTGTTCTTTCAGCTCTGTAAAGAATATAGCTTTTTGCTGTACGTACATAGCCGTGTGATATAAGAACGCTTTCAACGTTATCCTGTATCTGCTCTACAGTTGGGCTTTCGATGCCGTTTGTCTCAAGAATATTTGCTACCTCGCTTGCAAGCGCAAGGCAAGTGGCATTGTCCTTGGCACCCGTTGTAGCGGCAAAAGCCTTGTTAATCGCACTGGCGATTTTATTGATGTCAAAGTAGGCGGTGCGTCCGTCGCGCTTTGTGATTGTAGTAATCATAGTATTTCCTCCCCGGTAAGACGCCCTATCAAACAACTAGATGTAGGGGTTAATAATTTATACGTGTCAACATATGGTATTTTACATCAGACTATAACAATAGTCAATGTACACTATAGCCAAAATGAAAGAAGCAATATAATAAATTTTTCGGGAGTAAATTTTTTTATGGAGACTTTCTGTTGTTTTAAACAAAAAGAGGTAATAAATATTTGCGACGGTTTCCGTTTTGGATATGTCAGTGATTTGGTTATTGATTTAAAGTGCGGGCAGATAACTGATATAATAATTCCTGTCCAAACCAAAAACGGGCTGTTTTTTTCTAAGGATAAGGAGTACAGAATACCTTGGTGCGCTATAAAGCGTATCGGAAAAGACATAATACTTGTTGAGGTTGATACCCATGCTGTCTGCATTAGGAAAAATTAGTTGACCAATGTAAAATTATGGCTTATGATATTGGTATACATTTATACAAAAGACGGGAGGATAATGGAATGAAATGTCCTTTTTGCGGAAATGATGATACAAAAGTAGTGGATTCCAGAGCACAGGATGATAATACCGTAATCAAAAGAAGGAGGCTCTGTGAGAAATGCGATAAACGCTTTACTACATATGAGAGGATAGATACAGTACCGCTGATAGTTGTTAAGCGTGACGGAACAAGGGAAGTTTTTGAGAAAAACAAAATACTTAACGGAATAGTAAAGGCGTGTAATAAACGCAATATTTCAATGAAGCAGATGGAAGCCCTGGTCGATGATATTGAAAATACAATTATGAATTCTCCTCTCAAGGAGGTATCCTCCAGTGAACTTGGAAACATGGTTATGGACAGACTGAAAAATCTTGATGAGGTGGCGTATGTGCGCTTTGCCTCAGTATACAGGCAGTTTAAAGACATAAATACGTTTATGGATGAGCTTAATAAGCTTTTAGATGAAAAGAAGAACTGATTTCTAAAGGCTGACAAATTACACAGAATATAAAGAATTTCTAAAAAATTAAATGGGCCGCCCAAAAGGGCGGCTTTTTAAATGTTTTCCCTTGACTCTTACACTGTGTCATAGCTTATGATATATTTGAGCTCAGGAAAACACATATATGTGAGGTGGATTGAATGTTGAAAATAGGAGATTTTTCAAAGCTGACAAGAATCAGCATAAGAATGTTAAGGCATTACGAAAAGATAGGGCTGCTGAAACCAAATGAAGTAGATGACTTTACAGGCTACAGATACTATAGTGTTGAGCAGCTGACCGAGGCTAATCGTATAACATCCCTTAGAGAACTTGGGTTTGGCCTGGCAGACACGGCCAAAATACTTAAAGAATACAATAATCCGGAGGCGCTTTCAAGGTTTCTGGAAGTTAAGTATGAAGAAGTAAAGACTCAAAAAGAGGATATCGGACGCCGTCTTATGCTGATTGAGACTACGATTGAAAGACTGAGAAAGGACGGAAAAAGTAT
>URCD01000037.1 GCA_900546215.1 uncultured Eubacteriales bacterium | reverse complement strand
TGTTTGTTTTATATTCTTTATTGAGCCTGTTTAAAAAATGTCTGGCAAGCACAGGAATGTCACTTTTTCTTTTTCTCAAGGGCGGCATTTCTATATTTATTACGTTCAGCCTGTAATAAAGGTCCTCTCTGAACTGGCCGTTTTCTATCATTTCCTCAAGATTTTTTCTGGTTGCAGCGATAATTCTTATATCCACAGGAATAGTCTTATATCCACCTATTTTTTCAATTTCCTTCTCCTGAAGAACCCTAAGCAGCTTAGCCTGCATGTTAAGCGGCATATCCCCGATTTCATCAAGAAAAAGGGTTCCCTCATTAGCCAATTCAATTTTTCCCTTTTTTCCGCCCTTCTTCGCCCCTGTAAACGAACCTTCCTCATAGCCAAAAAGCTCTGACTCCAACAGATCCCCTGGTATAGCGGCACAGTTTATGCTTATCATAGGCTTGTCCCTTCGGTCTCCGGCATTATGAATAGCATTGGCAAATACCTCCTTTCCTGTTCCTGTTTCACCTGTAAGGAGTACTGGAAAAGAGGTTCTGGCAGCCTTCATGCCCTGTTTTTTAGCCTCATTGAAAACCTCGCTGGAGCCAAGCGCTTCCTCAAAATAATTGCCTGTGTTTTTCAGATATTCGTCCTTATAGTACTCAAGCTCATTATATTTTTTCATAAGCTTCTGCGCCGAGTCCATTGTCTGAAGCCGGAATTTAACCTGGGCAATAGCACCGATGGCCTTCCCTTCCTCATCCCATACTCCGGTCCTGTTTACTATCACAAGTGCGTCCTCAGTAAATCCGGTATCCTCGCCTATTCTGATTATCTCCCCTTCTTCGCTTCCATTATTCTCCATGAGATGTGGGAGTTTAGTGGTCTGAATAACCTCGTTAATATTTTTTCCTACGGCCTCCTCCTTAGAGGTTTTTAAAAAGTTGCAGTATTTATCATTGATATCGGATATAAGCCCGTTTTTATCCATAATTACAAAGCCGTCGTCCGTAATGTTCATAAATTCTTTTAATATATATCTGTAATCCCTGTCTTCCATGGGCCTCTCTCCTAAAGTTTAATGTGTTTATATTATATAGTATTTCAAACTAAAATAGCAATATAAAAGAGGCAGCACTTATGTGCCGCCCCATATTAAATCATTCCTGTTATAGATTCTTCATTGTCTATCGAGTAAGCGTATCCAAATATAAGCATATCATCCTTGTCAGAACCATAGGGAGTATTGTTGAAGCCCGTAAGCCCCTTACCCTTGGTATATGTCCTTTCCTCTGTATACTTTCCGTCCTTATAGCCCTCGGCTTCCACCTCAGTTACAGTTTTAAAGCCGTCCTCCGTCACCTCGGTAATAGTAGTTTTAGCCGTAAGCTCCTTGCCGTCAAGCTCAACTGTCTGCTCCCAGCTTCCGCCCTCTTCAATATTTCCTGAAAGTACGACTAAATCCTTAAGCTTTGAATATACATTATTTTCGCTTTCGGCCATGGGGTCTTCATTTGTTACGCTTTCAATTATAGTATTATTCGAAATCGTGTATGTCACATTGAAGGTTCTATTGCCGTCCTCATCTGTCCCGCGTTCATCGTTCATGGCTCCCGCATATTTGTATACAGTCATTGCCTCATTTTTTTCAACGCTATCAAATCTAACCTCAAAACCGGCTTCCGCATAGCCGTTATACGAACGGTATAGGTTATCATCGGGAAAGTAATCCTTTACAGACTCTAAGTATTTATCGTTGTCTTCCTGCTGCTGAACATTTTGACCCGGATTATCCGTGCCGCTCTTAGTACATCCAAACAGCGAAAATGCCAAAACCGCACACACTGCAAAATATAATAATTTTTTCATCTTAAGTTCCTCCTATACTGCCTTCATCATATGTTTATTATATACTTAATCCCTCTTAAGCACAACTGTGCACAAATTAAGATAATTATACAAATTTCTTAAGTATTAAAAATCTCTGCCCCGGATAAATGAGATCGGGATTGTCAATTTTATTTTTGTTCAGCCTAACGATATCATCTACCGTTGTATGATACTTTTTGGCAATATTCCAAAGCGTATCTCCTTTTTTCACCGTATAAATCACAGCGCCTCCGCTGGCAGGGCAGTCCTGAGGGTTTTCGGACTCAGTAATATCAACTATTATGCCGCACTTTTTATTCTCACATGCCACAACGTCAAAGCTGACTGTTATGCGTATTTCCGCCTCTTTTTCTGAAAGCATGCTAAAGCTGATATCCTCTATTTCTGTGACAACGTCCAAGGACATACTATCGTTTACGCCTTTTATCTCAATTGCCTGTGAAAAAGGAATGGATGTTTCAATAACATTTAACGGCGTATTATCGTCCTTTGCTATATACATAAGTTTCATGTCAGCGGTTCCATCCACATTTATTATGTTGTCGGAAGCGTTTACTCTGCCGTTTCTTATATTTCCCCATACCTTTACAATCTGCATCATATCCGGCTGTTTGGCCTCTGTAGACACCGAGCCCCTGAATGTTCCCTGCGCCTTGTTTCTTCCGTACAGCTCAATATATTCTACGTCTTTTTTCGTAATATCAACAGGCGCCGAAAGGGAATATGCGTCCTCTAAAATTGTGTTTGACTTTCTGCTGAAGGACTTTATAACAACCCCTACTGTAACGTCAACATCAACCGCCCTCGGTTCTCCGCTGCTGTCAGCGGCTATATCCGCATTGACATTTATAGGCTTCATTCTAACCATACAAAACATATCATCATCGGCCTTTGGTATATCAATGCTTCCGCTAAACGGAACTGAAAACTCCGCTGAGTCTATCGTAAACTCCTCGTCCGTGCTCACATACATAACACAGATTTTAAAATCGCCCTTTACCTGTGCCAGTCCGTCCGCCGCTCTTACCTCTCTGTGGCAGATTTCCGCTGTAGTCTCAAGTATTTCTGCAATATCAGGTTTACCGGCAGGCAGCTTAAGCTCTTCCCTGACAGTAAATTCCTCCGTGATATGCTCGTTTATGTTTCCAGTGTTCATAATGCCTGTCTTAGTCTGAAGCGAATCATCACCAGCAACTGATTTTACAGCCTCAACCGTGTCGCTGTTGCTCCATGTGGCCTTTACTCCGGTTACAGCCTTCACGTTTATCTTTCTGTCGTTTACAAGCCTGTAATCTGTATGTATAATTTCCGGTATAATATCTGCGTCTGTATCCTCGGTTATGCCGTCGGACACTATGTAGTCCTCAATGGAAAATTCGGCTTTCATGAAACTTATTTGACGTTCAGATTTTCTTCCGTAATAGAGTACCGATACCAAAAGTCTCCCTGAAAAATTTATGCGCCCCTGTTCAGTTTTGACCTTATCGATTACCACATCCTCGTCTGCCTTAAGTATCTGATATATGTCCGGATTGATATCGGGTACAATCATATCTCCTTCTGTTAGGAGCTGAACATTTTCGCCGCTTCCCCTGCTGTTAAGTGTAATCTTCTCTGTTGCCGCTTCCAATGGCATAAAATAACCTCCCAAGTGTAATCTATATATAAATATAGTCACCGGAAGGCTTTTTATGACTGCTTAATCAAATATTGTTATTTTATTCAAAGGAAAAAATCTTATGAGTACTCTTCCATAAATATCATCTGTGCTTACAGTTCCAAAGAACCTGCTGTCAATACTCTTTTCCCTGTTGTCGCCCATTACGAAAACACTGCCCTCATGTATGACCATATATACGTCTCCCTCTGTATAGCCCTCTGCATATTCCTCATTCAAAAGCTCTCCGTTAACGTAAACATTTCCGTCTGTTATATGCAAAGTATCGCCTCCAACGGCGATGACCCTCTTAATCATGTTTTCTGTATAGTCGTCATCGTCAAAAACCACCAAATCTCCCCGGCCGTAAATGCCTGCTTTCGCCGCAAAACGGCATATAGCGACGCGGTCTTCGTCATTTATTGAGGGATACATTGATACACCTTCCACCTTGACCGGCCATAAAAAAACAAACAGAAGCAGTAATATAGCGGCAGCCTCTAAAATGGCATGGGCCCATTCCTTTGCAGATCTTATATTTTCTTCCCGCATAATAAAAACCGTGCCCCCTGCCAAAAACGGGAAGGCCCTTAGGATTGCCTCCCCGTAATTTTTTATGAAATAGTGACTGTTACTGACGCTCCCTCGCTTACCATAGTTATCCCTTCAGGCAAAGCAAATATCAAAGGTACGTCCTCATATGTACCGGCCTCATAGTCTGTTAAGTCGACCGAGGCCTTTATATCATCTGCGCTTATGGTCTCAACAGCGCTGCTTGCACCTCTGACAGTGATATTAATATCTCCGCTGTTAATTTCGGCAAATAACCCTTCGGGTGTGGTTGAGTTATCTGTTATGCTTTCAGAAGGTATTGTCAATTCCTTCTCTTCTTCCTGCTCAACATTAACAGTAACTGTAACCGTCTTTACTGCGCTGTCTCCCCCTACGGTTCGGACACCTTCAGGCAGATAATCCTGAATATTATACTCCTGCGTAATATTCTCCTGCGCGCCGTTTACATCAACGTCCGGCAGCCTTATGACCCCTATTCCAGCCAGCTCATCGCTGCTTCCCGCTACGTCTATATAATCGGGACTGATGCTCACATCCGTAACCTCATATCCAGCGGCGGCCCTGCCAGTAATATCGGCGGCGACCCTAACTGATTTAAGGTTGTCCATGCTTATTTTCACCGAAAGCTCCTTAGAGCTGAAGGTTACTTTATTAACAACGTTGCCCTCAGCATCATATGCAACCGGTACAGCTGTTATAACGGTATCATTCTCAAGCTTTTCAGGTGTTACCTCAACCCTGACCTCTGCAATACTGTTAATAATACTCTTTGCCCCGTAAGCGGTTATGGTGCTTGGAGATGCCACCGCATTTATCAGCTCTCTGACGCTGGCGTCGCTGTAATTAACAACTGGCTTAACGGTAAAATCCTCATTTATATATGGCTGTATATCAACCATCACGTTCTGAACCGATTTTGAAAGTATCTCAAAGCTGTTGTTGACAATGCTTGGTATAACTATATTAACCGGAACGGAAACCGGTTCTCCGTTATATGAATATATTACATTATCCAAATCCACAATGGCCTGAACCTTTGTACTGCTTTGTGACAGTGTGTCAAGAGCAAGCCTCTGTCCCCTGAGCCTTACAGTAATTCTCGTTGAAGAAATCTCATCGTCATTTACAACAACATAGCCTCTTTCAAAAAGTGACTCCTGGTTTTGAATTTGTATAGTAGCCGAATAAGAACGCGTCTCAAGCGGATTTTCAGTATTTATAACAGTGAACCAAAGCCCTATTGCTATGGCGAGGGAAAGAAGCTTCCATCCAATGTCCTTGGTGAATTTATTACTGCTGTTCATTATCGGACCGCCTGCCTTTCCACCACATAATTTTCTTTTTCACCGCGCCTGTGTCATTTTTTCTAACGGTAAGCATTTTCCTAAGCTCATCAGGAGTAATGTTTCTGTATATAACTCCTCCCCTCGCCAAGGAAATGTAGCCCGTTTCCTCAGAAACAACAACTATATCAGCGTCTGAAACCTCGCTTGCCCCTATAGCTGCCCTGTGCCTTGTGCCAAGCTCCATACTTACCTTATTTTCAGTAAGCGGCAGAAAACAGGCGGCGGCGGCAACCCTGTTGTTTCTTATTATGACTGCACCGTCATGTAAAGGTGTATTATGCTCAAATATATTTATAAGAAGCTGGCTTGTAACTATGGCGTCAACGGCAATACCTGTACGCACATGGTCTCCAAGCGGAACTTTTCTTTCCACAAGAATAAGCGCCCCTGTTTTAACGCTGGACATCTTTTTAGATGCGGTAACTATTTCCTCAACAACTCTTGCGTCGTCGGCGTTTTCCTCCTCCGGCGTCTCAAACTTGAATATTCCTCTAAGAAGCCTTCCGTTTCCAAGTTGTTCCAGAGCCTTTCTTAGCTCCGGCTGAAACACTATCACAAATGCAATAATACCTACCGATATAGTTTTAGACAATATCCAATGTATCGTGTTTAACTGAAACAGCGAAGCAAAGGCATAAAAAAGGAAAAATACAACTACGCCCTTGAACAGCGTCCAAGCGCGAGTTTCCTTTACCCAGCCAATAATTTTAAAAACTATATAAGCAACTATTAAAATATCAATAAGGTCAAGGATACCTATTTCAGGTCTGACCATGGTAGTAAAATCAGCGCCTCTAAACAGCGAAGTAAGATTCAGTCCTTCCATTCTATCCACCCCCGGACAAGGACATTTACAATAAGTCTATAAAATTTAGTATAACATATCCACCGCATTTAGAGAACATTTAATATTTTATTTTTTTCTTAAAATTCAATAAAATTTGCCTTGTATAATAAAGCCATTTAAATACGAAAACGATAAAATAATAGGGGTCTTATAAAAGACCCCATTATAAACTGTATCAAATTATCTCTATATCCATTTCTGCATCACTTCAAAAAGAAGTTTTGTATCTATCGGTTTTGCAATATGGGCATTCATTCCTACGCTGTGGGCCTTTCCAAGGTCTGAGGCAAACGCATTGGCCGTCAATGCGAGTATTGGTACTGTCTTTGCATCTTTCCTGCTGAGGGCACGAATAGTCTCAGTCGCCTCATAGCCGTTCATTACCGGCATTTGAATATCCATCAGAATACAGTCATATTCTCCGTAATCAGAGGCTTGGAAGCGCTCAACCGCAAGCTGTCCGTTTTCAACTGAATCAACTGACATCCCATTCATTTGAAGCAATTCTTCCGCTATTTCCCTATTCAGCTCGTTGTCTTCCACAAGCAAGACTTTCTTTCCGGCTAAACCAGGATGCACTTCCTCTTTAGTCAAAGGAAGAGACTCTGTACATCTGCTTTGACAAAACAGCTGTAAAACATGCAGCATTTTAGATTTAAAAAGGGGCTTAGTGATAAACGCGTCTGCACCCGCATGTCTGAATTCTTCCTCTATATCAGAGTAATCATATGCCGAAATTATTATTATCGGAACATCTTTTCCAAGCTTCCCTCTTATAGCCTTTACGGTTTCAAGTCCGTTCATTCCCGGCATTTTCCAATCAAGAATTACGGCAAAGAAGTCATCGTCTCTCTCATGAGCTTCAATAACATTAGAAACCGCCTCTTCTCCAGACAATACCCAGAAGCCGCGCATCCCCAGTTCGTTGAGCAATGCCGCTGCGCATTCACAAACAATTTGATCATCATCTACGACCAACACAGGCAAACCAGTGAGTTCCGCATCGCTTGTCAGGTGTTCTTCGCATACCTCAAGCGGAACTGATACTATGAACCGGCTTCCTTTGCCCAGTTCACTTCTAACTTCAATGGTCCCATTCATCATGCTTACAATATTTTCAGTTATAGCCAGACCAAGCCCTGTTCCCTGGATTTTGCTGATTTTAGGGTCCTCCGCACGTGAAAACGGTTCAAACAAATGCTGCATATACTCACTGGACATGCCTATCCCATTATCCGTAAATATAAATTCATACTGCCCTTTATTTGGTATAGCAGATTTAGTCTCCTGTATATGTAAGCCAATAACCCCTCCGTCTGGAGTGTATTTAATGGCATTGGAAAGCAGATTCATAAACACCTGCTGCAGGCGTCCGCCGTCTGTAATCACCTTTTCATGCTGCACGCTTTCAGCACTGATCTGAAACTCGTGATTTTTCTCTGCAACCAAGGGCCTGCATATATCCATTACATTCTGAAGCAGCTCGGGAAGTGAAACAACCTCAGAAATCAAATCAATTTTTCCGCTTTCTATTTTGGACATATCAAGCACTTCATTAATCAAGCTGAGAAGGTGCCGGCTTGAAGCATTGACCTTTTCCAGGCAGTCATTCACCCTTTCTGGGGAGTCCAGATTTGCGCGTGCGATTACTGTCATTCCCATTATTGCGTTCATTGGAGTTCTGATATCATGTGACATTGAGGATAAAAAATTAGTCTTTGCGTCATTTGAAATACGAGCCAATTCATAAGCGTCCTCCAGCGCCTTGCGCTGTCTTGCCTGCTCCTTACGGTCATCAGTAACATCAATCCCAACGCTGTAGAACGACGGAATTCCGTCCCAGCTGTCTTTTTCACTTGCATAGCAAAATGTCATTGTAAGTATTTTAGTATTTCCGCTCCGCGTTAAAATTCTTGCCTCCAATATAAGGTTTTGGCCTGTCGATTTTATCTGCTTCAGCGACGCTACAATACGCTTTAAATCATCAGGATGTACAAAATTCATCTGTGAATTCAGTTCTTCCTTAAACTGCTCTTCACTATATCCGATTATTTCCAGAAAATCAGCGCTATACCAAAGTATAGTGCTTAAATCCCTTGCATCCAAACGAGAAAAGCCTCCTGGAATTGAGCGTATGAGAGCCTCACGTTCCCTGTCCTTTTTAGCCAGCTTATATTCTGTACTGTACATATCATGGGACAGTTCAATTCGGGACCTATGTCCGTTCCAATTAATTATGCGGTTTTTTATCATAAACGTTCTGTTTAAAACAGGGTTAAAAAACTCCCACTCGTAAAATTCATCCTCACTAAGAAATTTATTTGTACAAAACGGGCAAGGTGAGGACCTCCCCTGAATAGCCTCGTAGCACTTTCTTCCCAAGAGTTTTTCTGATGGCGATCCCAACGTGTCGCACGCGCTCTTATTTAGATACAGCAGGTCATACGTTTCCATATCACAGATGTATATATTCCCTACATAAACATCCATCATCCAGTTAAAATATTGAAGCTTCTGTTCATAGAGTCTTGACTTTTCCTCTTTTTCTTCATACAGCTCAGTTATGTCTGATAATACCGCATTAACGGTAGGTACGTCCTTTTTGCTGTCAAAATCTAAGCTTATTGATAGCTTAGTCCACATGAGGCTTCCATCCCTTTTAGGAATACGGACTGTAGTCTCAGTTTTGCAGCTTCCTTTGTCCAAGGCATTTCTGATGCTGTTCTTTATAGTATTGATGTCATTGGTATATCCGTTGTAATACTGGCTTAAATTGTGGAATTTCTGTCTGAACTCTTCCGAGGTATAGCCAATCCATCTGAAAAAACAAGTATTTCCCCATAATACTGTCAAGTCTTCATCAAACAGACAGCAAAGGACGCCAACGTTTAAAGTGTTAATTAATTCCGGGCATGAGTCTGCCTCTTGCTCAGGAGCGTTATTTTCTTGCTTATCAAAATACCTGTTATTCATATTTAAACACCACTCTCATTAAAGCCCCTATTTTACAGGAATAATATATTATTTAGATATTATATCAATATTAATGTATAAAAACAATCAACAAAATGGACAAAGCATTAAAATAAGGTGTGCCATAAACTCCCGAGTCGGGAATTATAACACACCTTAGATCAGTAAATTTATGTCTTTAAAATACTTTTTTATTCCATAGCCCTTCAGATTTCCTGCAGGTCAGTAGAAATCTGTTTATCTAGGGTATTTAATTGCCGCCTGCGCTGCCGCAAGTCTTGCGATTGGCACACGGAAAGGCGAGCATGATACATAGTCAAGGCCAATCATATGGCAGAACTCAACTGATGAAGGGTCTCCGCCATGCTCTCCGCATATGCCCAGATGAAGGTCGGGACGTACGCTTCTGCCCTTTTCAACAGCTATCTTCATAAGTTCTCCAACGCCTTCACGGTCAATTTTAGCCGTGGGGTCTCCCTCATATATAAGCTTATCTGTGTAGTCTGTTAAAATCATACCTGCATCGTCCCTTGAAAGTCCATAGGTCATCTGTGTAAGGTCATTTGTTCCGAATGAGAAGAACTCTGCTTCCTTAGCTATTTTATCGGCTGTAAGGCAAGCTCTTGGTATTTCAATCATTGTTCCGATTAAATACTTAAGCTTGGCACCCTTTTCAGCAATAACAGCCTTAGCAGTCTCATCAACTATTTCTCTTACAAAGTTAAATTCCTTGGCTTCTCCTACAAGCGGTATCATTATTTCAGGAACAATGTTGATATTAAGCTCGTTATTAACCTCAACAGCTGCCTCAATTATTGCCCTTGCCTGCATTCTTGCTATTTCAGGATATGTAACCGCAAGTCGGCAGCCTCTGTGACCCATCATAGGATTAAGCTCATGAAGCCCTCTTGCCTTAATCTTGAGTTCCTCAACAGTCTTGTTCATTTCCTTTGCAAGTATAGCAAATTCCTCATCCGTTGTAGGAAGGAATTCATGCAGAGGAGGGTCGAGAAGACGGATTGTCACAGGCCTTTCAAGCATTGCTTTATAAATTCCGATGAAATCCTGCTTCTGGTAAGGCATAATTCCGGAAAGTGCCTCTTCCCTTTCCTCAACGCTGTCTGAAAGTATCATTTTACGGAATTTAAGTATTCTGCCTTCCTCAAAGAACATATGCTCTGTACGGGTAAGTCCTATTCCCTCTGCGCCGAATTCAATGGCAGCCTCCGCATCGTGGGGAGTATCAGCATTTGTTCTTACTCTAAGGTCTCTCTTTGCATCTGCCCATTCCATAAATTTAGCAAAGTTTCCTGAAATTTCAGGAGAAACAGTAGGTATATCCTCACCGTAAATATTTCCTGTCGAGCCGTCAAGGCTAATATAATCGCCCTCTTTAAACGTTACTCCTCCAAGGGTAAATTCTTTTGCTTCTTCATTCATCTTAATGGCTTCGCAGCCTGATACACAGCAGCGTCCCATTCCTCTGGCAACTACAGCCGCATGGCTAGTCATACCGCCTCTTACCGTAAGAATACCTTCCGCTACAGCCATACCTTCTATATCCTCAGGAGATGTCTCAAGTCTTACAAGAACAACCCTTTCGCCTGCATCATAAGCGGCTTTAGCCTCGTCAGCCGTAAAATAAACCTTACCTGCGCCGGCACCCGGTGAAGCCGGAAGTCCCTTGCCTAAAGATTTTGCTGCTTTAAGCGCTTTGGGGTCAAAGGCAGGATGGAGAATCTGGTCAAGCTGTTTAGGCTCTACCCTCATAATTGCCTCATCAGTTGTAAGAAGTCCCTCTTCAACCATATCAACCGCTATTTTAAGGGCTGCATTGGCTGTTCTTTTACCGTTTCTTGTCTGAAGGAAATAGAGCTTTCCCTTTTCAATTGTAAACTCCATGTCCTGCATGTCTTTATAATGGTTCTCAAGCTTATGCGCAATGTCCATAAACTGAACATATACTTCCGGCATATCCTGCTCAAGGGTAGCAATAGGCTTAGGTGTACGGACACCCGCAACAACGTCCTCGCCCTGAGCATTTATAAGATACTCTCCAAAAATCATTTTTTCTCCTGTAGCTGCGTTTCTTGTGAACGCAACTCCGGTACCTGAAGTATCTCCCATATTTCCGAATACCATCATCTGTACGTTAACCGCTGTACCCCAGCTGTATGGAATATCGTTCATTCTTCTATATGTAAAGGCTCTCGGATTATCCCATGAACGGAATACCGCCATAACAGCGTCAAAAAGCTGTTCTTTAGGATCCTGAGGGAAATCCTTGCCTTGGTCGTCAAGATAAATCTGCTTAAATATCTCAACAACCTCCTTAAGGTTTTCTGCTGTGAGATCCGTATCGTATTCAGCACCAACCTTCTCCTTATACTCATCAAGCTTTCTTTCAAACTTAGATTTTGAAACTCCGATAACTACATCGGCAAACATCATAATAAACCTTCTGTATGAATCATAGGCGAATCTCGGATTTCCAGTGGCTTTTGCAAGGCCTTCGACAGAAACATCGTTAAGTCCCAGATTAAGCACTGTATCCATCATACCGGGCATAGACGCCCTGGCGCCTGAACGGACCGAAACAAGGAGCGGATTTTCATTATCGCCCAAGGTTTTGCCAGCAATTTGTTCCAGCTTCTTAAGGGCGTCTTCAATCTGGGCAACCATTTCATCCGAAAGAACTTTGCCGCCTTCATTGTATTCAGTACAGGCTTCCGTCGTAACAGTAAATCCCTGAGGTATAGGAAGACCCATAACTGTCATTTCTGCAAGGTTCGCACCCTTGCCGCCCAAAAGATTTCTCATGGACGCATTTCCTTCACTGAACATATAAACATACTTTTTGCTCATAGACTTTTCCTCCCAGTTTCGTGAACTTTTTGAAATTCATATAAATATGCATTAAAAATTGTACAAATGCATATTTTATTGCCCTAAAAACCAATATATGCTATCAAATTTACTATAACACTTTTTTCTCAATCTAACAAGACCGTTAAAGTGACAAATCGTGTTTTTTTACCGACTGAACTAAAGTATTTTTTTGTATACAGTTTTTTTAAAACTATTGTTATTATACTTTAAAGGTATATAATATAAATTGTAACTATTTATTGTATGACAAGAAAGGAGATTGTATATTATGGATGAATTATTAAAATTTTTAGAGAAAAATCCTGTATTCTATCTGGCAACCGACGATAACGGCCAGCCAAGGGTCAGACCCTTTGGTTTTCATATGATTTTTGACGGCAAATTTTATATGGTAACCGCCCTTCCTAAAAAGGTATGCAAGCAGATGGAGAAAAATCCTAAAATTGAGTTTTGTACAATGGCTCCTGATACAAAATTTGTCCGCGTCAATGGAGAGGTTGTATTTGACAATGACAATATGGAGGCTAAAAAGAAGGTTTTTGAGGTTATGCCGGACCTTCTGAAAATGTATAAATCAGCAGACAACCCTATAATGTCTGTATTCTATCTTAAGGATATGCACGCTACTATAGCTTCTCTTACAGAAAAGGAAAGAGTGCTCTTCTAATACATAAAAAAGCCGAAAATAATTTTCGGCTTTTTTTAAATTTATTTAAACTGAACAGCGTCAGTCATAGGAAGTGACTGCTCAACGACATTGCCGTCTGCTCCCGTATATGAAACGGCAGCCTCATATCCATCAAACATGTTTTTGATTTCGTCATCGGATATGTCCCTTCTGTATATAACGCTCTCGCTTCTGACAATTGTAAAATCCTCTTCGGCATTGTTCTGGCTTGACCCATTGCCATACCAATATGTGCCGATTTCCGTTTCAGCCATGATATTTTTCAGAGCCTGCATTTTTACCGTTCTTTCCGTTCCAGCCACCATATTTTCCATATTAAGCTCAATAGTTATTTTTGAAAAATCCTCAGGCACAGCATTCTCAATTTCTGATGTGTCAGTCTGCGCGTACTCATCCTCGCTCAGCGGCTCAACAGTTACACTCAGACTTACTGCTGGCTCTGTTTTTTCTGTATTTGATGACGAACACGCCGCACATAATGCGAGTGCTAAAACCGATACTATAACAGCCTTAAATAATTTCTTCATAATAATTCCCCTTAAAATTCTATTTTATTTAATATTTCTTCTATTTCTTCATAGGTCTCTGTATGATTAATTTTATCCCTGATTGCCGAGGCGCCTTTTACGCCCTTTATATACCAGGCCATATGGGCTCTCATCTGTCTGACGCCAATATATTCACCCTTATAGCCGATAAGCATTCTGGCATGGCGCAAAGCAACATCCACTCTTTCTTTGGGAGAGGGCGGGTCTAAAAGAACTCCTGTTTTGAGATAATGGACCGTCCTTTTAAATATCCACGGATTGCCCTGAGCGCCTCTTGCTATCATAACGGCATCACAGCCTGTATAATCCAGCATTCTTTCAGCGTCCTCCGGTGAGAAAATATCCCCGTTTCCAATAACCGGAATTGACAGAGCTTCCTTAACTTTTTTTATAATATCCCAGTCAGCCTTCCCGCTGTAGTACTGTTCCCTGGTCCTGCCATGCACGGCTACGGCCGCCGCTCCGTTTTCCTCGGCAATTTTGGCTACCTCAACGGCATTTATACTTCTGTCGTCAAAGCCCTTTCTTATTTTGACCGTAACAGGCTTATTTTGGCTTTCCGCCATTGACCTTATTATCTTGCCGGCCAGCTCGGGCGTTTTCATAAGAGCGCTGCCTTCCCCGTTTTTCACAACCTTGGGCACAGGGCACCCCATATTTATGTCTACAAAGTCTGCGTTGATATATTCAATCCTTTTGGCCATGGCCCCCATAATTTCCGGGTCGGAGCCAAATAGCTGTATTGAAGCCGGCTTTTCGTCAAGCCCTATATCAAGCAGCTCCTTTGTATTTTCATTATTGTAAAATATTCCTTTGGCGCTTACCATTTCAGAGTATACAAGCCCACAGTCCATCTCATGACACAGCGTTCTAAACGGCCTGTCCGTTATGCCGGCCATTGGACCGAGAAATACATTGTTTTTTAATTCTATATTACCAATTCTCACTTTTTCTCTGCCTTTGTTTTCTTATTTTTTTCGTATACAATGCGCAGCCCTTTAAGCGTAAGCAATGGGTCTATATAATCAAAAAGCGTTTCGTTGCTTTCCATTATTTTAGCCATGCCTCCTGTTGCTATAACCTTTATATCAGGCAGCTCAAGCTCCTTTTTAATCTGCTCAATTATATATTTTGTCTCGCCTATGTGTCCGTAAACAATTCCGGCCTGAAGGCTTCCAACGGTATTTTTAACAATTATTGATTTCGGCTTTTTAATTTCCACGTTGGGAAGCTGGGCTGTGCTTTCTATAAGCGCGTCCACACACACCTGTATGCCTGGCGCCGTTATTCCCGTTAAAAATATCCCTTTATCGCTTATTACATCAAATGTGGTAGCCGTACTGTAATCTATTACAATGGCCGGCCCGCCGTATATTTCATAAGCCGCAACCAGCTTCACTATTCTGTCAGAGCCCATCTCTTTTGGATTATCCATAAGAAGGTTAACTCCAGTTTTCATACCCGCCCCCACAATTATTGGCTGAATATGAAAATATTTAACAAGGCCATGCACAAGGGAGTACATAATATTTGGTACAACCGAGGAAATAATTATATCGTCCAATTCCTTCGCGTCAACCTCGGAGTAATCAAAAAGCGAGTGTACAAATATTCCTATTTCATCGGCGGTCTGACTGTTTGACGTAGTCATGCGCCAGCTGGCAATAAGCTTTTTGCCTTTGTAAACCCCAAGCACTATATTCGTGTTGCCTACATCAATTACCAACAGCATATCCACACACTCCTTTTCATCTATTATTTATCGGTTTCCTTTTTTAGAATCTCTTCACGTATTTTTTTGCCTTCTTCCGTCATGTTTATAACATACCACAGTTTTAGAGATTTAATCAATTCTTTCTTCTCAGCCTGGAGGCTTTTTATTTCAAGCTCCGCCCCGATGTCGTCAAAATCAAAATCATTCTCATTTTTTATTATATCAAATACGATGTCTCCGCCGTTCTCAAATGAGATAACAAACGTGCAGCCCAGTCTTTCAGCCATAATAATACAAATATTTCTTATCTCTTCCTTAATAGAATCAGGAAGCTCATTAAATTGCGGCTCAAAAAAATATTTTTGTTTCTCTCTGGAGGCGCCTGCCAGCGCTTTTTTATCCATAATATATCACCCCGCGCAAAAAGAGGAGAGATAATCTCCCCTCAATAATTTATTAATTGCCAAGCGTAGCAACCATAACCGCCTTTATTGTATGCATACGGTTTTCAGCCTCGTCAAACACCACAGACATAGGGCCTTCGATTATTTCATTCGTCACCTCGTAATCCCTAACAGCCGGCAGACAGTGCATAAAAATTGTATCGGCTTTACCTGTTGCATCAAAAAGCTCCCTGTTTACCTGATATGGCTTAAGAAGCTCAACTCTCTCAGCGGACTTGTCCTCCTCGCCCATTGAAACCCATACGTCTGTATATATTACGTCAGCATTTTTAACCGCCGCCTTAGGGTCATCGGTAATTTCAATTGAAGCTCCGCTTTCCTTTGCAAATGCTTTACACGTTGTGACAAGCTTTTCATCAGGCCAGAGTGATTTCGGCGCCGCTATAACGTAGTCAACGCCAACCTTGCTGCAGCCAATCATAAGTGCGTTTGCCACATTGTTTCTGCCGTCGCCTATAAACACAAATTTAAGGCCTGAAATATGTCCGAACTTTTCCTTCATAGTCATAAAATCAGCAAGCACCTGTGTAGGATGATCCTCGTCAGTAAGGCCGTTCCAAACCGGGACTCCGCTGTATTCCGCCAGCTTCTCAACTACTTCCTGAGAAAAGCCGCGGAATTCTATTCCGTCAAACATTCTGCCAAGAACCCTTGCCGTATCCTCAACAGTCTCCTTATGGCCAAGCTGAATATCATTTTTTCCAAGATATTCAGGATGCGCGCCTTCATCTATACAGCCCACAGTAAACGAACATCTTGTTCTTGTAGAAGGCTTTTCAAATATCAGAGCGACATTTTTATGTTCCAAATGCTTTTCAAATATGCCCTTTTTCTTTTTTTCCTTAAGCTCTATCGCAAGGTCGATAAGATATTCGATTTCTTCCTTACTGTAGTCCTTAAGCGTTAAAAAACTTCTTCCCTTTAAATTTACACCCACAATAATTCCTCCTTAGTGCGCCGGGGCCATGGCCTTTGATGTACAGCGGCCGCCGGCAGGTAGATGCTAACCAACCTAAAGCGGCACGTCCAAAATAGGATGTGCCGTCTTTGGTATAAATTGTTCAGATCAAAATTAAAGATTTCCGAAGAACTGCTCTTTGTTTACAATGGCTCTTCCGTGTGTGCCTTTGCAGATTTTACCCTTTTCGTCATAAACCTTAATATCAAATGAAAGAGATCTTCCCTTCACAACCTCAGTAAGCTCAGCCTCTACTCTAACCTTCTGGCCTACAGGCGTAGCTGCCAGGTGAAGAAAGTTAAATACTGTTCCTACTGTTTCATATCCTTCGGGAAGCAAGGGCTTAACAGCCTCAAGACATGTCTGCTCAATCCACAAAATCATTGTGGGTGAGGAAAGCACGTTAATGCCTTTGTTGCCTACTGCGTCAGCTGTGTCCTTAGGCTCTACAACATACTCTTTTACGTTTTTAAGACCTTCTTTTACACCAAAATCCATTTTAAAACATCTCCCTCTTCTTTTTATTTAAACTAAAATGGGTTACATATTTGTCTGCGGTAACTCCTCAGTTGAGGCTGTTATCTGTCCCCCGTCTTTTTTAAAAAGCGCTCTGAATTCGTCTCCTGTAATTTTCTCCTTTTCCATAAGAAGCTTTGCAGAAGCATGGAGTATATCCATATTTTCATTCAACAGCCTCTTAGCCTCGTTATAGGAAAAGTTAAGAATTCCCTTAACCTCAGCGTCAATCTCGTCCGCTGTATTTTCGCTGTAGTTTCTTGTATGTCCGATATCACGGCCTATGAATACCTCGTCGCCCTCATCCCCATACTGAACAGGTCCGAATTTTTCGCTCATGCCGTATTTCATAATCATGCTTCTTGCCATAGCAGTGGCACGCTCAATATCGTTGCTTGCTCCTGTCGTTATGTCCTTGAGGACAAGCTCCTCGGCGGCACGTCCGCCCAAAAAGCTTATGATTTCGTGCTCCATCTCGCCCTTTGTAATATACATTTTATCCTCACCGGGAAGCGGCATTGTATAACCGCCGGCCATGCCGGTAGGAATTATAGACACGCTGTGAACGGGGTCGCATTTGTCAAGAACCTCAAAAAGAATTGCATGGCCTGACTCATGATAAGCCGTTATAAGCTTTTCCTTCTCAGAAATAATTCTGGATTTCTTCTCAGTACCAATTCCGACCTTTACGAAGGCCTTTTGTATTTCCTCCATATCAATCTTCTTTTTGCCTGCCCTTGCAGTAAGAAGAGCCGCCTCATTAAGAAGGTTTTCAAGGTCAGCGCCTGTAAAGCCTGATGTTGTTTTAGCTACTACACCAAAATCAACGCCATCCTCAAAGGGCTTGCCCTTGGCATGTACCTTTAAAATCGCTTCTCTGCCCTTTACGTCAAGCCTTCCGACATATACCTGTCTGTCAAAACGTCCGGGACGGAGTATAGCGGGGTCAAGTATGTCGGCCCTGTTTGTTGCAGCCATTACAATAACTCCCTCATTAATTCCAAAACCATCCATTTCAACAAGCAGCTGATTAAGCGTCTGTTCCCTCTCGTCATGTCCGCCGCCAAGTCCGGCGCCTCTGCGTCTTCCCACAGCGTCAATCTCATCTATAAATACGATACATGGAGAATTTTTCTTAGCCTGCTCAAATAAATCTCTTACACGTGACGCACCGACTCCGACAAACATCTCAACAAAGTCTGAGCCTGAAATGCTGAAAAACGCAACTCCCGCTTCTCCTGCCACAGCCTTTGCCAAGAGTGTTTTACCTGTACCCGGAGGTCCTACAAGCAGAACGCCCTTGGGAATTCTAGCGCCCAGCTCGACATATTTTCTGGAGTCCTTAAGGAAATCAACAAGCTCCTGAAGCTCGCCCTTTTCCTCCTCAAGTCCAGCTACATTATCAAATGTAATCTTATTTGTGTCATCAACAGTTACCTTAGCGTTGCTCTTTCCGAAAGACATCATCTTTCCGCCACCGCCGCCCTGCATCTTCTGAAACATTACCATGAAAATTATAATGGCGATTACCATCATAATTATCGAAGGCAGAATAGCCATAAATATACCAGTGCTCGGCATATTTGTGGTGGTTGTAAGCAAGCTTTCGTCCGCACCTGCATCATGCATAGTATCCATAAATGTGGACACCGACGGTATAATTACCTTTGCGGCTGTACCATCGCTGAATGTTACGGACGCTGTACCATAGTTATCAACATCATTCTGTCTTTGGATATTTATTGATTCAATATTTTCTCCCTTAAGGTCTTCAATAAGCTGGTTATAGGTATACTCAACATTAGTTGTATTTGATCCCGTATTTCCCGAACCAGAAAAAGCCATTATGGCAATTATTATAAAAAATATCGCCACATAAAGCAGTACGCCCTGCCATTGTTTCTTCAATTTATTACCTCCCAATACGTTATTTTAATACTGCTGCAGGCAGCATATAAATTACCTATTATAAACTAGATTATTGTAACATACTTAATGACTTATTATCAAGCTATTATTACATATATTATTTTATGATATTTTATACATACAGCATACAAATATCGTGTAATGCTCACATTTTACAGCAAAAACAGTACCAAACACCCCCTCTGACGAGGGGGTGCGGACAGACACATTATTTTTTTATTATACTATATTTAAAAATATATATCAACTCAGATTAATATTGCAAATAAAAATGACAATTAGGAAATAGATAGCATAATTACATAAGTTCTAATTAGTATTTAAACTTCTTATATGTTACAATAGTACAGTCAGCAGCTGGATGAATAAACTTACTCAGCATTTGACAGCATTATTACAAATATAAACTTCCGGAGGATATTTTATGAAAAAAATTTTATCTCTGATTACGGCATTTTCATTAATGGGCGGAATAACCTCATGTACAGCAAAAGCGGAAAACGTTCCTGCCGAACCCCCAGCCGCCGCAGACAGAGCGCAGGATATACTCGACAGTATGACATTGGAGGAAAAGATTGGTCAGATGTTTTTTGTCCGTTATCCGGATGATGAAACGGCGCCCAAGGACGCTTCACAATACAGTCTTGGAGGATATATTCTTTTTGCCAAGGATTTTAAAGACAAGACAAGTGAAGGTGTTAAGGCAGCAATAAATTCATGTCAGGCTTTATCTGATATTCCTATGCTTATAGGGGTTGATGAGGAAGGCGGTCTTGTAAACCGTGTAAGCAAGTTTAGTGAATACAGAAGCGAGCCCTTCAAATCTCCCCAGCAGCTTTTTAACGAAGGAGGCTATGAGCTTATTACCAGTGACACGGCTGAAAAATGCGCTCTTTTAAAATCCCTCGGCATAAACGTAAATTTGGCTCCGGTATGTGATGTATCAGAAA
>URCD01000036.1 GCA_900546215.1 uncultured Eubacteriales bacterium | reverse complement strand
TTTTCTCCCTGTGAGATATTGTTGCCTTCCTCATTGATCATCATGTTATAGCCGCCCGGCAGGGTTCTGATAAAATGATGGACATTTGCCATCCTGGCCGCATCGATAACCTCATCTTTTCTTGCCCCCAGCCTGCCATACCTGATGTTTTCATAGATAGTTCCTGAAAACAGCCATGTGTCCTGCAGTACCATTCCATAGTTAGACCTTAAGCTCTTTCTGGTGATATCTCTTATATCTATACCGTTTATTTCTATACTGCCGCTGTCAACATCGTAAAATCTCATTAAAAGATTAATGAGCGTTGTTTTTCCGCAGCCTGTAGGACCGACGATGGCTATACGCTGCCCGGCCTCAACATTAAGATTAAGATTTTCGATAAGCTTCTTATCTGGAGAATAGCTGAATTCTACATCTTTAAGTGCAACCGTTCCGTCAGCTTCATCAATGACTTTTGCATCAGAGGAATCAGGAATTTGCGGCTCTTCTTCTATAAGCTCAAATATCCTTGCGGCACATGCGAGGGCATTCTGCAGTTCAGTTACCACTCCGGAAATTTCGTTGAAAGGCTTTGTGTACTGATTTGCATAGCTTAAAACCGCGGACAGCTGACCTACTGAAAGACCTCCTCCTATAACCGTTAAAGCTCCCACTATACCAACGCTTGTGTAAACAAGGCTGTTTACAAAACGTGTGGAAGGGTTTGTGATGGAAGAGAAAAAAGTAGCCTGCATTGAAGCATTGCCAAGGCGTCCGTTTATTTCATCAAATCTTTCCAGGCCTTCTTTTTCCCGGCTGAAAGCCTGAACGACCTTCTGATTTCCAATCATTTCGTCTATAAATGCTGTTTCTTCTCCTCTGGTTTCAGATTGCAGCCTGAACATCTTATATGTCCTTTTTGCTATAAAAGCGGCGACAAACAGCGATAAAGGCGTCAGAAGCAGCACAACTAAGCTTATCGCGGCATTTACACTGAACATAAAAAACAACGTTCCGATTATTGTGAGAATTCCAGTAAACAACTGGGTAAAGCCTAATAGAAGTCCATCTGCAAACTGGTCAACATCGGCGATAACCCGGCTTACTATATCTCCATATGAATGGTTATCCAGATACTTCAAAGGGAGAATTTCAATTCTTTTAAATGCCTCGTCACGCATATCTTTTGTAACACTGAAGGTAATGTGGTTGTTGCATATATTCATAATCCACTGGCTAAGCGCAGTTATACCGGCAATTACAGCCATCTTAATAAGTATAGGTGTAATTGCTTGGAAATCAACCTTACCGGGATCAAGTATATAGTCGATAGCTTTCCCTGTAAGAAGAGGAAAGTACAATGTCGTTGCAACGGTTACCGCCGCCATTATAAGTGAGAACACAACTAGAGGCATGTATGGCCTAATGTGACGCAGTACTTTTTTCATTGTCTTCTTTTGAAACGACTGCTTTCTTTCCATAATTATGCCTCCTTTCTATCCTTTGAGAATTGAGAGTAATATATTTCCTGATAAACGCTGCATGTTTCAAGAAGAACATCGTGATTTCCGATTCCTGCTATCTTTCCATCATCAAGCACAACTATTTTATCGGCATACTTTATCGAAGAGGCCCTTTGGGATACAATGAACACTGTCGGGCTGTCCTTCATATCCCTAATGGCCTTTCTAAGACTTGCATCTGTAGCATAATCAAGCGCCGAAGCGCTGTCGTCAAGTATGAGAATTTCAGGCTTTCTTACTAGAGCTCTGGCGATTGTAAGCCTTTGCTTCTGACCGCCGGAAAAGTTTTTACCGCCCTGAGCAACTTCAGAGTCAAGACCGCTTCTTTTCCCTTCAACAACTTCCAGTGCCTGGGCAGTTTTAAGTGCTTCAAATATATCTTCATCAGAAGCGCTTTCATTACCCCACAACAGGTTTTCGCGTACTGTACCTTTAAACAGTACTGCCTTCTGCATGACAATTCCTATTTTTTTTCTAAGGACTTCGACAGAATAATCCTTTATATTTATTCCGTCTATTTCTATGCAGCCATCTGACGCGTCGTAAAATCTGGGAATCATATTTACAAGCGAGCTTTTTCCGGAGCCGGTTCCGCCTATAATTCCAACGGTTTCACCCCTTTTAACTGAAAAATCTATATCTGTAAGAGAGTCCTGTGAAGCGTTTTTGTATCTAAGCGAAACATGATTAAATGAAAGTACGCATTCGCCGCTTGTATCAGCCTTTACTTCAGGAATTTCCTTTTCTATGAGGCTTGATTTTATCTCAAATATACTTTGGATGCGGTTTCCGCTTGCAATTGCCTTATTAATAAGCACTATCAGGTTAGCCAGCTTAATCAGCTCAACAAGTATCTGAGACATATAGTTAACGAGAGCCACTACCTCGCCCTGGGTTATGATACCGCTGTTAACCCTTATGCCTCCTTCCCAGACAATTGCGGCAATTGAAAGATTTACAATGATATAAGTTACGGGATTCATAAGGGCTGAAATACGCCCTACAAACATTTGCAGCCTTGCCAGAGCTAAATTTGTATTTTCAAATCTTTCAATTTCACTGTCCTCTTTATGAAAAGCCCTGATTACACGTACACCTGTTAAATTTTCTCTGGTTATTCCAAGTACTTTATCCAGATTTGCCTGAACCTTTTTATACAGAGGAATACTGGCGTACATAATTCCAAATACAACTATAGAAAGAAGGGGGATAGCCACGACAAAAATCAGGGCCGATTTAACATCAATTGTGAAGGCCATAATCATTGCGCCGAAAACGATGAATGGAGAACGCATAAACAGCCTTAGAAACATGTTTACGCCGTTTTGAACCTGATTTATATCGCTTGTCATTCTTGTTATAAGGGTTGATGTGCCTATAACGTCCATTTCCGTAAATGATAGAGACTCAATATGACTAAAAAGCGCATGTCTTAGCTTAGTAGCAAAACCACATGCCGCCTTTGCAGAAAAATATTGCGCGGTTATAGAGCAGACCAGTCCAATTATACCAAGCAGCACCATGACCAGACACATTTTAATAACATAAGGCTTGTCGGAATTAGCTATTCCGATATCAATTACTTTAGCCATAACAAGAGGCACAAACAGCTCAAAAAGTGCTTCCAGCATTTTAAAAAGAGGAGCCAATATTGATTCCTTTTTATAATCCTTCAAATAGACCAGTATTTTACCCATTTAAAAACCGCGCCCTTCTAAATTTTGGTTGAAAAATATCTGTATTTATATTAACATAAAAATTGATATATTAAAAATATTATAAAAATATACTTTGTATACTATTTTCGTATAGGTGATTTCTATGGATATTAAACAGCTTTTGTATTTTGTTACTGTTGTGGATGAGGGGAATATATCGTCTGCGGCCAAAAAACTTCATATATCTCAGCCGCCATTAAGTACACAGATACGCCTGCTTGAGGAGGAGCTTGGCAGTATATTATTTGAAAGAGGGGCAAGAAAAATACAGCTTACGGAAGCTGGAAGAATGCTTTATAGAAGGGCGCTGTCTCTTTTAGACATGTCTGAGCTTATAAAGAAGGAGCTTAAGGACTACAGCAGCGGTATGAAGGGCGTTTTAAGGCTTGGCATAGTTTCTTCCGTAGAGGAAATAGCGCTTGACAGATGGATAAAGCCGTTTCATGAAATATATCCGGGAATAAGATTTGAGGTTTCGGAATCAAACACCTATGAAACCCTGGATTTGCTCAGAGATAATATACTTGAGCTTGCATTTGTCAGGACGCCGTTTTTATCAGACGATATGGACGAGCTTCCATTGAAAAGAGAGAGAATGTATGCGGTTGGCAATAAGTCTTTTTTCAATAAATGCACCGGAAAGGTAGCCATGAAGGATATAGAGGGCAAGCCGCTCATTATATATAAAAGATGGGAAAGGATAATAATGAGCCGCTTTGACAGTCTTGATTTAAAGCCTAAAATAGTCTGTACAAACGAGGATGCCAGGACAACGGCGATTTGGGCTGATAAAGGCATGGGGGTTGGAATAATGCCAGAGTCAGCGTTAAGCCTTTTGAGAGCTGAGGATATGTTAAGCTTTGAAATTGACGATGACGGCCTGATATCAGAAATATATCTTATTGCACATAAAAATACTTACCGCTCTGCAATTGCCGCCGCTTTTTGGGATTACATGAACTCAACAGCGATTATTTAAAATGAGTATAAAATTTAGAAATAGCAGCTATGTGCCAAAATGCATATAGCCGGAAAATGGAGGACATCATGAAATACAATTTTGACGAAATTATTGAAAGACGAAATACATTAAGCTGCAAGTGGGATCAGTCGGAAGCAGATATTCTTCCGATGTGGGTAGCCGATATGGATTTTAAAACGGCACAGCCTATAGTTGACGCGCTTAAGAAAAGGGCGGAGTATGGAGTATTTGGCTATTCGATATATAATGACGAGGTTTATGATGCAATCACAGGATGGTTTATGAGACGGCACAAATGGAAAATTGAGAGAGAATGGATTGCATTCAGCCCGGGAATTGTTCCTGCGCTCCATGCGTTTACAAGGATTTTTGTAAAGCCGGGAGAAAAAATTTTAATGAGCCTGCCTGTATATTATCCGTTTTTTAAATCTGCGGTCAGAAATTCGGTTGAGTTTGTCAATTCCAATTTAATATATAAAAATAATAGGTATGAAATTGACTTTGACGACTTTGAGAAAAAAGCAAAGGAACCGTCAGTTAAAATGTTTTATCTGTGCAGCCCTCAAAATCCGGGAGGAAGGCTATGGACAAGGGAAGAGCTTATTAAACTGGGACGTATATGTACTGACAATAATGTACTTATAGTCGCGGATGAAATACACTGTGATATAGTATATCCGGGAAAAGAGCATGTGCCATTTGGAACACTTGATGAAGATATAGTAAATAACAGCATTATATGCACAGCGCCGACAAAAACCTTTAATCTTGCGGGGCTGCAGATTTCATCAGTTATAATTAAAAATCCTGAGATAAGAAAACTGTATAACGAATATATGACGGCTTCTGGCTTTGACTATGGGGAGGCCGGAGTATTCGGACTTGAGGGAATGAAGGCGGCATATAAACACGGAGATGAGTGGCTGGATCAGCTGATGATTTATTTAAAAGATAATCTGGAATTTTTATGCGGTTACGTTAAAGCTTATATGCCAAAGATAAAAATAATGGTTCCCGACGCGACATATCTTGTTTGGCTGGATTTTTCGGCCTATGGTTTAGACAGCCGGGAGCTCCATAAAAAGCTTAAATATGAAGGAAGAATTTGGCTTGACGAGGGGTACCTTTTCGGAGACGAGGGAAAAGGCTTTGAACGAATAAATATAGCATGTCCTAAGGCTGTGCTTGAGGAAGGACTAAGAAGAATTAAAAACTGTGTTGAAACTATATGAAAAAACGAGTACGTAATTTTACGTACTCGTTTTTTTATCTGTATATTTCTTCTACGGTTTCCTTTGTGTATTCTATAAAATTCTTTACAGCAGTTGTGGCGTATTTCTGTGATTGTATCGCAATACCAAGCTCCCGATAAATTTTAGGCTTTGTTTCAAGTATCTTTATATTATCCTCACGTCCCTTTAAAAGAAGTTCAGAAAGTATGCTCATGCCTAAACCTCTTTCAACCATTGATAAAATAACATTGTAATTTACATGGGAGTTGCTTATTTCAGGCTCAATACCGTATTTTTTAAACATTCGTAAAATATCCTTGTTAAGACCATAGGATGGCATCAGGAATTTTTTTCCGTTAAATTCAGTAAGAGGAATTTGCTTGCTTGTAAAATTATCATCGGGCGGCATTATTGCGAGCAGCGGATCCTTTCTTAGTGTTATCCACTCGGTTCTGTATTCCTCCTGACGGCTTAAAAAACCTATATCAACTGTACCATCCATAACCCAGCCATAAATATCGTCTGCGCCGCCGTCCTTTATTTCAAAGGTAATATTCGGGTAATCAGTATTGAATTTCTTTACTGCATCTGAAAGCCAGTGCATTATAATGCTGGTGTATGAACCTATCCTTATAACAGAATCCTTCATAGTGTTTACGCGCTTAATCTCAACGTCAAGAGATGTATTGGCCTCGACAAGCTTTTGAATATAGGGCAGTATTCTGCTGCAGTTTGGCGTTGGCTTTACACCATGATGACCTCTTATCAGCAGTTGGAAGCCGAATTCCTGCTCAAGTCCATTCATCATATGGGTAAGCCCCGATTGAGTACAGCCAAGGACTTCAGCCGCCTTTGTAAAGCTTCCGAGATTTATTGAAGCCAGAAGAGCTTCATATTTTTTAGTATCCATTATACTTGTCCTTTCAATAGTAACTATGATGTTTTTTCATATATGTATTATATTATATAGTTTTATAATTGTAAAATCAATAAAAGAATACAAAATTTAAGTATCAAATAATGTATGTTGAAATTCTCTGAAATACAGTTTTGCTTAAGAAACAGTAATATTAATTGTAAAAGCCTCATAAATTCTTACAAAAGGAAAAAGTATTCGGAGGAGCATATGACTAATACAAGTATATATCAAGATATTTCCGAACGCACGGGCGGTGCTATTTACATAGGCATAACAGGGCCATGCCGAACAGGTAAATCCACCTTCATAAGACGTTTTATGGAAAAGGCCGTCCTGCCAAACATGAGCAATAATTTTGAGAAGGAAAGGGCAAGAGATGAACTTCCTCTAATCGGACAGGGAAAAATAATAACAACCACCGAACCCAAATTTGTTCCTTCGAGGCCGGCAGAGCTACAGGTTGGTGAAAATGTAAAATTTAAAATGCGCCTTATAGACTGCGTGGGATATATAGTTGAAGGCGCGGAGGGGACAAATGACGGCGATGAGCCAAGGATGGTGAATACTCCTTGGTCGGATAAGCCAATGCCTTTGGCCGCGGCCGCTCTTACGGGAACAAATAAGGTTATCAATGACCATTCAACTATAGCCATTGCAATGACTACTGACGGAACCATAACAGATATTCCAAGGGAAAACTATGTTGACGCGGAGGAGGATATTGTTGCAGAGCTCAAGAAGTCAGGCAAGCCTTTCATTATGGTACTTAACACGGCAAATCCCTACAGTCCCGAGACGGACGCTCTCAGAGAGGAGCTGGAGGGTAAGTATGAAGTGCCCGTAAGGATAGCAAACTGTGCTCAGCTAAAAGATGATGACATAAACGACCTGCTGGAAAGCCTGCTTTATGAATTTCCGGTAAATGAAATTAATATTAATATCCCTAGGTGGCTTGAAGGACTTGATAATGAGCATTGGCTTAAAAGCTCAATTATTGATACTCTTCTTAAGCTCACTGACCAGACCGGAAATCTTAGAGGCATTCCTGTCTGTGCAGCTGAGCTGGAAAATAACGAGTATATAAGGAAGGCCTATATAGGAGATATATCTGCTGGAAGCGGAGACGCTGAAATAGACGTGGCTATGAATGACGATCTGTTCTATAAGGTTTTAAGTGAGACAATCGATATGGACATCAAGGGCGACTATGAGCTTATCAGCATTATGAAGGAACTGTCGGCCGTAAGGGCGGAGTATAATAAGATTAGTCCGGCTCTTGCCGATGTAAAGCGCAAGGGATATGGAATAGTAGGTCCGGCATTTGATGACATCGTTCTTGACGAACCGGAAGTCTTTAAGCATGGTTCACGCTATGGCATAAAAATTAAGGCTCACGGAGAAGCAATCAACATGATAAAGACTGATGTTGAAACCGAGGTAGCTCCGATTGTAGGAACAGAAGAGCAGAGCAAGGAATTTATAGATGATATTTTGAGTACATATAAAACCGACAGGCAGAAAATTTGGGAGCTTAACCTTTTTGGCAGAACACTGGATACACTTGTTAATGAAGGCATGCACAACAAGATTTACACAATGCCTGAGGATGCACAAATGAAGCTTCAGGAGTCGCTTCAGAAAATTCTTAACGAAGGCAGCGGCGGTCTGATATGTATTATTCTATAAAATTAAAGAAACTGTAAGGACATAAATAATGACAAAACAGCCCCTTTGATTTATAATGTAATTGATTTGCATTATATGGAAAGGGGCTGTTTGTTTTAAAATGGGATTATTCCATATAAAATGCAAAATATGAAAATTTAAAAGTAGCCGGAGGAAAAGATATGAGACTTACAAGAGAAGAAGCATGGGAGCTGCTTAATGAGTACAATAAATCAGACGCACTTATAAAACACGGACTTACAGTTGAAGGCGTAATGAGGCATTTTGCAAAACTAAACGGGGAAGATGTTGAAAAATGGGGTATAGTAGGACTAATTCATGATTTGGATTATGAAATGTATCCTGATGAACACTGCTCAAAATCAGCGGAGATAATGAATGAAAGGGGAATAGACGAGGACTATATACACGCTGTCTGTTCGCATGGCTGGGGATTATGCTCCGACGTTGAGCCGACTGAATATATGGAAAAGGTTCTTTATACAATAGATGAATTAACTGGGCTTATCACAGCTGCATGTCTTATGAGACCGTCAAAAAGTGTACTTGATATAGAGGTTAAGAGCGTAAAAAAGAAATATAAGACACACAGCTTTGCAGCCGGTGTAAACAGAGAGGTTATAGAAAAAGGCTGCGAAATGATAAATATGAGCCTTGATGACGTGATAAAAGAAACAATACTTGGAATGAGGGAATGTGCCGAAGCAATCGGCCTTAAGGGCGACGTATCCGGGGAGTGAACTGTATGGATATAACAAGATTTGAGCTTGAATTTCCGGCCTCAAACGGCGGACACGATATTTTTGCCTGTGTATGGAGAGATACTGAGTGCAGGCATTATAAGGCGGTTATTCAGCTTGTACATGGCATGGCTGAATATATTTTGAGATATGAGCCATTTGCGGTTTACCTTGCGAGAAGGGGATATGTTGTCTGCGGAAATGACCATGCAGGACATGGACTTTCAGTTGAAAATAAGAGCGATTATGGCTATTTTGGAAAGCGTGAAAACAGCTGGCAGTATTTAATAGAGGATATGAATTACCTCGAAGGCATGATGAGGCTTGAATATCCTGATATACCATATTTTATGGTTGGGCATGGTATGGGTTCTTTTCTTGCCAGGGATTATACGGCAGCATATGGAAACGGCTTCAACGGTGCGGTGTTTATGGGCACAGGATATACAACACCCAGGCTTGATTTAGGTATAGCTGTTTCAAAGTATATGGCTGATAAATATTCAAAACAAAGAGGTGAGCTTGCTGATAAAATAGTTTTTGGGGCTTTTAATAAAAAAATTGATAGTGCTAATAATAAGTATGACTGGATTACAACAGACAAGGACATGCTTAATAAATATATTGATGATGAAAAATGCGGATTTCTGTTTACAAATGAAGGCTACAGGGATTTATTTCTTTTAATCAAAAGCGTAAACAGCAGTAAATGGGCGAAATCACTTCCGCATAATCTTCCTATGCTTCTCATTTCAGGCTCTGACGACCCTGTAGGAAACTATGGAAAGGGCGTAAGGAAGATATATGAAATGATGCTGAAAGCAGGCTGCATGAATGTTGATATAAAGCTTCTGCATGGAGCGAGACATGAAATACTTAATGATGTAAAGCGAGAAAAGGTATACAGCATTCTTTTCAACTGGTTTGAGAAAAATATATATTGATTTGGAGGCTTTATATGGCTGAACAGATAGCTGGATGGTTTGTAAATAACCTTGGGGGAGTTTTTAGCGCGGAGGCTATTGTTTTTATTGTATCGCTTTTGCCTATACTGGAGCTTAGGGGCGGAATTATTGCCGGATTTTTACTTGGACTGGATTTAATGCCGTCCTTTCTGATTGCTTTTATAGGTAACATAATTCCGATTCCATTTATTCTTCTTTTTATAAAGTTTATATTTAAGGTTTTAAAAAAGACAAGAATGAAGGGGATTATAGAAAAACTGGAAAACAAGGCAATAAGTAAAAGCGACAAAATTCAAAAATATGCTTATTGGGGCCTGTTGCTGTTTGTCGGAATACCTCTTCCGGGTACGGGCGCATGGACCGGCTCGCTTATTGCAGCTCTTTTAAATATGGACATAAAAAAATCTTTTTTTATTATAGTTTTAGGTGTTATAATGGCAGGAATAATTATATCAGTATTCAGCTATGGACTGCTGGGAATGGTAATGTAAGGAGAAAAATATGACAGAACGTATAGCTACGCCTTTGCGTACGAAAGCCATTATGGAAAAGTATGGCTTTAATTTTAAAAAGGGATTTGGACAAAATTTTCTTATAGATTCCAATATTCTCGATAATATAGCTGACGCGGCTGGAATAACGGAGAATGACACAGTACTTGAAATCGGTCCCGGCTTCGGAGCCTTAACACAGGTCGTTGCTGAGAGAGCCAAAAAGGTTCTTGCGTTAGAAATAGATACAAAGCTTATCCCTATTTTAAATGAAACCCTTGATGGATATGATAATGTCGAAATCATTAATATGGATGTGCTTAAATGCGATATAGAAAAACTGGCCCAAGAAAAAAACGGCGGAAACCCTTTTAAGGTTGTCGCCAATCTTCCGTATTACATAACTACGCCGATAATAATGGACATGATTGAAAAGAGAAGTGCGGTGGAGTCTATGACAGTTATGGTTCAGAAGGAAGTTGCGGAGCGAATGCAGGCCGACTATAAAAGCAGTGATTACGGAGCGCTGTCAATAGCGGTTCAGTTCTACTGTGAAGCCAATATAGATATGATAGTGCAGCCATCATGTTTTATGCCGAAGCCCAAGGTTGCATCTGCTGTAATTACCCTTAAACTGAGGGATAAGCCTCCTGTTGAGGTGTGTGACAGGAGCCTATTTTTTAAGCTTGTAAAATGTGCTTTTGGACAGAGAAGAAAGACTCTGTTAAATACACTGTATAACCAGGGGGGATTTAACATTTCAAAAGAAGAAATGACAAAAGTTATAAATTCCGCAGGACTTAGTGAAAAAATAAGAGGCGAAGCTATGAGCATAGAAGATTTCGCAAGGCTTACTGAAAAGGTATACGAAATAAAAAAGCAGTGATTAATTCACTGCTTTTTTGCCTTTTCAGGGAAGCCTTTATATGCTTTTTACTGCTCCATCTGTTTTCCTAAGAAGCCAGCTGCTGTCTGAGCAAGCTTGCCTTCGATTTCTCCCATTTTTTTATCGGGTGAAAGAAATATTATCGCACCGAGCGCGTCGCCTTCGCTGATGATAGGAGCGATGAGCTGGTGATTATATCCCTCTGCAGCCGTATCGTCTTCAAGTACAGGAACGAAATTGCTGTCGTTTCTGCTGGCGATAAGTGTGCTTCTTGCGTTAATACATTTTTCCATTGCATCGCTGATGTGTTTTTCAAAGAAATCCTTTTTGGGACCCCCGGAAACTGCAATAATTTGGTCTTTGTCAACAATACATGTGACATGGCCGATTGTCTGTGCAAGCGATTCTGCATATTCCTTAGCAAAGGCGCCGAGTTCGCCGATGGGGGAGTATTTCTTCAGTATAATTTCACCGTCTGAATCAGTGAATATTTCAAGGGGATCTCCTTCTCTAATTCTTAATGTACGGCGTATTTCCTTTGGGATAACGACTCTCCCAAGGTCATCAATTCGCCTAACAATACCGGTAGCTTTCATATTATCATTATCCTTTCCGAATTTGCTTGTTTTTTAATGTGCTGTTAGTATTTGCAATGTTTGAGATATAATACAGGAAAAATTAACAAAATTTTTCTAAACAAAAATGACTGTACAAACTAATTGAAAGTCTGACATATGCTCTCTGGCATAACAAGTATGCCCTCAAATGGTGTTGTTTAATATCCACATAAAATATATATTTACAAGGCTTTGTTTTTAGCTTTTTTGTTGTTAATTACTGATTAAAAGAGAAAGAATTTGGTGATGTATAGTTTTGGTTCATGTATTATGTCACATAAACACATAATATGTGTCATTGGAATGTGATAATTTATACAAAAATTATTGACATTATTTATTGTGGGCGTTATAATTTTTACAGTATTATAAAGGTACATAAGATATTAATGGGGATTACTGTCCTATGTACGTCTACTATTTACAAAAGTTATAAGGAGGCTACAATTATGCAATTTATTGATTTTCCAGAAATGAACTTTGTAATTCAGGGGCTTGATATGGTTGAAATACCGCCTATGTACAAAATGCTCCAGATTTATGATTCACAAAAAATTGATGACCCTGCGGCCTATATCAAAAATATGATGGCTGAGTATAAGGGAATTGACAAAGAAGCGCTTAAGGGTAAAAAGCTTGCTGTTACTGTAGGAAGCCGCGGAATTCCGTTCCTTCCTGAAATGGTTAAAGCTATTCTTGATACTCTTAAAGAGTGGGGTGCAGAGCCCTTCATCGTTCCGTCAATGGGAAGCCATGGCGGCGCTACTGCGGAGGGACAGCTTGAGGTGCTTGAGAGCCTTGGAATTACTGAGGAAAGCATGGGCGTTAAAATCCCTTCATCTATGGAAGTGGTTGAGGTTGGCAAACTTAAAAACGGAGCTCCTGTTTACGTAGATAAGATTGCTACAGAAGCAGACGGTATCATTCTTTTCAATAAGGTTAAACCTCATACAGAATTCAGAGGACCTCACGAAAGTGGACTTTTCAAAATGGTTGCTATAGGTCTTGGAAACCATAAGGGTGCTTCTATGTTCCATGCACAGGGATATGAGAACATTCCTGAATTGTTGCCGGATCTTGGTCAGGTTTTCCTTGACAACTGCAAATTTGTATTTGGTATAGGTGTTCTTCAGAATGCTTACGATGACATCTGCACAATCAAAATGTGCGATAAGAGCAATATTTTCCAGACTGACGCCGAAATGCTTGAGGAAGCTAAGGCTAAAATCCCCGTTCTTAAGTTTAAAAACATTGACCTTCTCATAATTGATGAGATAGGCAAGAATATGTCAGGCTCAGGAATGGATCCTAACGTTGTAGGCAGAAATATGTCAAGAGTATTTGTTGACGAGACAGGAATCAGACATATAATGGTTAGAAGCGTAACAGAGGAGTCACATCATTCAGGTGTTGGTATCGGCCTTGCAGACATAACAACAAGGAGATGCCTCAACAGCATAGACTGGGATGCTACATGGACTAACATAGTAACAGCACAGGTGCTTCGCGGCGGCGGAAAAATCCCTCTTTACAGAAACAATGATAAAGACGCTATCTACACAGCAATTAAATGCAGCGGCGGCATTGATATGAAAAAACCCCGTATAGTAAGAATTAAGAACACTCTTGAAACTGCTCATATTGAGGTTTCCGAGCCGCTTTATGAGGAACTTAAGTCCTACGAAGATATCAAATATATAGAAGGACCCTACGAACTTAAATTTGATGAAGAAGGCTTCATTGCTGACTGATAATAATTAAGTATAAACGACCTTGCGAAAGCAAGGCCGTTTTTTTGTGCGAAATTACAGAAAAATGGCTTAAATCGGTAAAAACCTTGATTTTATCCGGGGGGGGGTATAATGGAAATTAAATAAGTAAATTAAAAGGGGTTGAAGGAAATGAAGGTACATAGTATGAAGGCCGTTTCGATGGCTCTGGCGTTTAGTATGACGCTGGGAGTATGTTCGTTTACAGCGTTTGCCGATGAACCGGAGGAATTGTGGGTAAACGGCGTGAACATTTTAGTGGATGATGACAAAACGGTTGAATGTGGGGAAGGAACAGCGGTATATGATGAAGATACAAACACGCTGACACTGGATAACGCTACTATCGATACAGCGAAAAATTATACCGGTATATACGATTATAGAGATGGTGCCTTAAACATTATGCTAACTGGAAAAAATGCAATCATATCTAAAAATGAAGCTATAAATTACGGAATATCTTCTTCCGGTAAAATAAATATAAGCGGCAGTGGGGAACTTGAAATAAATTTAGATGGTGACCCGAAAAACTATTCTATCGGCGGTATTGGAACCAGTAAGGATATAAAAATTAAGGATGCCCAAATATCAATAGGGCTTGCCGAATATAAACAAAAGTCGAATGGGATTTTAACTCAGGGACACTTAGAATTATTGGATTGCGATATATCAATAGACGATTTTTGTACTGGAATAAATTTACCAGACAGTGAAATTAATATTGATAACAGCAGTTTAAAGATTTCAGGGGCAGTAATAGGAATTTCAATTGGAGATGGCGACAGTTCTGTTATTTCTGACAGTAAAATTGAAATTAACTGCTTTAGAGACAGCTTTACTGACGAATACGATTATACTACAACTCCATTAGGTATAATGGACGGAAAAGATTTAAAAATCATAAATAGCGATATTAGTATAGATGTCGATAAGAACGACTCAAACGCAATATATAGCGATGGGGTTATATCCATTAAAGATGGCAGCAAATTAATACTAGAAAGTAGTTGGCCTGCTTTATATGCAATGGGGGAAATTTCTGTAAATAAAAGTAAGGTTTTTGCGACCTGCGATACAGGTACAGCTATATATACTGAAAATGATATGAAAATAGAAAACGGTTCTGAAATCAAGGCAAAAGGATACTACAGGGCGCTGCAGTCTGTCGGCAGTATGACGTTAAGCGATTCTAAGATTAACTCGGTATCAACAAACGATATAGCTATATGGAGTTTAAAGCAAATGGAGGTTGACGGCGAGGTATACGCCAAGGGCGGTGCGGGTTATCCTGCAATAGCTGTGAGATACCAGAAGGCCGACGGAGATAACGAACCGGAGGCAAAAATCACCTTGAATAAGGACTATACCGAGGAAAGCGGAGGAAAAATATCGGCCTCGGATTGGTATGAAAACAATGGGAAAACCTATAGCTGGACGTCATTCATTGCCAAAAATGACGACGGTAAATTGGCAACGGATTTTTCAAATGGTTTGAATGAGGTAAATATAATAGCAGTAAAGGAAGATGAGAAAAAGTCAGGAGGAAGCAGCCACTCTCTTGAGGAAAAGAAAGGCGGAAATAAGGAGCAGCCTGCTGAAGAGCCTGCTGATACAAATCAGGAGAATGGACCGTTTTCTGACGTCAATAAGGATACGCCTAACTATGACGCTATAATAAAGGTTTACGAAAACGGCTGGATGGAAGGCATAGGAAACGGTATTTTTGCTCCAAATGGAACTCTTACAAGGGGCATGGCAGCACAGATACTGTGGAATGTTGCCGGAAAGCCGGAGTCTGACGGTATAAGTCCTTTTCTTGATGTGACAGCCGACAAGTATTACGCAAGGGCCGTGGCTTGGGCTTATGAGCAGGGCATTATTTTAGGATATGATGAGACAACCTTTGGACCTGACGATTTTGTGACTATTGAGCAGTTTGAGATAATGATGGTTAAATACAAAGGCATGACGCCTGCTCCGTATACGGGGGCTTCACCTAACGCAACAAGGGGATATGTAGCAGGGGCTATAGTATTATAATCCAAAAAGACGCGGATATTTTAACCGCGTCTTTTTACTTATGCTGACTTATGTGTTATACTTTATTCAGGTGATGATTATGCCAAATTACGTTTTTAAAGAAATAACATGCGTAAACGCCTGCAACAAAGTAAAGGGCGGCTTTCCATACAGATGGGATTTAAACGTGTACCGTGGATGTGAGCATGGCTGTAAATACTGTTTTGCAATGTATACACATAAATATATGGAATCGCATGACTTTTTTAATGAAATATATGTTAAAATAAATATAGTGGAACAGTTGGAAAAACTGCTTCGGTCTAAAAGCTGGAAAGATGAGGCCGTGAATTTAGGCGGCGTTACCGACAGCTATCAGCCGGCTGAGGAAAAATATAAAATTATGCCGGAAATCTGGAAGGTTCTTATCAAATATAAAAACCCTTGTATTATATCGACCAAATCAGATTTGATTTTAAGGGATTTCGACCTTATTGAACAGCTCTCTGATATAACCTACGTAAACGTTGCTTCAACAATCACATGTATAGACGAGGATATAAGACGTAAAATAGAGCCCGGAGGAGTATCCTCTGAAAGGCGTTTTAAAATGCTTGAGGCATTTAGAGAAACAAAGGCCTCAACAGGTCTTCACATAATGCCAATTATACCTTATATAACAGATACAAAAAGAAATTTAGAAGGCCTTTTTGCCCGTGGCAAAGAGGCTGGTGTTGATTACGCCATAACTGAGACCTTAAATCTTAGAGGCGAGACTAAAAATGTTTTTTTGTCATTTGTCAGAGAAGAATACCCGCAATATTATAATGCGCTATGCAGTATGTATAAAACAGGATGGGCAGGAAAAGAGTATAAAATGGAACTGCTTAAAATGATAAGACCCCTTATGAAAGAGTACGGCATATCAAGCAGCTACACAAGGCCTATGAAAACCAGGCTTAAGGAGATAAGCGGCCCTGAATACAGTCAAATATCGCTTTTTGACTAAAAAATATGTAAACATATTGATTAAAAAAAGTAAAACTGTTACTATATATTAGAATATTGGCTATTTGAGGCCATTTACTTAATAATATCTGTATAGCTGACAGTATAAATTTGTCTTCGGAGGAAACTGAATTGGATTACAGCAACACATTAGATTATATAGAAAAACTAAGCGGACTAGGTTCAAAGCTGGACCTTGGAAGAATAAATGAAATACTTGAAAGACTCGGGAGGCCTCAGGACAAGCTTAAGGCTGTACATGTAGCCGGAACAAACGGAAAAGGATCTGTTTCATCCATGATTAGCCAGATGCTTATTTCAGCGGGTTATAAAACCGGACTTTATACGTCACCGCATTTGGAAAAATATAATGAAAGATATGTTATAAACAATGTTGAAATATCTGACAGTGATTTTGTAAAATATATGTATATCGTTAAAGAGTGTGCCGATAATATGGATAAGGAGCCTATAGGAAGGCCGACTGTTTTTGAACAGCTTACTGCATTGGCATTTTTATATTTTGCAGATAATAATGTGGATTATGCGGTTATTGAGGTTGGCTTGGGAGGTCGCTTTGACGCAACAAACGTAATAAAGTCGCCTTTGCTCAGCGTTATTACCTCTATCAGCTTTGACCATATGGAATACCTCGGAAATACGATTGAGAGCATAGCTTTTGAGAAGGGCGGTATAATTAAAGAAGGACGTCCGACTGTGCTTTACAGACAGGATTTAAAGGTATATAACGTAATAAAAGGATTGTGTGATGAAAGACATTCGCAGCTCTATTATTTAAACAATGGGACAACAGAAATTAAAAAGCAGGATATAAACGGTACTGTTATGTCCGTAAAAAATGATTTATATGAGTATGACAACATCGTTCTTCCATTGGTTGGAGAATATCAGATAAAAAACTGTGAAACTGCTCTTTTAGCCGCCTATGCGCTTAAAAAAGAGGGAGTTATCCTTAGCGACGAGAATATTTTGAATGGAATTAAAAACGTAAAATGGAATGGCAGGATGGAGATATGCAAAAAAGAACCTATGGTCATAATCGATGGGGCGCATAATGCGGACGGAATTAATATGCTTGTTAAATCCATTAAAAAATACTTTTCTGATAAAAGAATAGTGCTTTTGATGGGTGTTCTTGGTGACAAGGATTATGAAAAAATGGCCGCCCAAATTGTTCCGCTTGCTGAAACGACTGTTATTACTCAGCCGGACAGCAGCAGGGCTTTGTCAGTTGAAGGATTTAAAAAAACAGTGGAAAAATACTGCGATAACGTATACGGTTTTGAGAACATAGAAGAGGCATACAGCTTTGCGCTTGATTTGACGGGTAAAGATGATGTGCTTATATGTGCTGGCTCGCTTTATCTTATAGGAAGGCTGCGCCAGATTATTGTGGGAGGAAATAAAATTGTTCAGTTATAAAGACGAACTTAAGAAATATGAACCTGCCATATTGATAGAGGATATGGAGGATTCGATTTATTCTGCTGATTTTAGGGATATATTTGAACTTATGCAGTACCTTGTAAATAATAAAAGTAAAGAAGTAAAGGAGTAGATTACCGTGAAATGTCCAGTTTGCGGCTACATATTTAAAAGCGGCAATGTTTGTCCGGACTGCGGTACTGATATTGTATTATATAATAAAACCAGAGCTATTTCAGACAGGCTGTATAATGCGGGACTCAAATGCGCCAATGACAGGGATTTGACGGGAGCAATAGACAGTCTTAAAAAGAGCGTTATGGTAAATAAATTTAATACGAAGGCAAGAAATCTGCTCGGTCTGGTTTACTTTGAAAAAGGACTTGTTGCTGATGCCCTCAGAGAATGGGTTATGAGCTCAAATCTTGATAAACAGGATAAAACTGCTGGTGAATATTTGGAAAAACTGCAAAAAAACGCCAGAGAACTTGAGAAAATGAACGATGCGCTGCGGCTGTATAATTTGGCGATACAATATATGGGGCAGCACAGCGAGGATTTAGCTTTAATTCAGCTAAAAAAGGCAATAGCTTATAATCCAAAGCTTGTTGATGCTTATAACCTTGCGGCGCTTTGCAACATGGCAAGCGGAAACAATACTGCTGCGGAGCCATTTGTGAAAAGAGTACTTTATCTTGATAAAAAAAATCCAACGGCTCTTAGATATATGCAGGAGATTACGCCGGTAAGCAAAGTTGCCGCTGGTGTGGATATTCCCGATATAAAAGGCGACGATGATGCTAAAACAAGACGCAAAAGGCGTATGGCATATAAAGAGAGCAGCAAAGGCATTATAGGGAAGCAGGAGGTTATTTCCTTTGCCGGCGGAGTTATTTGTACGGCGGCTGTTCTTTTCGCACTTGTTTTTCCGACTATGCTGGAAAGCAGAAGCAAAACTATAAATGACCTTAAAACAACACTGGAAAATTACGAGTCCTATAACGGCGGGAACGGCACTGCAAGCTATGACGATGTAGTAGCCGAAAATACTGAGCTGAAAACTGAGATTGAGAAATACAAGGAATCAGTAACGCTTCAGACAAAGGTGGGAAACGTTAATAAAGCCTATGCTCTTCTTGCAAATGGAGAATATAAGGAAGCAGCCCTGCTTATCAAGGATATAGACATCAGCGATATGTCAGACGAGGATATAGCAATTTATGACAAGGTAAGAGAGCAGACCTTTGCCACAGCTGCGGCAGACCTTTACAGCGAAGGAAAGATGTATTACCTTTCCGGAAGCTATGATAATGCGGAAACTGCGCTTAATGACTGTCTTGACCTTATAAACGATGAGGACTATGAAGGAGACGTTATTTATTATCTTGGAAAGACCGCTGAGGCTAAGGGTGAAACTGCCACTGCTATTTCATATTTCCAGAAGGTTGTAAATGATTTCCCCGGATCTTCTCAAGCCACAAACGCTCAAAACAGTCTAAATACTCTGAATGCTTCTGTAGGTGCTGACCAAAATTCAAGTCAGACCGATGGTACAAACTAAAATGGTGATTAAAATGGATAAGCCTTTATTATTCAGAAAGCGTTATATACCACTTGAAATCAAATCACTTGGCAAGGATGAAATTCTGCTTGCAACAGATGATTTAATAGTGACAAGATGGGATACATTTAAACCTAAAAAAGACTTTTCAAAGGGAATATCCTGCACATTTTTGAAAGAAGGATATAAAATAAGCAAGTTTATGAAGGATGACGGAGAGCTTGTCTATTATTACTGCGATATTATACACAGTGATTACTATAAGGATAAAAACACATGGGTATTTACAGACCTGCTTGCAGACGTAAAAATATATCCTGACGGAATGGTAGAGGTAGTGGATTTAGGCGAGGTCACAGAGGCATATGCAAACAGACTTATCAATGTTGAAACGGTTATGGGCTGCTTTTAAAGCTTGATAAGCTGCTTCAGATAGTATACAGTGGAAAATGGAAAGAAATGACTGAAAAATATTTTAGCTAGAGGGTAAAATATGGGGACGCATGACGGACATAGAGACAGAATGAGACAGCGGTTTCAGGAATTTGGCGGAGCAGGATTTCAAAAGCACGAATTAATAGAAATGCTGCTGTACAATGTATATCCCAGAAGAGACACAAACGAAATGGCTCATAGA
>URCD01000035.1 GCA_900546215.1 uncultured Eubacteriales bacterium | reverse complement strand
CTTTTACTATGGCCGTTGTATGGAAAACAAGCGACACCGCGCCGCTGGCGTATCTGATCCCTTCGGTCTTCGGTGAACTGGCCACCGCGACCGGCTTCTATTTCAGCAAAGCGAAGGCCGAAAACCGGATCAAACTTCGAAAATTATATGGTCCTGAAATCTACAATGACACGAAGGAGGTATAAACGTGTTGAACGCATTACTTGAAAACCTGACAAATATCGGCTGGGCTATGCTGATCTTTCTGTGTGCATACCTGGCAAACGTCGCCTTTTCCCTGTGGTATAACATCAAAATCAGGAAGGAAGACTTCGACCGCGAAAAGCTGATCGCAAGCGGCTTGAAAATCCTTGTTTTCGTCGTTGGCCTGACGCTTCTGTGTACGGCTATTACTGCACTTCCGATTTTTGCGAATGAAGTCGGCTGGGCTATTCCTGACGAATACACGGACATTTTCGCCGACCTGGTTATCATTGGCGCCGTTCTGCTTGTGTCCTGTAAATACATCAAGGAAGCCTTCACGAAGTTCGTTGCTATTTTGAACACCGGTTCCGTGGGAAACGTGGAAAACGTACCGGAGCCGGAAGCAACCAACGCCGGAAAGGCCCAGAACGGCTTCATGGCCGGAAACGGAGGGAACGAAAATGAGTAACAGCCCACTTGTAAGCTACACGCGCATTTCCCCGAACAAGAACAGTCCCAGAAACCACGCGATCGACACGATCACGATCCACTGTGTCGTCGGCCAGTGTTCGGTCGAAACCCTGGGGAACATCTTCGCGCCTACTTCCAGACAGGCGTCTTCAAACTATGGGATCGGCTACGACGGCAAAATCGGAATGTATGTGGAGGAAAAAGACCGTTCCTGGTGTAGTTCTTCCGCGTCCAACGATAACAGAGCGATCACGATCGAAGTCGCGTCCGACACAAAACACCCTTACGCAGTCAATGAAAAGGCGTTCGCCGCGCTTCTTGACCTGGTGGCTGACATCTGCAAGCGAAACGGGATCGAACGCCTTGTATGGTCCACCAACAAAAAGGACCGTATGAATCACCTGAACGGGTGCAATATGACCGTTCACCGCGATTATGCAAACAAGGCTTGTCCTGGCGATTATCTGTATAACCGCCACGGCGAAATCGCGGCCGAAGTCAACCGCCGCCTGGGCGCCACGGCCGAAAAGCCGACAGAGAATAAACCGGCCACTGGCGAAGTGATCCACACTGTCAAAGCCGGCGAAACACTGTCTAAGATCGCCCAGAAGTACGGGACAACCTATCAGAAGATCGCGGCTTATAACAGGATCGCAAACGCGAACCTGATCCATGTCGGCCAGAAAATCAAGATTCCGGCAGACACCCAGGCCGCCCAATCCTTCAAGAAGGGCGACAAAGTAAAGGTCCTGAAAGCTGTCACCTACACAGGGAAAGCCTTCAAGACCTATTATGACAAATATGACGTGATTGAAGCCGCCGGCGACCGTGTGGTCATTGGTATCGGAAAGACAGTCACAGCGGCCGTCAATGCGGCAAACCTGAAAAAAGCGTAGCGGCAAAAGGAAAGCGGCCAGGGATATTCCCTGACCGCCTTTTTTATTTTCCGGTGACCATTGAAAGAGCCGACACGAAAAGGTCCTGTCGCGCGACTGAAAACTGATATGTCTTCGATCCGGCCTGTACGACGACAGAGCCGTCGACAGGTGTCACCGCTGTCAATGCTGAAATCTTACATTCGAAACCGTCCTGGTTATGAATGAAGACGATCCGCCTATTCGTTAAAACGATAGCGCCTGAATAGGTTTCTGTCACTTCGCCGTAAACCGTCCGACTGGAACCGCCGCCAGTGCTTACCGACACGCCCTTCGCAACGCGGACACGGACGCCAGCACCGCTTCCGGTTCGGCCGACAGCCTTGTTCTTCGTGACGATCTTCGTCGCCGGCGCGTAATAATGGGCGACTTCGCCTTCTTCCAAAAGAACCGGCGTCCCCGTTACAACAGGAAGTTCGCCCTGTGCGATCGCTGAAATCGCGGTTTCTTCCATGAACGGCGTGTTTCTGGCCACTTGTGCCGCCTGTCTGGCTTCCTTCTGCTTCTTGACCTTGTTCGCACTGAAAAAAAGCCCAACGGTGACAATGGTCAAGACGACGATCCAGCCCCACAATGATACTTCCGGAACCGCGATCGACACAATCACCAGGATCAGATCGACAATCGCGGCCAGGATTCCGAATATAATAGCGACTATTCGCATTATATCCCCCCTTCCTACTTGTAAACTTTATAAGGTTCTGACCTTTAACACAATTATACGTGAAAAATGTGTTAAAAACAAGAATGACGCTGAACATTAACACAAAATTTTTGGGAAGGAGGTCACAACTTGAAAATCTATGACTATAAAGGCCGGAAGAACATCAGCGGAAACAGAATCCGCGAAGCACGATTGAAGAAGCGGCTGTCACAGGCCGACTTCGCCGCCAAACTACAAATAGCCGGAATCACTATGGAGCGCGACAGCGTCAGCAGAATCGAAATCGGAACGCGCTTCGTCGCCGACTATGAACTTATGATAATAGCTGAAATCCTGGACGTAACCGTCGACTGGTTACTGTCCGAAGACTGCGAATAACACAACGGACCACTGGCGAACCTTTGAACCGCCAGGGTCTTTTATTTTTTTTGTTCCCTCCTTGACAATATAATACCGGTATTATATAATATTCGACAGAAAGAGGTGACTACACTATGGCACAAGCGCAAATTGAAGCGAACAAACGCTTCCGAAAGAAATCCTATGACCGAATCGAAATAACAGTTCCAAAAGGCGACAGAGAAAAGATCGTTCAAGCCGCCAGCGCGGCCGGTATGAGTGTAAACGCTTTTATCAAAGAAGCACTGGTCGAATATATCGCCCGCACAACCAAACAATAAAACGAAAGCCCTGTCCATGAACGGACGGGGCTTTTTTGCATATCAGGAGGAATCAAAATGAAAAAGCGCAGATTCAAACACCTGTCCTGGACTGACAGGCTGAAAATAGAAACAATGTTAAAGGACAAGCGTCACAAACAGGAAATCGCTGACGAAATCGGCGTTCACCTGAAAACGATCTACAACGAAATCAAGCGCGGCCGTTATATTCATACGAATTCCGACCTGACCGAAGAAGAAAGATACAGTCCGGAAATGGCCGAAGCGGCTTACCGCGAACACCTGGCCGCAAAAGGTCCGGACCTGAAAATCGGAAACGACCACGAACTGGCCCAGCATATCGAAAAGAAGATCGCCGAAGAAGGCTATTCGCCGGCCGCTGTCCTGGGCGAAATCAAGGAAAAGGGCCTTGAATTCAAAACGTCGATCTGTGAATCGACCTTGTATTCTTATATCGACAAGGGCGTCTTTTTGACTGTCACGAACAAGAACCTTCCTGTCAAAGGCCAAAAGAAACGCCCGTATAACAAAGTCCAGAGAGCGAAGCGGCCACCGGCTGGGACCAGTATCGAAAACCGCCCGAAAGAAATCGACGATCGCGCGGTCGTTGGTGACTGGGAAATGGACTGTGTCGAAGGCAAGAAGAAAACAAAGAAAACCCTTCTGGTTCTGACCGAAAGAAAGTCCAGACGGGAAATCATTCGTCCTATGCGCGACCAGACCGCCCGAAGCGTGGTCCGCGTCCTGGATAGCCTTGAACGTGAATACGGCGCAAATTTCAGCAAAATCTTTCGAACGATCACTGTCGATAACGGTTCCGAATTTGCTGACTGTGCCGGAATGGAAAAGTCCTGTCGCCGCAAAGGCAACAGGACAAAGATATACTATTGTCACCCCTATTCGTCATACGAAAGAGGATCAAACGAAAATGTGAATAGAATGATCCGCCGTTGGTTCCCGAAAGGAACAGACTTCCGGAAAGTCACAGCGAAAGCGATCCAAAAGGTCGAAGACTGGATCAATAACTATCCCCGTGAAATACTGGGCTTCCGGACCGCAGAAGCCGTTTTCCAGGAAGGCGTCGCGTGTCTTACTTGAATTTTTTTATGAATTTTTGCAATTTAGTCTTGACTTTTTCACATCTTTTCATAAACCTTTTTAATATATGGCACATCAACTCCAAGCTCAAGCGCCAGTCTGTATCCGCTGCCAGCAACTGCGTCAAACTCGTTGTTTTCTCTTCCATCAATTATATCTCTGTACATTGATGTCATTGACTGAGGCGGATTTGTCATAAACACCTTAAGATATTTGTCCACTATATTTTCATCGACTTTAACACCGGCAGCATTCGCTAAACGTTTTATGTCAGTATAAATTCCCTTTAAAAATTCCAATTTTGCGGGGTCATCTTGGATTCCTCCCACAGCACAGTCAAAATAAATGAGTGCACAGCTATTTCCGCACATCATTGTATATTTTTCCCATAGCTCTGTTTTTACAGCCTCCCCGCCATATATAGTTTTAAGGCCGCCTTTATTTAAAAGATCAACAATCTTTTCAGCCTTCTCATCTCTTCTTCCATTTTCAAATCCAATTCCCATTTTGAGCATCTGTCCGGCGTTTTTAATCATTCCGGGCTCAACAATGTTTGAGAAGCAGTATATGTATCCGTCAGCTACATATCCTTTATTACCTAAATATGACGCAATTTCTTTAGATGCAGTAATACCGTTTTGCAGAGGTATAACAAGAGTATCCGTTCCTATTATATCCTTATACTGCCTGCATACGCTTTCAAGAGAGTAAGTCTTACAGCAAATAAAAATAACATCAACAATTCCTATTTCATTGGAGTCATCTGAAACAAGGCTTGGATGAACTGTTCTGTTTCCCAAAACATCAGACTCAACAATAAGTCCCCTCTCCTTTATGGCCTTTTTGGCTTCTCCTCTGGCTATTAATATAAGATTTTTGCTTTCTTCATTTAGTGCCCCTGCTACTGTCGCCCCGACTCCGCCTAATCCAAGTATGGCTATTTTCATTGTATCCCCTCCCAAGATATCACAAGTTATTTACAATATAATAAAAACAATAACCTTATGTCAAGATAAAATAAGCACCTATAATAAGGTGCTTATTTGTGTTATGCTCTCTCTTTGATTTCTTTTGATATTCTGTCTATTACGTCTGTTAAATCAAACTGGCCTTCCTCACCGTTGGCTCTTGAACGAAGAGAAACCTTGTCTGCCTCCATATCCTTCTCGCCAACAACAAGCATATAAGGAACTCTTTCATTTCTTGCCTCACGTATTTTATAGCCAATTTTTTCGTCTCTATTATCAAGCTCAACTCTGATATTTGCGGCCTCAAGCTGTCCCTTGACCTTCTCGGCATAGTCAACAAACTTTTCTGAGATAGGAAGAACCTTAACCTGAACCGGTGCAAGCCATGTAGGGAACATGCCAGCGAAATGCTCAATCAATATTCCTATAAATCTCTCAATTGAACCGAAGCATACACGGTGTATCATTACAGGACGTTTCTTTGAGCCATCCTTATCAATGTATTCCAATTCAAAACGTTCAGGCATCTGCATATCAAGCTGAATAGTACCGCACTGCCATGTTCTGCCTATTGAATCTTCAAGATGGAAATCAATTTTAGGTCCGTAGAAGGCGCCGTCACCCTCATTTACGACATAATCTATGCCCATTTCCTCAAGCGCGCCTCTAAGTCCGTCAGTAGCCTTTTCCCATGCTTCATCACTACCCATGCTGTCCTCGGGACGTGTTGAAAGCTCAACATGATATTTGAAGCCAAAAAGCTTATAAACGCTGTCAATAAGGTTTACAACACCCTTAATCTCGTCCTTAATCTGTTCCTCTGTCATGAAGATATGAGCATCGTCCTGAGTAAAGCATCTTACACGCATAAGGCCATGGAGAGCTCCTGACTTCTCATGTCTGTGAACCAGACCGAGTTCGCCTACTCTTAACGGAAGGTCTCTGTAGGAATGCATCTCCTGTTTATAAATAAGCATACCGCCTGGGCAGTTCATAGGTTTAACAGCAAAATCCTGTTCATCTATTACAGTAGTATACATATTGTCTTTATAATGATCCCAATGTCCGCTGTTCTCCCAGAGCTGTCTTGAAAGAATAATCGGAGTTGAAACCTCAACATACCCAGCTTTTTTATGAATTTCACGCCAATAGTCAATAAGAGTATTTTTAATAATCATTCCGTTAGGAAGGAAGAACGGGAATCCAGGGCCCTCGTCAAGAAGAGCAAACAGCTTAAGCTCCTTTCCGAGCTTTCTGTGGTCACGTTTTTTTGCTTCCTCAAGCATATTTAAGTATGCCTCAAGGTCTGAAGCCTTTGTATAAGCAGTTCCGTAAATACGAGAAAGCATTTTGTTTTTCTCGTTTCCTCTCCAGTATGCTCCCGCAACGCTCATAAGCTTAAATGCTTTAATTGGTTTAGTACTCATAAGGTGTGGTCCTGCACAGAGGTCTGTAAAGTCTCCCTGCTTATAGAATGATATTACAGAGTCTTCAGGAAGGTCCTGAATAAGCTCTACTTTATAAGGCTCGCCCTTTTCTTCCATGAATTTAATCGCCTCTGCTCTTGGAAGCTCAAAACGCTCAAGAGCAATATCTTCTTTAACGATTTTTTTCATTTCCTTCTCTATTTCATCAAGCTCTTCCTGTGTAAAAGCTTTTTCCCTGTCAAAATCATAGTAAAATCCGTCGTCGATTGACGGTCCAATTGCAAGCTTTGTATCGGGATACAGTCTTTTTATAGCCTGTGCCATGACATGTGATGCCGTATGACGGAAGGCTTTTTTGCCTTCAGGTGTATCAAATGTGCATATTTCAACTGTGCTGTCCTCGTTAACCGGAAATCTTAAATCCTCAACCTCGCCGTTAACAAGTCCGCAGCACGCGTTTCTTGCAAGTCCCTCACTTATGTCCTTGGCTATTTCCATTACTGTAATTCCAGCGTTGTATTCTTTAACTACGCCGTCTTTTAAACTAATCTTAATCATAATTCATTCTCCTTTCAAATCAAAAGATTTTTAGGGATAGGCATAAAAAAATCCCGTCCCTTAAATTTATAAAGGGACGAGAGTTATCTCCCGCGGTTCCACCCTAATTGCTGTAAAAACCACTTAATTAACGATTGTAACGTAATCAACGGGCCGTATTGGGGCCGCTCCGAGGTAGTCTTCAAAAGTAAGGTTTTGCAGTGTTCCCAGCAAAAGCACCGCTCTCTGAAAAAACGCATTACAATTTACTCGTCTCATCAACGCTTTAAACACTGTTATTATATCACACCAAAGTTTGATGTCAACATTAATTTTCTTTAATTCCATTCTATATTCGCAGGGCACGGCACAGATATTTTAGTTCCGTTATAGTCTACTATATCAAAGGCCATATCATATACAGATTCCAGACACTGCTTTGTCATAATCTCGTCTCCGCCGTACGCGTAGATTTTTCCGTCTTTTAAAAACAAAAAGCGGTCACAGTACCTCATGGCCAAATTCAGGTCGTGAATTATGACTATCACGGCTAGATTTTCTTTTCTGCTTATCCTGCATATCTGTCTCATTACACTGTACTGGTTTCTTGGGTCAAGACTGCTTGTAGGTTCATCAAGCAGCAAAAGCTTTGGTTCCTGCGCCAGCGCCCTGGCAAGCATAACCTTTTGAAGTTCTCCTCCGCTGAGCTCGTCAACAAAGCGCATTTCAAATCCCTTTAGTTCCATACTTTCAATTGCGTGCCGCACTATGCGGTGGTCATTTTCAGTAGCGTCCCACCTTATATATGGCTTTCTGCCTAAAAGCACCGCATCGTATACAGTACAGCCAGTGCTCTCATTTTTCTGCGCTACATATGCCATTTGTTTAGCAAGCGTAACTATATCCATTTCAAGAAGGTTTTTGCCATCCAAATATACCGCTCCGTCCTTGGGCTCAAGGATTTTATTAAGGCATTTAATCATAGTGCTTTTGCCCGCTCCGTTGTTTCCCAGTACAGCCATACATACTCCCTGCTCCAAATCAAAGGATATTTTATCAAGTATTTTTTTGTCTCCGTATGAAAAAGATAAATCTTTAATCTCAATCATTTTATACCAACTCCTTTGAAAAGAAGATATATAAATACAGGGGCGCCAAGAAATGACGTAATCGCTCCGATAGGAAGTATAACAGGTGAAACTATCAGCCTTCCAAAGGTATCGCTTATCAGCAGTATAAGCGCTCCTGTAAGCGCTGAGGCCGGGAGAAGATACCTGTAATCACTGCCGATAAATTTACGTATCATATGCGGCGCTATAAGTCCAACAAAGTTGATAATGCCAACAAAAGCCACCGCAACAGATGAGGCGAGCGATGCGGCAAGCATACTGATAATCATAACTTTGTCTACATTCACTCCAAGACTTTTGGCTGTATCAGAACCGCTTTCCATTGCATTGTAATTCCATCTGTTGCTTACGAAAAATACAAACATTATTAGCGCCATAACAGCAAGTATACCTATTTCTTTCCAGTTTGTTCTCCCCAAATCTCCAAATGTCCAAAATACAACGGCAGACACCTGGACATCCTCCGCAAAATACTGAACCAATGTTGTCCCGCCATTAAAAAGCGAGCTTAATGCAACTCCGACAAGAACCATAGAGCTTGGCTTCATCGATTTATACTTTGACAAAGCCAATATCACAACAGCCGATATTATTCCACCTATGAATGCGCATATGACAACGACTGTCGGATTATATATTGTTATTGCGCTTGCAGATGAAGATGTGCCCTGAAGTCCCGCTCCAAAACAAATAATACCCACTGTAGCCCCAAAAGACGCTCCCTGCGATATACCGAGTGTTGACGAAGAGGCCAGGGGATTTCTTAAAACGCTCTGCATAACGCTTCCAGCCATTGCGAGAAGTATACCGACCACCATGGCAGTAACAATTCTTGGCAGACGTATATTAAATACTATTGAATTTGACATCTTATCTCCTCGCCCAAGGAAGCAGTTTGCCACATCTATAAGATTTAGTCCTGACGAGCCTGAGCACAGCGCAAACAGTGCCACTAAAATACACAGTATAAAAAGTGAAAGAATAACTAACTTTTTATGCCTGATATATTTTAAGTATCCGGAATCCGCCATAGTTTCTTTTACTGTATCCATAATTACTCACCTATAGTAAGCTGTCTCCAGCCAAGCCCTCCGTCAACGAGCGCATCATAATATCCTTCTGCATTTTCTCCAAGCAATGTCGTATATACATTCTTTGCCAATGGTTCAATTTCAACATCCTCAAAGGCATCTGGAAATATTATTTTTCCGGCATAGTAAGCATCTACAACGGCTGTTTCAACATTTGTCGTATACCAGTTATAGGCTACCTGAGTATAAACCCTGCCTTCCTTAACCGCAGTAAGAGAGTTATAAAAATCCTTATTTACAGCATAATCATCGTTTACAAGATGCATATTGTTGGGGTCAAGGAATATATAGTCTGGGTTCCATACAGCTATCTGCTCAAGGTCAACTACTATGCCTCCTACTTTGCTGCTTAATTCGTCAGCAACATTGATTGCTCCAATAGCAGTGAACGGAGGGAAGTTTGTATATGTTCCTTCTATTCCGTGGCCGCCTTTAAACGAACAGGCACCTGTAAACACTCTTGGTTTGTCGGCATCTGAAATATCTGATGTTCTTTCAGCTAAGTCCTTCTGCCATCCTTTAAGAGCATCCACAACTTCTGAGCAGCGTTCATCAAGACCAAGAACCTTGCCTATAAGCTCCATAGACTGATAGAGTTTTTCATCAAACATACCTCCGTCGTATGTAATTACAACAACGGGTATTCCTGTTTTATTCTGCAGGTCATCCGCAAGGTCTTCTGTATATGATGCAAAAATCACATCAGGAGCAAGTCCTATAATTTCTTCTTCATATGCCTCATAGCTTCCAGAGCCTCCTGTTCCCACAATCGGCAGATCCTTAAACGTATCATAATTTATGTAGTTGTAGCATTTAGCCAATGTCTGTTCATGCTCTGCCTGCTCAACTCCTACAACCATATCCTGCGCGCCGGCATAGCTTATCATCCTTAATCCACCTGCCCCCAGCGCTATAATACTACTAACCTCAGCAGGAACCTCTACCTCGCGTCCAAGCAGGTCCGTTACAGCTATATTCTCACTGGTTTCATCAACATCCTTTGTATTGTTTTTGCTGCCTGTACAGGCAGTTAAGGCAAGAACAGCAGTAAGCGCTAATATTCCTATAATTTTTTTCATTTCAATACCCCCATTTATTACCATCCTCTTTTATAATCCTTAAAGCAGTCAAGACAAACCTTTTTCCCGTCCATTAACCGTATTTTATGCTCAGGAGCATTTTCTCCGCAAATCTCGCATTTTATATTTATAAATATTCTTGCCTGCTCGGGAAGCTCAAAGGACGGTGTGCTTATAAAAAATATCTCCTCGAATGGTGCTGTAAGAATATATTCCTGTCTTTCTCTTCTCTCCATTTCCTTTTCAAAGGGCTTTAGGCAATAGCGTATTTTTCTGCCGCTTTTTCTTTCAAAAAAGCTAAATGCCATTTTGCCTGTACCTCTATATAAAAGGTTTCCCTTTCCAATAGTGCAGCTTAATAGTCCTTGTATGGCGTCAACCCCGCATGCGTCATTTTCAGTCACACAAACAAGCTCTTCATCGTCGCTTTCATTAATTCCCATAAATTCGGCAGCCTGCAGTGCTGCTCTAAATCCAATGGCAAGCCCTGGACATTCATGTCCGTGGAAATCAACACACTTTTCCCATAATTCTTTATTCATCATATATCCCCCTTATCTTCTTTCCAGTAAACTGTACATATAGTCACATCTGATATTTCTTTGACCATTCCGTTTAATGCAATAGAATTAAAATAGTCTGTTATGTCAGCCTTTTCCTTATTTGTGAGATCCTTTTTCACCGTCATCCTTTTTATGTAGGAGTCAATTGCTTTTTGCAACGGAAGTTCATTATCCCAAACCTCGCTCTCATAAAAAAGCTCAGGCTTTAGACCATCTGCCCAAAGCATACTTAACAATCCGTTTATTTCATTTTCGCCATAGCCGTTTATAATGTTTCCGCATATTTTATTTACTTCATCTGCTATTTTATTTTTTCTGCATACTGATTTTGTAACAGCACACCAGTTTTTTGAGACGTATCTCATTTTTTTAATTGTTTCCAGGCTGTTTACCGCCGGTGTCATATGGGCAAATACAAAGTTAAATTTATTTTTCCATCCAAACTTATCAGCATTTAGCTCCTGCCATGACAGGCATTTATAGTCCGTATTTTTTATCTCTTCATTCAGCGATCTCCGTTTTGCGGCGTTTATCATGTTATCTGAAATGTCGGTGCCTATTACCTTTTCAAAATAAGGCGAAAGAGCAAGTGAATATTTTCCTGTTCCGCAGCCAATATCAAGCGCATATCCTTTAGCTTCTAAAATTCCCTTAAGATACAGGAGCTTCATAAACTCATTGTTATATGGCGTAGGTATATCAAAATCTGTAAACTGTCCTGCCATACTGTCCCAAAACTCCTTTAAATTATTTAGCCTGTCATCTTCCATAAAATTCCTCCCCAAAAACAAAAAAACCATGAAAACAAACCTGTTATACATAACAGAATTGCCTTCATGGCTAATTTCAAGTAGAATAAACATAAACTATACAATGAATTTCATATTCATTAATTTCAGAGAAATTATACCAAACCGGTGTATCAAAGTCAACATCAATTTAAAATCCTTGATTTATTTAGTTGCCTCTAAGTCTTTTCAATGACTCGCTGATTTTCTTCTCCACCCCGTTTTGGCTTGGTTCATAATAAACTCTGCCTACCAACTCATCAGGCAAGTACTGCTGTCTGACATAGTGCCCGGGATAATCGTGCGCATATTTATACCCTACACCATGCTCCATTTGAGCCGCACCGCTGTAATGAGAATCCCTTAAATGAGCCGGAACGCCTGAAACAGTAGTATTTTTGACGTCAGAAAGAGCGTTTTCTATACCCATTAATGCTGAATTGCTTTTCGGCGCGCACGCAATGTATGTCACAGCCTGTGCCAGGATAATGCGTCCTTCCGGCATACCTATCATATTGACAGCCTCAGCGGCGGCAACAGCAACCTGCAATGCGTGAGGGTCAGCATTGGATACATCCTCAGATGCGCATATAATAATACGTCTTGCAATAAATTTGGGGTCTTCACCGGCATAAATCATTTTTGCCAGATAATATAGCGCCGCATCCGGGTCAGAGCCTCTCATACTCTTAATAAAGGCTGATATAGTATCGTAGTGGTTGTCCCCGTCCTTATCATAATTCAGAGCTCTTTTCTGGATGCACTCCTCAGCTATTTTAACATCAATTCTAATTGTGCCATTTTCATCAGGTTCAGCTGCCAATACCGCAAGCTCCACAGCGTTGAGAGCTCTTCTGGCGTCTCCGTTAGATACCTCGGCAATAAAATCAACTGCCTGTTCGTCTATTTCAATATTCATATTACCAAAGCCTTTATCTTTGTCTTTCACAGCTCTGCCAATCAATGACATTATATTTTCTTTTGACAAGGGCCTCAGCTCAAAAACATAAGACCTTGAAACAAGAGCCCTGTTAACTTCAAAATACGGATTTTCAGTTGTAGCTCCAATCAACGTAACCGTACCGTTTTCAACGTGTGGAAGCAGAGCGTCCTGCTGTGCTTTATTAAAGCGGTGAATTTCATCAATAAAAAGTATTGTGCCGATGTTGTACATTCCGGCGTTTTCCTTGGCCTTCTGGACCATTTCCTTAATATCCTTAATTCCCGAGGTAGTAGCGTTAAGCTGCTCAAACTTACGTTTTGTAGTATTTGCAATTACTCTTGCCAATGTAGTTTTTCCTGTTCCTGGCGGACCATATAATATAATTGAGCCCAGCTTATCAGCCTTTATAACATTATACAGCATTTTGCCCTTGCTAATTATATGCTCCTGTCCAACATAGTCCTCAAGGGTTTCCGGCCTCATACGAGCGGCAAGCGGAGCCTTATTATTGAACTGCTGGGACATATTATATTCAAATAAATCCATAGTAAACACCCTTCATAAACGTACTGTTAAAATTAGCGGCACGTCAAGACGCACCGCTTCTTTTATTAATTATAGAATTTTTAACGGTACAAGTCAATAATCCTTATCTTATCTATAACTTGATTTCGCTGTGCCGTTCCCTCTTAATTTTATCCCAATTGTTTTTATACTGGCTGTATCTTAATAGAGCGGTTGACCTTATGAACGCCAGAACAAATCTGAAAAACATACTTTCTAAAAAACAAATTACAACAGCTCTTAATATATCGCTGCCGCTGATTTTAAGATTCTGGGTGTATATCCGCTGGAAAAAAGCAGTGATAGTCAAAACTGCTCCATAGACAACATAAAGCACATAAAACTGTATCATAAACGGTATATTTAAAAGCCCGAATATCCCGGCAATTATTATTGTGATAATACCGAATATTTCTATAACAGGAGTAAACAGTTCATATATCAGATAATATATATAAGAAAAAAATCCTACAAGGCCAAACCTTGGGTTAAGAAACATGCTTCTATACTTCATCATGCTTTGAAAAAGCCCAAGATGCCAGCGTCGTCGCTGTTTTGCCAGGTCTCCCATAGAGCTTGGAGCCTGGCTCCAACATACGGCATTGGGTTCGTACCGAATTGAATATTTCATTTCGTTATTTCTGCTGAACGTATGAAGCTTCATTACAAGCTCCATATCTTCTCCAAGAGTATATGTATCGTAACCCCCGACAGCAACTGCGATGTCCTTTTTAAACAGACCGAAAGCCCCTGATATAATTAAATTTCCATTAAACGCGTCAAGCAGTATTCTTGAGGCGAGAAATGACCTGTCGTATTCCATAACCTGCATACTTAACAGCGGGTTCCACGGAAGATGGTAGCCTACTGCATTTCCATTCTCTAAAGAAATACACTGGGCTATACGTATAAGTCCTCCAACCGCGATAACACCATCATCCTCCATAACAGGCTGAACTATCCGTTCAAGAGAATCTCTTTGCAGCATCGAGTCTGCATCAATACACAAAAAATATGGATACTGGGAAGCATTAATTCCCACATTCAGAGCATCACCCTTACCTCCATTTTTCTTACAAATAAGGGTCAGCCTTATATTATCCAGTTCAGTTTCATAAACGGCCTCTATCTCCTGGCACTTAAGCACAAGCCTAATTGGCTTTGAAACCTTATGCATATCAAAAAAACTGATAACTGTTTCAGCTGTTTTGTCAGTAGAGCCATCGTCTATTACTATGATTTCATATAAACGGTAGTCCAAATTAAACAGCGACTTTATACTGTCAAGTATTGTCACCTCTTCATTATAGGCTGGAACCAGTATTGATACCGGAAAATAGAAATCGTGCTTCAACTCATTTTTTATCAGCAGCATTTTATCACGTTTATAAAGATTCCATGCCCCCATTGCCACCGACAGGAAAAGATATGATGCATATATTACCAGATAGGTTAAAAAGAAAATTCCAACGCCGTCTAAAAACAAGCTTACCGCCTTTGTCATGCGCCCATCATCTCCTTCTTTTTAACATCTGTCATATATTCGAGCATTTCAGTAGCGTAACGGTCTCCGCTTTTTCTGAGCTCATTAATATCATACTCATCAATGCCAAGCGCCGATAAAGAGGCAGCGGCATTTTTCCTTACATACCAATTGGGGCTGTGTATAGCGGCTTTGAGTGCTGTCTTTGTGTCGGTTCCCGGATATTTAGCCAAGGCGGCAGCGGCCGCAATAGATAATCCATTGTCTTCATCAACGTTATAAATAAGTCCAATTAAAATCGGACGTACTTCGTCACAGGGGAACTTTTGAAAATAGCGTATAACTGCAAAACGTATTTCCAACGGCATCTTTCCATCTTTTAAAACAATTAGGAATTTATCAGTAAATACATCCGATATTTGTGATGCAAACTGAACTATCGCTACTCTCAGTTCCTCACGCCACTTATCAGAGTGGTCCCATAGCCTCAAGGCCAGCTCTTCTTTATTTCCAGGGAATATGGCAAGACCGTCTGATATAAGCTTAGGGTTATGATACCATCCGTTTTCATTCAGTATTGAAAAGGCTGTTTCCACAGCAGACTCACTTCCCATAGAATACAGAGCTCTCAGCACATTCTGCCTGCAATAAACTGTTGAGTTTTCCATATAGCCAAGAAGTATCTCGTTTAAAACATCATGTTCTCTATTTCTGTCAGGATGATAGTCCGATATTAAGTACGCCATAAAAGCCCTTTCCATAGGCTCTCTTTTTGTATAATGAAGAGCAAGCTCCTGAAAAACATCATGGCATAGGTCAAAATAAACTTGAAAATCCGTCATACTGTATGAAGATTTCAAATTGACTACGGCCTGATTATATGCTGTAAGCTGTTCAACCTTATTAAGTTTTAAGAGCATCTTTCTAGCATGATCTTCATTGATAAAGCCACTGTTTTTTATGTATTCATAAGCTGACAATATTTCCGCTTCCCAATAGTCTATTTTTTTATTGTGTTCTCTTCTCACTCTTCCTGAATGCAGTATGTAAAACACATTAAAAACAAGCAGTGAAATACAAATGAATATATAAAAATAAATTAAATCATTTACCGATAACCTCAATAAACATCACCCTGCCCATTCATCTTGTACAACATAGTAAGACTTTTTAAGTCTTTCATGGTATTTTGGTTTTGTCCCAAGCCCTTTTATTTTAAATGGCTGCATATACGCTTTTTCATAGCTGTCTGTTATTCCAAGCCATATTTTTGATATTGTATGAAAATCAACACCATAGTTAACATAATAGTCGCTGTGAATCGACATAGAAGTCGGGTCTCCAACATTAATAAGCAGCCATGGAATACGAATTTCAGCACAGTTTTCTCCATAACAAAAATCTGCAAGGGAGTTATAATAAGGGCTTTCAGAATCACCATTCGCGTGAACAAGCTTTCCTGTTTCCCATTTGTTATATGATTTTAATTCCTTTCTTTCCTCTGGCGTGAGTCCATAAAAATTAGCAACAAGGTTTTCATTATCCAATGCCATATATTCTGTCACAAAATTCTCGGTGTCAACAGAAGGATAGCGTATGAACGGATCAACACCCGTTATTTCCGAATTAAAATTTTCTCTTGTTGCATCGTAACGTTCCTGAACCATTAATCTGCTGTTATCAGTTCCGTCCAGGCACAATATAAAGTCTGCCTCTCTGTCAAAGGTCAAATAAGGATTGTGACATACCTTACTTCCGGATTCCTGAGTAGTATCAATCGGGATATACAGAGTATTATTTGAAGCAACATTTTCTCCTTCAACCAGAATAAACAAAGCCTCCTGATCATACCGGCAGTAAATTTTCATTCCGTCTTTATCAAGAACTATATCATTATCCGACCATTCTTCAGCATTACCGTCAATGATGCATACTCGCTCATTTTCTCCTGGGTCAAAAGCCAAAAGTCCATAGCACTGACTTTCTGTCTGTATATCATGCCAAAGATAATTCCTGGCATGTATAGAGGCAAAGCCTGTGTTCCAGCTTCTTCGCTCCCATGTATCCTGCCATGTTGATATAAATACGCCAGACCATTGAGCATTTAAAGCGTCCTTATAAATATCCATAAGGCTTTCACCCTGTTCTTCCTCAGTAAGGGGTAGCTGATACTGCCTTGTTATACCACGGCTTGACGAAAAGCCGTATCCTGCCGCAATAACCGGCATTGTATGGTAAGCAGACAAAAATTGCAAGTATCCTCCATATGCAGATGAATTATCAATGCCCTCAAGTATATCTTTGATATCATCATTCTGGTGAATATCAAGATAGGCTGAAAAATCGTCGCAGAAATCATAAAGCCTATATGGCGCAAATTGTCCGGATAATAGTTTGTCAGTTTTCTTTATATTTTCAGAATTCATATAACAGTACTTTAAAAGCTGTCGGGCATAGGACTCTTCATAAACTAAAAAATCTGTAGAGGGGTCGGCTACAAAGCCAATTGGTCTTTGTACATGATATTTATCGGTTTCATAAGCGATTATGTGGTCCATAACCTGTGCGAGCATAGCCTCAAATGCATTGGCATCTCTGTCTGTATAAAAGTACGTTCCGCTGAAGCTTCCTGTATATAAGTCGTTGTGGTTCGTGTATGATACAACATCCGGTCCCCATTCGCTGCCAAGCATATAACCGGCAACCCATTCAGATATATCATGTCTGTATATTCCTGTTCCTCCAGACTTAGCAGCGGATATAGATTTCTTTCCATGTATTATATCAACGGCATTAAGCCCATCATTAATAAGACTTCCATAGAAATCATCCTCATAAGCGTCTCCATATCCATAATTTGCCGTATCTGATACTGAAATCCCTTGCAGCAGAAAAAGCGGCATTTCATGTTCAGTATTATATGTATATAACGCATTATAAAAGTCGTCGTCCATCACTGTAAGCGCACGAACCGAGTTGGCTCCCATCTCGCCGATAAGCTCAAACCATCTCAAATAGTCTTCCTCATCGGCATAATATTCAGAGCCGTAATGTCCTGGCATGCTTGCGGTAACATCTACACCTTTAAATATTAATTTCTCATATTTCCCACTTTCATTCAGCTTTTGAAATTCCTTATTATAAGTTCTAAAGGGCACTGAAATCTGAGCTTCAGGACTTATATTAATATAAAATCCATAATGGTAGAAAGCATAATTCAAGCCAAATACTATAGCCGCAATAATTAATACTGCAATAATAAACCTCTTCATGGCCATACCTCTCAATCCAAAGCCGAAGCTGAGTTTTTAGACGGATGACAGTACTGTAGTAGTGAATCTATATTTTTGTCCATCCACCGTCCTCGTCCTTCCATATATTCCAGCATCCACTGTGTGGCTTCCTCATAGCTTGAAGGATTTAATTCCTCAACAGTTTGTTCTTCTCTTTTACTTCCAAAAGGCCTTTTCATTTCATATGGCTCGATTTGATTTACATCAAATGAATATCCCCACACTTCAAAATTTCTTTCAATAGCACTTCCAAGCCATTTTTCAGTTTCTATGATATAGTTTTCAAGATAGATAGCCTTTCCTAAGCTCCTTGTACCGCGAAATCAGACGCTTTACAAACTTTTCACTTCTCATTAGCTGGCTGTACCAGCCACGCTGTGAAAGCAAAAATTCATACTGCGGCATTTCCCTCAAAAAATTATCCAACACATTATTATAATCCCAAACGGGTCCTATATGGAGCTTTCCTCTGACATCTTTATACATGTATGTTGAAGCTGAAAATACATCGTTTACTGCTAAAAACTCCTGCAAAATATAGTAATTTACAAAAGAATCTATATCTAAGTAATCCCAGCAGCTGTCAGGATCATCTTTGAATTCCTGTGAAAAGAGTTTCTGTTCAATTTCATTTAAGTCAGATTTTATGTATTGTTTAACCTCAGCAGTCTGTTCATCAGAACCAGGATAAATCACTTCAACCTTTGACCCCTGCTCGAGCCTTTTTGTATAATAGGTGAAGCTGTCTATAACCTTATCAGGATTAGATTTTGGCTCAAAGCGAATCATATAGCTGCATACAGGTGAATCTTTTTCGTAGTCCGTAAGGTTTATTCTATTTTCACCTTCCCGTATGGTTTCCATTAAAACATATACACCTTGGTATTCTCCATCCAGCACAAGCTCACAAAAACGAACATTTGGGGCATATCCCATAACCTCAGCGGATAAATTCATCCACATATAATTACGTATTAAGGTTTTATCTAAAAATGGACCATGTAATGCCCATTCCATATCAGCAGGCATTCCTAAAATAGACACATCCCGCTTTTTTTCTGGATTATCGTTATCAATAAACTGTATCCTATAGCTTTTTTTATCAAATCTTCTTGAACTGTTGCCCCTGATTCTAAATAATGCCTTAGCAGAAACAGAAGGTTTATCGTTAAGATGGTTATATTCTCCTTCACTGTTTATTGCTGATACATCAACTACTATTTGTTCTTCTCCATTATTCGATGTCTCATAGCCAATAATAGAATAATCCCATGCCATTATTGGGCCACCCGGTATCTTTTTTCCTCCAGTATTTACAGTAATAATTGGCAGGTGAGTGCATAAATCGGCTTTACCTCCGCATACAGGGCATTCCCCCAATTCTTCTTCACTTGGCTGTTCCAGATGCTGATGATACCGAACAATATCTTTGCTTTTGTCAATCTGCAAAAAAAGGCATGATAATAGTATCACACCTGCTAATGTAAAAAGATAGATTGTTTTACTCCTTCTCATCACTCTCACCCGCTTATCTCGTCGCTTTGAGTGACTATATTTACATATTCTATTCCTCCAAGCTCATAAAGTCTTTCAGTAATATCCTTATCATTTTTATATGTAATCTGATACGCGCTTCTTGGCATTTCAAAAATCAGTTCAACTATTTCAGTTGTTGTGTTTTTAACTTTAAGCAAAGCCTTGCCTTTAAAATAGTTAAATATAAGCCCTTCTATTTCTAAGGCTTTACTCATTTCGCCTCTCACGATTAATAAAATACGATTTTCGTTTCGTACTCTCCCAAGTATAAGCAAAACAATAAAGACAACCACTGTTCCGACGCCCGCCACCAGATAATCACCTACGCCACAGCAAATACCGACAATAATTGCCCAAAATATATAAGTTGTATCTCGTGAATCCTTAATTGCTGTACGAAAACGCACGATAGAAAGAGCACCCACCATACCAAGTGAAAGAGCAATGTTATTTCCAATAACAGTCATTACCGTTCCTGTAAGTATTGTAAGCGTGACCAGAGAAACATTAAATTTCTTACTGTAAGCAGTGCCTGTATGTGTATACCAGTAAGAAACATATATCGCTATGCTAATTAAAGCAGCAGAAATAATGTGCAGAAATATTTCCTCTGTACTAAGTGTACCGCTTTCCAGTAAAATTGACTGAAGATATTTTCTCATAATTCACATTCCTTCGCCTTCAAAAAACATAATGTTTACTAACCGCTCTGCCAAGGCAGTATTTACTTACTGCCAACTCAGTTTTATCACATTCCATAAGCATATCTTTTATATAGCTTAGCAGAAAGCCATTAAACTTAACCTCAAGCACAGCCAAATATGGGTTAAGAATAGGATTTAAAAGCAGGTCATCAGCAAATATATTAAAACAGCTTTCAGTACCCTTTATATGGTGGTCAAATGTTATGCGAATATTATTTTCTTTAGCAATAAACGCCTTTCTTCTATATTCTATCACAGTTTTAGGAAGATAGCACCTGCTTTGCATAAAACCATAGCACTCCTTGGCAAAAGCCTCGTCATATTTCAAAAGTACTGAGTAGTCTCCGTTTATCAGTTCAAATGCGTCATCCCTTTGCATTTTAAGAGAACGCTTTTTTTGAAGCATTCCCTGCTTTTGTTTCATTTCAAGAATTGCGAATGTGCTGTCAGGTCCGTAATTTCTAAGCCGAATTTTTCTTCGAAGCTCAACTCCGTCCTCTTTATCCTGAAAATCCATATCATCAATTGAATCGAAGTATAGAGAGCGAACACAATATCCCTCACCGTTATTGTGCAAATCCTCAGTCATTATTTGTCCAAGATTAAAACTATATTTATAAAATTGATCAAGGCTTATTAAAAACTTTTTTTCCTGACGCAGCACTTCATTCATCAGACAACAACTCCGTTTTACAAAAATATACATTAATTTTAACATATGCTTAATAATATAACAATAACGGATCTTGAGCTTTTCCTTAAAAATATAGAGAGTGGCATATGCCTTGTATCGTCTGGGAAATAACGGACAAAGAGGCGTTAAAATTGTGATAGCGGTAGACAATAGCCGTA
>URCD01000034.1 GCA_900546215.1 uncultured Eubacteriales bacterium | reverse complement strand
TGGTACGAGGAATCTCATGGGAGAAGGCCAGCGATATATACTTTTTCTATATAAGGCAGAATTTAGAGGCGATTATAATACTGACTGTACTTTTTATATTTTTTGGCCTTTATATAATTTCCTTCCGCTGGTTTACAAAATATTTTGACGAAATTATCGGAGGGATAGATAAGCTGGTTGAGGATGACGGCACATCAATACGCATGTCAGAGGAAATGTCGGCTGTCGAGAATAAGCTGAACGCTGTTAAAGACGAGCTGAAAAGGAGGGCTCAGGCCGAGCAGGATGCTGAAAGGCGTAAAAACGACCTGATAGTTTATCTTGCCCATGATATTAAAACGCCGCTTACTTCCGTAATAGGCTATCTGAGCCTGCTGGAGGAAAGGCCTGATATGGACGCGCAGCAGAGGGCGAAATATCTGAGCATAACTCTGGAAAAGTCCTACAGGCTTGAGAGGCTGATAAATGAGTTTTTTGAGATAACCAGATACAATATCAAAAACATTCCGATATATAAGGAAAAGCTCAACCTCTGTTATCTTTTCGTCCAGATTACAGACGAGGCGTACCCACAGATAAAAAGCGCAGGGAAAAAGGTTATTACAGATATTGGCGAGAGCCTGGAGATATACGCCGACCCTGAGAAGATAGCGAGAGTGTTCAACAACATTCTCAAAAACGCCGTAAATTACAGTACAGGGCCTGTCATTAAAATTACTGCGCATGATGAGGGCGAAGACACAGTCATCAAATTTGAAAGCATGGGGGAAATACCCCAGGATAAGCTTGGCCAGATATTTGAAAAGTTTTACAGAGTGGATTACTCTCGGTCAACCGCCACAGGCGGCTCTGGTCTGGGACTTGCCATTGCTAAGGATATTGTAGAGCTTCACAACGGTACAATACAGGCGGAAAGCGGGGACGGAGTGACGGCCTTTACTATAATTCTTCCGCAGATTTAAGATTTTCTATATTTTTTCTTAATGAATTAACAAGCTCATATTAAAAAAAGAAGCCTCTCTGGCTGATAGTATTTAATCAGCAGGGAGGTTTTATTATGCAGAATTTTATTTTTACTGCGGGGGCGGCAGTGCTGTTCGCGGTTATATATTGGATTAAGCTTAAGGCGGGAGGAGAAAGGACAACCGCGCTCCACAGAATTATGCTTGCTTTTCTTGCGGTGCTTGTGACGCTTATATTTAAAACAGAGGCTGAGGGCTGGACATATATCCTTATAGGAGTGTGCCTTGTGCTTGGATTTAATAAATACAGAAATCCGCTGGCGCTGGCAGTATGCGGCGCAGTACTTTGCGCGCTGTCCGCTGCATTGGAATTGGCGAGAACGGGAAGAATTAACGCTGTGATAACAGGCTTAAGCTTTGCGTGTATAATGGCCGGATGGCCTTTAGGAAAGCTTATAATCAAGCTTTCGCCTAAAATTAAAAGAAACGTAGGAGTTTTTATAAAAAAAGGAGAGGGCTATAAGAGAAAGAGCTCGGATTCCGCCGGAATAAATTTTCTAGCGGTTATCGTTGCAGCAGCCTCGCTGGCCCAGGGCATGGGGACGGCTGTGCCGTTTTCATACGCCGTGTATAAGGACAAAGGAGACGCACAGACAATGTCGGAATGTGTATATCTTATAGATGCAGATACAGGTGAGGAGCTGTTCGGTAAAAACAGTGATAAAAGGACTGCGCCTGCCAGCACAGCCAAAATACTTACGGCGCTTGTTGTACTTGAATACTGTGAAATGGACGAGAATGTGACAGCAGGTGATGAGGTAAGACTTGTGGCGGCGGACGCATCCAGGGCGCAGGTGTATATCGGAGATACGCTTAATATAGAGCAGCTGCTTACGGCCTTGCTTCTGCCCTCCGGAAACGATGCGGCCTATGTTCTGGCCGCTTATACGGGAAGGAAAATACTGAATGACAATAACGCAGAAACATCAGCCGCTATAGAGGCGTTTGTGGAGGAAATGAACAGCAAGGCTTCTCTAATAGGAGCGGCCGACTCCGTATTTAAATCTCCCGACGGCTATGATTCTAAAGGGCAATATACCACGGCTGAGGATATGGTTAAAATAGCAGGGGAGTTTGTCAAGTCGGACAAGCTTATGGAAATTGCAGGCCAGTACAGCAAATATGATATTTGGACAGGAGGAAAAGAGGTAAGCTATTATAATACGAATGAAATGCTTAATCCTGACAGTATCTATTATATGGACTGTGTGACCGGGATAAAGACAGGTACGAGCGATTTGGCTGGGGCATGCCTCATTTCCTCGGCGAAAATAAATTCTAAGACATATATATGCGCGGTTATGGGAGGTACAGAGGAGGAAAGGTTTACAGATACGGCGGCTCTGTATGGAGATTTAATGAAATAATTTCATAAAGAGAGTATATTTTGGCGGATTTATATGATAAAATACAGAGTAAAGCTGTTTTTGGGAGTTATAATATGAGGCCTTTAATAATTGTGTCGCCGTCAATTAATGAAACAGAGGATGAAATTAAGCTGTCAAGAGCCTACTGCAAGGCTGTTTACAGTGCCGGAGGCATTGCCTTCACTTCGGATTACGGAAATGCGAGGGATATTGCAGAACGGGCGGACGGAATACTTTTTGCCGGCGGAGGGGATATTGAGCCTGCCCTAACGGGTGATGAGGCTGACCCATCGGGACATGGTCAGATTTCAAGGGCAAGGGACGCGTTTGAGTTCGAGCTTTTAAGGCTGGCCATGGAGAAGAATTTGCCTGTGCTTGGTATATGCAGGGGAATGCAGGTTATAGGCGCCGTTATGGGTGCTCATATAATACAGCATATGGAAGGGCACATGCAGGACAGACCAAAGACTCAGACATACCACAGTGTAAAAATAGAAAACGGTTCGCTTCTTAAGAGTATAACAAATATGGACAGCCTTGAGGTCAACTCCTTTCATCATCAGGCGGTAGGAGAGGGATTTCAGGGCCTTGTTTCGGCTGTGTCCGATGATGGCTTTATTGAGGCTGTTGAAGCGTGCGGAAAAAAATTCGTTCTGGGTGTCCAGTGGCATCCGGAGCTTTTATGCAGTATTGAGGAGCATTTTAAAATATTCATGGCGTTTATAGATGCCGCCGGGAGGTACAAAGGATGTCGCTAGTTTGGAAAAAAATAATTTACTGTGTGGTTATAGCCGTTATATGTTATCTGGCGGCAAGAATCAGCAAATGGATAACCGATAAGATTTTTTCGGCTAAAAATAAGGTAGTTATTAAAAGCGCCGCCAAGGCCGAAACACTTAAGTCGATTACATCAAGCCTTCTTAAATTCGGTATTTACTTTATAGCCGTGCTCAGCATATTAAACCAGCTTGGGGTATCAACAGCCTCGCTTGCCGCGGTTTCAGGCTCCATAGCGGTAGCTATAGGCTTAGGCGCGCAGAATGTTGTATCGGACCTTATAGCCGGGCTGTTTATAATAATAGAGGAGCAGTTCCATGTAGGCGATATAGTAACCATAAACGGCTGTACCGGAACTGTTGAAGTAGTAACTATGAGAACAACACGCTTAAGAAGTGTGGACGGTACGGTATATATCGTTCCAAACGGCACAATATCAACTGTAACAAATAAATGCAAGGACTTTATGAACGCTATGGTGGATATAGGGGTCGCCTATGAGGAGGATATAGACAGAGTTATCCAGGTGCTTAAGGATGAAATGGCGTCGGCATGGCAGGAGGTTCAAGGGCTTCAGGCCGAGCCTGATGTGCTCGGCATAAACTCCCTTGACGATTCAGCGGTTACAATTAGAATTGTAGCAAGGTGCAATGTTAAGGAAAACTTCGGAGTTGAGAGGGAGCTTAGGCTTCGTATCAAAAAGAGGTTTGATAAAGAGGGAATAAACATACCGTACCCTCAAAGGACGGTACGCATTATAGAAACAGGCGGAGGGCTTTAATATGGATTTTTCGGTAGGAGATATAGTACAGATGAAAAAAACACATCCCTGCGGCTCAAACGAATGGGAAGTGCTGCGTGTGGGAATGGATTTCAGGATGAAGTGCTGCGGCTGCGGACATATGGTTATGCTTCCAAGGGCAAAGTTTGAAAAGAGCGTTAAAAAGATAGTCAGGCCGGCACAAAAGACGGAAGAATAAACTTGTTAGGGGTAAAAAGATGGATTTACAGGGGATAATACTGCAGCAGATAATATTTTTCGCTACAGTGCTTTTAATTGGGTTTGCGGCCGCTAAGTCAAAATTTATCACAAGCGAGTGCGTGGATCAGATACAGAAATTTATGATGAAGGTTACGCTTCCTTTTCTTATACTGACAAGTGTTGCCAACGGCGGCACAAGGGATGAGCTTTTTCAGGTGTGGCCCTTTGTGTTCGTTATGTTTTTTATGTTTGCGTTAGCTATATTTATAGGCTTTTTAAGCGGAAAGCTTATGAAGCTTGAGCAGCCTGAGCTTGGCTGCCATGCCTGCTCTGCTTCGTTTATAAACAGCGCCCTGGTTGGATTCCCTATTCTTACAGCCGTTTTTCCGGAACGAAGCGGACTTTACATAGCGGCCTATATTATAGTTGAAACCATAATGACGTGGACTGCCGGCGTAGGCATACTGTCAGCCAGCAAGGGCAAGGCGCAGATAAGCTTTAAAAAAATGATAACGCCGTCAACGGTAGCTCTTTTAATTGCGCTTGCGCTTATATTTGCAGGCTTTACACCAAAAGGAACGGTCTGGGAGGCTATGACAGGCGTTGGAAACGTGCAGAAGTACATAGGTCTGCTCTATATAGGCGCGGATATAGGAAGAAGAGGCTTTAAAAAGCTATTTGAAAAGCCAAAGGTATTCCTTACTGTTCCTATTAAGCTTATAGTTGTACCCGTTGTATTTTTTTTCATTCTAAAGGCGACTGGGCTTATATCCGATGAAATGCTTTTAGCTGGAACAATATTTGCCATGCTTCCGTCAATGCTCATAATTACAGTGCTCGCGCAGGAATATGACGCCGCGCCGGATTATGCGGTTGCATCCCTTTTGGCTACTACGGTCGGATGTCTGTTTACAATGCCGGTTGTATTTTCGTTTTTAGCAGGATTTTGTACTATATAAAATAGCATTTTTTCAGCCAGTCAAGGCGGTCAAAATATCCACAAACGCGCATGGTTGCAGGGTTTTAATCAAACACACCTATAGAAAAATAGGCTGGTTTGCCGCTCAAATACCGCCCAAATTATATAAAGGCATATAAGAACTTATAAGTATGGGAGCAAACATTTGCCTATACTGTTGCAAAATTGACTTTTATGCGGGTTGGCCTTAGACTATGGATATTAGCCTTTGGAGGATATAGCACACAGGAGATTAGTTATATTAGGCTGGGAGGATAAAAGTTGAATACATTGTTCCAAAAATATAAAAATTTGTGCGTTGATGGCAGTTTAATATCCTTAGAAGACGGGGACTTGTCTGAGCCTTATTTTTGCTATCCAACAAATGCAAAAATAGTTGGATTTGAGGGATGCATCCTTTATTGCTTTATTGATGGATATGATGAAATGGTATTTGCATCAAATCCTGAAAGTTGTGCGTATAAAAATGTATATCCCCTTGCAAAGAGCTTTTCGGACTTTATGCGATTGATTTTAGCCTGTGGTTCGGCAAATCCAATTGAGCAGATAGTTTGGATGGATAAAAAACAATATGAGCAGCACATACAAGAAGAACTCACGATTCAGACAGAGAAACAAAAAGCGGTATTACTGACACTTAGCAGAGAGTTGAACTTATCCCCTATGGAAAATCCGTTTGAATATGTCAAGGCAATACAAAAAGAATTTGATGATAGTCATATCAAGTTCAGTGATGAATACTATGATGTTTTAGGCATAAAGAAAAGTTGTTAAACACTAATTTCAAGTGAGGTCTTGAGCATTTTGCGCAGTACGCCTTCTTGGACTAAGGCACAGCAAGTTATATGGTTGTTTTCAATAGCGGCAAGCAGGGCACAATTGAAATCAAGGTTTTCACGTGATAGTATAAAACTATATGCGGCCTCTTGCGCCGCTTTTTTGCTATTTAAGCAATAAAAAACAACTAAGATCCGCGGGATAAGCCCGCGGATTTTTTTAGGAAAAAGACTTGCCCGTTGACACTTGGTAAAAATGGTTTGTTTAAAAATATGCCCGCAGAAATGGAAAATAAAAAAGCCCATAATGGGCTTTTTTTAATCCGCATGCGTGTGCGGCATAGCAGCATAGCTTGAGTCTATTGTCAAAACGCAGTAGTAGTTTGGATATTCTTGGTTTACAAGATTACGTATTTTAGACTTCAGCTCCGAGGGCGTCATATTAAGCGAATGGGGCATAACACAGTCAAATATAAGATTTGTGTGGGACGTGCCCGGGACAATACGCAGGTCGTGTATACTCAGGTTCTCATCGATTGTCTTTACCTTTTCCATCAGCCAGCACCTTAAATCGTTAACCGTCGCGTCCCCGGTCACTATCGGGTCGTAATGAACAATAAGGTTAAGGCCGTCATTTTTTAGAAAGTCGCGCTCTATGTTATCTATAACGTCATGGCTTTCCAAAACATTGTCCTCAGCTGCCATTTCAACATGAACGCTGGCAAACTGGCGGCCGGGGCCGTAGTCATGTATCATAAGGTCGTGTGTGCCTAGCACTCCTTTATAGGACATAATTTTGTTTTGTATATAATCCACGAACTCAGGGTCGGGAGCTTTGCCAAGCAGGGGGTCAAGGGTATCTTTTACAAGGCCCATACCGCTGTAAAGGATAAATACTGCAACCGCTATACCCATGTATCCGTCGAGCTCTATGCTGCAAAAATGAGATATTACTGAGGCGGCTAAAACGGCGCCCGTGGATACTACGTCGTTCCTGCTGTCGGCCGCAGTGGCCTCTAATGCCTGCGAATTTATTTTTCTTCCCATAGAGCGGTTAAAAAGCGCCATCCATAGCTTCAGAAGGATAGAGCCTATAAGCACTCCGACGGCAACCCAGCTGAAATCAACAGCCGATGGATGAAGCACCTTGTTCAGACTGCTTTTGAAAAGCTCAAAGCCGATAAGTATTATCATAACAGCGACAGTAAGCCCGGACAGATACTCATATCTGGCGTGTCCGTATGGGTGATCCTCGTCAGCGGGCTTTTCTGCCATTTTAAAGCCTATCAGGCTTATAATGCTTGAGGCGGCGTCCGAAAGGTTATTTACCGCGTCGGCGGTAATGGAAACGCTGCCTGCTATTGTGCCGACAAAAAATTTACCAGCAAAGAGCAGTGTGTTGCAGAATATGCCTACCTTTCCTGACAGCTTGCCGTATGCTGTTCTGACTGTTAGGTCATGTATGTTGTCATAATTTTTTATAAATTTTTTAATAAGCCAGTCCTGCATTACAAAAATGACCTCCGATATTTTAAATATTCTTAGAATTATAACACAAACAGATTAAAACAAAAAGAATAAATTTCCTTTTGAAGCTTTATTTTTTAGGCTTTAGGCGATTTGTCGACACTGATATTATTATGTGCTATAATTCAATTATCAAGCCTTAAGAGGAGGAAAACTGAATGCTGCTGGTAGAATTAACAGAAAACGGCGCCGGTGTTTTTGTTTCCGGCGATTATGAGGATTTATATTTTTTAAGAGAGGCTGTAAGCAATGTGGCCGGAGACAGGACAAGCTATGAAGGATATGAATATGTCCATTCGGTTGTACAGCATTTTGTCTTTGAGCTGCTTCACGCATACAGGGCTGAGAGGGACAGCTTTATGACAAGGTGCGATACGCCAAGCTATAAGTTTAAAATGCTTTTGCCTGAGGCAATATTTGTTGCGGACGCACTAAACGACTATATTATACTGGCGGAGAGCGATGCTTTTTATATCAATACCATGACCGATAAAAATTCTTCTCTCGCCGGCAAAATACGTGAAAGATTTTATATAGACAAGGCGTTTATCCGTTTTTTCCAAGCCTCTGTCTGGAATGCGGTCAGAAATGTAATAGGTGAGGAAAGATTTGAAAGCATAAAGCCCTATAGGGACTATGAGGCGATATGCCAAAATAAGGACATGAGATATAAAGGATATTGCAGGGAATGGATTGACATTTTGAATATAAGATATATCAACAATGAAAACAGCCATGAGGATTTTACGGTTGAGGTTATTAAAAAGCTGGCCGAAAGAGACGAGGAATACATGTCAAAGGAAAGGGCAATGCAGGAGCATGCCAAGGACGGAAATATTTCCTTGTTTTTAAGCCTGCTTGACGAGCTTAGATATCCTGATGAATGGGAATGGTAATAAAATAAGAAGGACGGCCATAGGGCCGTCCTTCCGCTTTTGCTCCTAAATATCGGCGGGTGCAGATACTTGGGAGAATGTCCGCTGTCTGCAAGGCAGATATTTTATAAGGCGGACTTAGCAGATTTATCAGAAAGCTGAAATCCTAATTGATTTCAGCGAAAGGTGCCGGCAAAGAGCCGGCACTATAAAACGCTGATTAGCGCATACCTGACATCTGTTTTTCCTGTGCTTCAATCATCTTTTTAACCATATATCCGCCTACATAACCGTTCTGTGCGGATGTGAGGTCACCATTGTAACCTCTTTTTAAGGGGATGTTGAGCTCCTGAGCTACTTCATACTTGAACTGGTCAAGTGCTTCTCTTGCTTCGGGAACCTCTGCTCTGTTTGAACTTCTGTTAGATGACATTAAAATCAACCTCCTGATTTATGTTTCATTTGTTTGTAACTGTTTTTGTGTTACGCTAGTATTATTTCACGGGCTGAATTAAATATTACAGGTAGTTATTGGAGAATTATTGTTAAAAAATGTATGGAAAAATGACGGATTTAAGAAAGGGAAAATTAGGATTGTGTTTGGTTGCTGTTCGTTTAGTTTTCCTTTAGACTGTTATATATAATATATGATAGGAGAAGTTTTTATGGATTTGGATAAAAGAACAGCCAAAAGATACTTCAATTTCATGGCGCTGGCAATAATAATTTATAATATTTTGTTTATAGCTATAGTAAATATGACCGATTTAGGCTTGGCCCAGTACATTTACATAAAAAATCCCGGCATGGATTTACAGGAAATATATGACATTGTATATAATACAGGATTGTCGCTTATACTGGCCTCGACAATTTCTGTTTTTGCCGTTTATCTATGCTACAGACAGCCGCCTTCATTTAAAAGAAATAAAACCGCTGGCTTTAAAACGATATTTATATTTTTTATACTGATGCAGGGAATGCAGTTTTTTGGAAACAGTATTTTGCAGCCGTTTGAGCTATTTCTGTCGCAGCTGGGCTATGGCATGGAGGAAGCTACCTCGCTTGCGAGCGACCCTTCAATCTATATATCCGGAATTGTTTATTCTGTCGTGTTTGCTCCCCTTAGTGAGGAACTGCTTTTTCGCGGAATTATTATGAAGAAGCTTGCTCCATACGGTAAGGTTTTTGCAATAATAATTTCAGCGTTTTTATTCGGACTTATTCATCAGAATATTGTCCAGCTCCCGATAACCTTTTTAGTAGGAATGCTTTTCGGCTATCTGGCCATGGAGTATTCGCTCGGCGCGGCGGTTGTTCTGCATATTTTAAATAATTTGCTTGTAGAGGCAATGGGATTTTTAGGCTCGTACTGGGATGCCCTGTGGACTGTAAATAATATGTTCATGATTTTATGCGCGGTGGCAAGCATATCTCTGCTGGCTGTAAAGGGAAAGGCAATAAATGATTATTGGAATGGAAATAAAACTGAGAAAAATGCAGTAAAATATTTTTTCACTTCTGGCCTTATGCTGGCTGTGATACTTTATTTTTTAATATCGACAGTCCTAAGCGTAAATTCTGTTTCATAATAAACAGGACTGTAAAAAGGACAGATGCTCAAGATTATTTTAGAGTTAATGTATATCTTTACGAATAGTTAGGAGGTGATTTGATGAAAAAGACAATTTTCCTGCTCGTATTTGTTTTTTCGGTAATCAATATAAATTCCGTGAGCTTTGCGGACGAGTATCCCAACTCCATTGTAGAATTAAAACTTGGCTCCGATAGGGTTATTTACAATATAAACGATAAGGAATACTCTAAAAGATATCATGACATACCCATATTCGCAGACGAGTACGGACGTATACAAATACCGCTTGAGTATGTACAAAATGTAGTAGCGGAGCCGTCGATTGAACCTGTGTGGGATAAAGAAAGCAAAACCATTACATTGAGACGCGCGACGACATGGGATACTATTTTACAGGCGCAAATAGGCTCTAACGTACTAAAAACCTATAATAACGGAGTAGAAACAGATGTTGAGATGGACTGTCTGCCAATAATAAAGGAAGGGCGAGCTTTTATCCCTTTAAGGTACGTCCTTAACGCCATAGGCATTGGAGATGAGAGCATAGCTTGGGACGAGTCTCTTGAAACAGTCAGGATAACAAAGAATATAATATATTATTCCGACGAGGAGATGGACAGGATGCACTTGCTGCTCCATAATAACTGGGATGAGCTTCATGAAAAATGCGGAATGAACGGGTTTTCGACAAGCAACATTTATAATATGGTTGCCGTATACGCCCCTGAATGGAGCGAAGAAGCAAAGGAATATATGATGAATTTCCTGGGTACTGACAATATTCGCTTTGGCATAGACGACGGCACTGGTATTGATGATTAAATATTATATTTCTCCCTTGACAGCCTGTTCCGCTAATGATAAAATATCTGCGGTGTACAGAATGGAAACGGAGGATATTCAATGGAGTATTTATTGAAAAACGCTAATGTATACATTGACAGTCAGTTTAGAAAGACAGATGTCTTTATAAAAGACAATATAATTGTTTCCGTTGACGGCAGCTTTCCCAATGGCGAAAGCGTTGTTTCTTTTGATTTTAATAATAAATATATTTTTCCCGGTTTTACAGATGTTCATGTTCATCTGAGAGAACCGGGTTTTTTGTGTAAAGAAACAATCAAAACGGGAACAATGGCGGCGGCCCATGGAGGATATACCTCCGTATGCGCTATGCCTAACCTTAAGCCCGTGCCGGATTCGGTTGAAAATATTTTGCTTGAGGCTGAGGCGATAGACAAAACAGCGGCAGTTCACGTCTATCCATACGGGGCTATAACGGTCGGTGAAATGGGAGAAGAGCTTGCTGATTTAGAGGGCATGGCGCCCTATGCAATAGCTTTTTCGGATGACGGGCACGGCGTGCAGAACGACGTCATGATGAGAAAAGCTATGTTAAAGGCAAAGGCATTGGGAAAAATGATTGTAGCCCACTGCGAGGACAATACTCTGCTTGAGGGAGGCTATATCCATAAAGGAAAATATGCCAGACTTCACGGACATAAGGGCATATGCTCTGAGAGTGAGTGGAAGCAGATTGAGAGGGATATACAGCTTGTTAAGGAAACAGGCTGCCAATATCATGTTTGCCATATTTCCACTAAGGAGAGCGTTGAGCTTATAAGAAGGGCAAAGGCTGACGGAGTTGACATAAGCTGTGAGACAGGCCCCCATTACCTCGTTTTTAACGACATGGATTTAAAGGAGGAAGGACGCTTTAAGATGAATCCTCCAATCAGGGACGAAAGCGACAGACTGGCGCTGCTTGAGGGCATAAAGGACGGAACCATTGAGTTTATCGCAACCGACCATGCGCCACATACAGCGGAGGAAAAAAATAAAGGCCTGAAGGGAAGACTGATGGGCGTTGTCGGACTGGAAACAGCCTTCCCTATAGTTTATACTGAACTTGTCAGAAAGGGAGTTATAGGCCTTGAAAGGCTCATGGAGCTTTTAAACACAAACGCGCAGAAAAGGTTTAAAATAGGCTCGGGCATTGCCTGCGGACAGCCTGCGGATATTACTGTGTTTGACCTTGACGCTAAGTATACGGTAGAGCCTGAAAGCTTCCTGTCAAAGGGGAGGAGTACGCCCTTTGAGGGACGTCAGGTCTATGGGAAATGCCTTATGACAATGGTAAACGGGAATATAGTCTATAAAGCGTGATAATGTATGGGGATGTGAGATTTATGATGCAAAGCGTTTTTACGGTAGAGGAAAATATTAAAATCGCTGTAAACACTTACAAAATGGTGCTTGCCGGGGATACGTCCGCAATAAGCGGTCCGGGACAGTTTGTGAACATAAAGCTCGAGGGCTTTTACCTTCGCAGGCCAATATCGGTGTGCGATTACGAAAGCGGCAGGCTTACCATAATATATAAAGCCGTGGGAAAAGGAACGGAGTATATGTCAGAACTTGCTAAAGGAGTTCAGCTTGATATACTCACAGGGCTTGGAAACGGCTATGATCTTTCAAAAAGCGGGGACTTGCCTCTGCTTATAGGCGGCGGCGCAGGAGTCCCTCCTATGTACTGTCTCTGCAAAAAGCTGATAGGCGAGGGCAAAAGACCTACAGTAATTATGGGCTTTAACGGTTCTGATGAAATATTTTATGAAGATGAGTTCAAAGCTCTCGGAGCGGATGTAATTATCGCAACGGCTGACGGAAGCACCGGAGTAAAGGGCTTTGTAACGGACGCCGTAAATGGTCTTGAATACAGCTATGTTTACACATGCGGACCGGAGCCAATGCTTAAGGCTGTATATAATACAATAGGCACAAGCGGGCAGTTCAGCTTTGAGGAAAGAATGGGCTGCGGCTTCGGCGCGTGCATGGGCTGCAGCTGTGAAACAAAATACGGAAATAAAAGAATATGCAAGGACGGACCTGTTCTGGAAAAGGAGGAGATAATATGGTAAATACAAAGGTCACATTGAGCGGACTTGAGCTTGACAATCCGATTATCCCCGCCAGCGGTACCTTTGGCTATGGCTATGAGTTTGCCGAGCTTTATGACATAAATATTTTGGGAAGCTTCTCCTTTAAAGGCACAACCAGGGAGCCTCGTTTCGGAAATCCAACTCCTAGAATAGCCGAATGCCCCGTTGGAATGATAAATTCTGTGGGACTGCAGAACCCCGGTATAGACAGGGTGATTTCAGAGGAGCTTCCGAAGCTTAAAAAGTGCTTTAATAAAAAGGTTGTAGCAAACATCAGCGGCTTCTCGGTTGACGAGTACGCTTACTGCTGTGAAAGAATAGATAAGGAAGAGCAGGTAGGTATTATAGAGGTAAACGTGAGCTGTCCGAACGTTCATAACGGAGGCATGGCCTTCGGTACATCGGCAGAGGCGGCCGCACAGGTTACAAGTGCCGTAAAGGCCGTAACGTCAAAGCCTGTCTATATAAAGCTTAGTCCCAATGTAACCGATATAGTGCAGATTGCCAAAGCCTGTGAGGATGCAGGGGCAGACGGAATAAGCATGATAAATACACTGCTTGGAATGAGAATTGACTTAAAGACTAAAAAGCCAGTTGTGGCAAATAAAATGGGAGGCTTTTCGGGGACAGCGATATTCCCAGTGGCGCTCAGGATGGTGTACCAGGTGTATGAGGCCGTAAAAATCCCCATAATAGGTATGGGAGGAGTTACAACCGCTGAGGATGTAATAGAAATGATGCTGGCCGGCGCGTCTGCGGTCGAGGTCGGCGCGGCTAACCTCGTTGAGCCGTTCGCATGCAGAAATATAATCGAGGAGCTTCCAATGGTTATGGAAAAATATAAAATAGAGGATTTAAAAAGTATTATCGGAGGTGCGCACTGATGGGTAAGGATGTAATTATAGCTTGTGATTTTAACAGCGCTGAGGAAACCTTTGTTTTCCTTGACAGATTTACAGGCAAAAAGCCGTTTGTAAAAATAGGCATGGAGCTTTTTTATGCCGAGGGACCGCAGATCGTAAGGGAAATCAAAAAAAGAGGACATAAGATTTTTCTTGATTTGAAGCTGCATGACATTCCCAATACGGTTATGAAGGCAATGAAGGTGCTTTCAGGACTTGACGTAGATATGGTAAATATCCATGCTGCGGGTACAATAGCCATGATGGAGGCGGCGCTTAAGGGCCTTACAAGGGCCGACGGCACAAGGCCAATGCTTATAGCCGTTACGCAGCTCACATCCACTGATGAAGAAAGAATGCAGAAGGAGCTTTACATAAATAAAAGCCTTGAGGAAACTGTAATGCACTATGCCCAAAACGCAAGAACAGCAGGGCTTGACGGAGTTGTGTGCTCACCTTTAGAATCTGAAAGGGTACATGACGCGTGCGGAAACAGCTTTGTTACGGTTACTCCCGGAATAAGATTTGCCGACAGCGAAGCAGGGGACCAGGTAAGAATAACAACTCCTGCCAGGGCAAGGGAAATAGGTTCGGATTATATCGTTGTCGGAAGGCCTATAACACAGGCGGCTGACCCCGTTGCGGCATATGAGAGATGTGTAGAAGAATTTATCGGATAAGGAGAATTTAAAATGGAAAATATACAGAAATTAATTGCAAAGGACCTTCTTTCGATTGGAGCGGTATTTTTAAGGCCGGAGGAGCCATTCACATGGGCAAGCGGAATTAAAAGCCCTATATACTGTGACAACAGGCTTACACTCACATCACCAAAGGTAAGGGACGACGTTGAGAACGCTCTTGCTCAGGTAGTAAAGGAGCATTTTCCTGAATGTGAGGTGCTTATGGGAACAAGCACAGCCGGTATAGCGCATGCGGCGATTACAGGACATATTCTCAATATGCCTATGGGCTATGTCCGTTCAGGCGCAAAGGATCACGGAAGAAACAACAGAATAGAGGGAAGGCTTGAAAAGGGTCAGAAGGTTGTTGTAATTGAGGACCTTATATCAACGGGCGGAAGCGCTGTTGAGGTTGTCGAGGCTCTCAGAGAGGCCGGCGCGGAGGTTCTTGGTATAGCAAGCATTTTTACATACGGCATGGCAAAGGGAATAAAAAGGCTTGAGGCTGCCGACGTTAAAAATATCAGCCTTTCAAACCTAGATGTTTTGGCCGAGACAGCCGCTGAGGAAGGCTATATTGCTAAGGAGGATGTTGCCAGAATACTTGCTTTCAGAAATAATCCCGATGATGAAAGCTGGATTGGAGGCAAAAAATGAGAAGCGTAATAGACATTTTGGATTTAACAACGGAGGAAATTGAGGAGCTTATAGCAACTGCCGACGATATAATTGCAAATCACGATAAATATATGGACATATGCCACGGAAAAAAGCTGGCTACTCTTTTCTTTGAGCCCTCTACAAGGACAAGGCTTTCATTTGAGGCGGCTATGCTTGAGCTTGGCGGCAGTGTGCTTGGCTTTTCCGAGGCTGCAAGCTCCTCAGCGGCAAAGGGAGAGAGTGTTTCAGACACGGTTAAGGTAGTAAGCTGCTATGCGGACGTAATCGCTATGAGGCACCCCAAGGAGGGAGCGCCGCTTGTAGCTTCCATGAAATCCGATGTTCCTGTGATAAACGCAGGCGACGGCGGACACAATCACCCTACACAGACTCTTACTGACCTGCTCACAATACACAGGGAGATGGGCAGGCTGGACAACCTTACAATCGGACTGTGCGGAGACCTTAAGTTCGGCAGAACCGTCCATTCACTCATAGCAGCAATGTCAAGATATAAAAATATAAAATTCGTGCTCATATCACCTGATGAGCTGAAGCTTCCTGACTATATAAAGGTAGACGTAATAGAGAAAAAGGGAATACCGTATGTTGAGAACCCTAATCTTGAGGACGCCATGCCCCAACTTGACATACTCTATATGACAAGGGTTCAAAAAGAAAGATTTTTCAATGAGCAGGATTATATAAGACTTAAGGACAGCTATGTTCTTACTCCGGAAAAGCTTGTTAACGCGAAAGAGTCAATGAGAATACTTCACCCGTTGCCAAGGGTAAATGAAATTTCTGTTGCGGTTGACGACGACCCGAGAGCCTGCTATTTCAGACAGGCGCTTAACGGAAAATATATCAGAATGGCGCTTATTCTTAAACTGCTTGGAATGGAGGCTTAAAAATGACTATAGATTCAATTGTAAACGGAATTGTTATCGACCATATAAAGTCAGGAAAGGGTATGTATCTTTATGAGGTGCTTGGCCTGGAAAAGCTTGACTGCTCTGTTGCTATTATCAAAAATGTGGCAAGCAAGAAAATGGGCAAAAAGGATATAATAAAAATAGACAGCATGATAGACCTTGACCTTGACGTCCTTGGTTATGTTGACCCTGGCCTTACGGTAAACATAATCAGGGACGGAAAGACCATAGAGAAAAAGAGCCTTAAGCTTCCCGAAAGAATTAAAGGCGTGATTAAATGTAAAAATCCCAGATGCATAACATCGGTTGAGCAGGAGCTTCCTCATATCTTTAAGCTGACGGATAGGGAAAAGGGCATCTATAGATGCATCTACTGCGAAAGCAAAGCAAAAAAGTAAACCTAAGCCTCTACAAAGTGAAAAGCCACGGCAAGGAGTAGGCGCGTTACAAAATGCTAAGAAGGACATCAAAGGGCGTTTAGATACCTAAGCCTCTACAAAGTGAAAAGCCATAAATATTAAATAATTATACGTCATAACAGGCGGCTTTGATTTATCAAAGCCGCCTGTTTGTATTTCATTTTATTCTTCATCTGTATATTCCAAAATGTCCCCGGCCCCGCACTCCAGCACCTCGCATATTGCCGCAAGCGTTGAGAAGCGTATGGCCGTTACCTTGTTATTTTTAATTTTTGACAGGTTCACGTTAGAAATTCCAACCTTGTCTGCAAGCTCGTTCAGGGACATTTTTCTCTCAACCATCATTCTGTCAAGGTGCAGTATAATTTTTCCCATTGCAAACCTCCTATAAAAGCCCGTCTACGTCCTTCTGCAGCTCCATTCCGTAGGAGAATACCTGAGAAAGGCACAGTATAAGTATGCCGCTTATTAATCCGCTGAGACTCATGCTGATTTCAGCAGTCTCATATCCGATAACCATTCGTGCAATAACGCTCATAATCAGCCCGATTACAGGAACCGATATATAGAAAATCCCTATTTCACGTACCATTCTGGTAATGTCGTGCTGAAACGGGGTTGCACCCTTGGAAAACCATGTGCGGCCTTCAGCGGTTTTAAAAATCAGATATACGTTTCTGAATACCATAGCCATGAGAGACAGAATTATTAGCGAATACACTGCAAAAGTACGCAGTGCTATGATATTAACCATACCTTGCGAGTTAAGCAGGTTTATTTCAAAGCCATAGATATTAATTTCGGCAAAGCCGCTGAATAATGAACCTAAGGTATTTTGTGCGAATATGCTCATAGCAGCGGCAGCGACGGAAATCGCCGCACCAAGCCAGTGTATCACCTCAAGTATTTTTGCCGCCGTCATGGCGAGCCTGTTTAAATTTTTCATGCCGAGCCTCCTGAATTTTATTTTATCAACTCCGGTTTTGATAAATTGAGTATATCACTTATTTTAACGTATTGCAATAGATTTTTAATGTTAATCGATAAAAAATATATTTTTATCATTAAACGGCTTAAAACCGTTGTATTTTTAAAAGAATAATGCTAAAATAATAAAAATATGATTGAGGGTGAAATTATGGAAGATTTTACGCATATAAACAGCCAGGGAAGGGCCCAGATGGTGGATGTGACTGACAAAGCCGTAACATCCAGAACGGCTAGGGCCTACGGCGCAGTATATATGTCAGCCGATACAATTAAAATGATAAAAAGCGGCGGCGTCAAAAAAGGGGACGTCCTTTCGGTGGCCCAGGTGGGAGGAATTATGGCTGCCAAACGCACGTCTGAAATTATACCTATGTGCCATCCGGTTATAACCACTGGCATTGATATAAGCTTTACAGTAAATGAAACTTCCATAGAGATATTCAGCACGGTTAAATGCAAGGGCGAAACAGGAGTTGAAATGGAGGCGCTGACAGCCGTATCCGCCGCGGCGCTTACAATTTACGATATGTGCAAGGCTATACAAAGGGATATTGTTATAGGTGAAATAGCGCTTGTGGAAAAAACAGGAGGAAAGAGCGGTGATTATAAATGGCAGAGGTAGTGTCTGTTAATATAAGCGAAAAAAAAGGAACGGTAAAGCATGAGGCTGACAGCATTAGGCTTGTGCTGGGAAGCGGTATTGATGGAGACGCCCATGCAGGAAACTGGCACAGACAGGTCAGCCTTCTTGCTGAGGAAAGCGTTGATAAGATGAGAGATATGGGAATGGATTTTGAGAAGGGTGCATTTGCGGAAAATATCAATACTATTGGCATAGACCTTAAAACACTGCCGGTTGGAAGCAGGCTTAAGATAGGTGAATGCATTTTATGTGTTACCCAAATAGGCAAGGAATGCCACAATGACTGCGAAATTAAGAAAAAGACCGGAAAATGTGTTATGCCGACAGAGGGAATATTTGCGGTTGTAGAAAAGGGAGGAACCCTCAAAAAGGGCGATAAGATAACGGTATTGGAGGCGGAGTAGATGAAGCTTATAAAAACCCAGGACGCCGTAGGGCATGTGCTTTGCCATGACCTTACAAGGATAGTAAGAGGAGAATTTAAAGGGGCCCAGTTTGCGAAAGGACATGTGGTTACAGAAGAAGACATACCTATGCTTCTTTCAATGGGCAAGGAGCACCTTTATGTATGGGAAATGCAAGACGGCATGGTACACGAAAATGATGCGGCCAAAAGGCTGTACAGGATATGCGGCGGCGAAAATATACGCCCTTCATCGGAAATAAAAGAGGGGAAGCTAGAGGCCTTTGCCCAGTGCGACGGATATTTTGAGGCGGATGTAGACCGCCTTGACGAAATAAATATGATCGATGACATAATGATTGCGGTGCGTCACAGCGGCACAGGCGTCAGGGCAGGGGATAAGCTGGCTGGAATGAGAGTAATACCTCTTGTTGTAAAGGAGGAAAGACTTAAAAAGGCTGAGGAAATATTTAACGGCGCTCCTATTCTTAAAGTAACACCCTACAAACTGAGAAACGCTGGGGTAATAACAACCGGAAGCGAGGTGTATAAAGGAATTATTAAGGATACCTTTACGCCGGTTATTATAGAGAAGCTTAAGACCTATGGTATAGATGTCACAAGCCATATTGTAGTTGACGACGGTATGGAAAATATTGAAAGGGCAATAGAGGAGCTTAAGAAAAAGGGGCTTGATATGATACTCTGCACGGGAGGAATGAGTGTAGACCCTGATGACAACACCCCGGGCGCAATCAAAAACAGCGGAGCTGAAATAGTTACCTATGGGGCGCCAGTGCTTCCGGGCGCAATGTTTTTGTTGGGCTATTACGATAACGGTATGCCGGTTATGGGGCTTCCGGGCTGCGTTATGTACGCAGGGGCAACAGTATTCGACCTTGTTCTGCCTAAAATAGCGGCCGGAATAAAAGTAACGAAAAAAGACGTGGTTAAAATAGGAAACGGCGGATTATGCCTTGGTTGCAGTGAGTGCCACTATCCGGTCTGTCCCTTTGGCAAATAAAATATTAATGGGAGGAAAAACAAATGAAAAAAATTTTGTGCTTAATAGCGTCTGCCGTCCTTGCGGCAGGTGTGATTTCAGGCTGCTCAAGCTCATCAAAGGGGCCGGAAACGAGTAAGGAGCCTGTACAGGAGGACGAGGATACACAGCAGACGGAGCTTATTGTTTTTGCCGCGGCATCCATGACGGATACAATGAATGAAATAGCTGAAATGTATAAGGCTGTTGAACCAGATGTGAATATCGTTTATAACTTTGATTCCTCCGGAACTCTTAAAACCCAGATACAGGAGGGGGCCGACTGCGATATATTTATTTCAGCCGCTCAGAAACAGATGAACCAGCTAGACGCCGCACAGGACGCAGAAGCTAATCCGGAAAAGCTTGACTTTGTGGATACAGACACAAGATTTAATCTCGTATCAAACAGCGTTGTCCTTATAACGCCTGTAGGAAATCCCGCAGATGTAAAAAGCTTTGACGATGTAGCTACCGAAAAGGTCAGCCTTATAGCGCTTGGAAACTCTGATGTGCCCGTTGGACAGTATTCTGAAGAAATATTTACATATATGGGTGTTTGGGACCAGCTTAATTCAGAACAGAAAATAACCTTCGGAACAAATGTAAGAGAGGTTCTTGCTCAGGTTGAGGAAGGCGGAGTTGACTGCGGTATCGTTTACAGCACGGACGCCGCAACAACGGATAAGGTTGAGATAGCAGCTGCGGCCCCTGATGGAAGCCATAAAGCGATAACATACCCCGCGGCGGTATTAAAAACCAGCAAAAACCCGGATGCGGCAAAGGCGTTCATTGATTATCTTAAGACAGACGACTGTACTGCTGTGTTTGAGGACGCAGGCTTTATTTCAGCAAAATAAGAGGTGTTAATATGGACTGGTTTCCCCTTTACAATTCTATAAGGATAGCTCTCATAGCAACAGCGGTCACGTTCTTTTTAGGCATTTTTTTTGCCTATTACGCTGCCCGGCTTCCAAGGGCGTTAAAGGGGATGCTGGACTGTATTCTCACACTTCCCCTTGTTATGCCGCCGACGGTAATAGGTTTTTTTCTGCTGAAAACCATAGGAATGAACGGTGCCGCAGGCAAACTTATATTCGAGCTTACGGGAAGCAAAATAACGATGACGTGGTACGCCTCTATTCTGGCGGTTATAATCGTTACATTTCCGCTTATGTACAGAACGGCGAGAAGCTCCTTCGAGGCCTTTGACCGGAGTCTTATTTACGCCGGAAAAACACTGGGACTTTCAAACACCTTTATTTTTTGGAAAATACTAATGCCCGGATGCCGGGACGGACTTCTGGCAGGGATTGTGCTGTCATTTGCCAGGGGACTCGGTGAGTACGGAGCTACAAGCATGGTTTCCGGTTATACACCGGGTAGGACGGCAACTATCTCCACTACAGTTTATCAGCTGTGGAGAGAGGGCAACGATACCTTGGCCTATAAATGGGTGTTTATAAATCTGGCTATATCATTTGTTGTGCTTGTGGCTCTTAACCTGTTTGAGAAAAGAGCTAAGGCTG